>CAZJBG010000028.1:14393-18322 GCA_964543925.1 uncultured bacterium
CTCAATGGTGACGGAGCGGCCGACGCGCAGGGCCCACCAGTAGCCGACGAGTATCACGGGAATGGCGGTCAGCAGGCCGATCCAGATGACCGTCCCCAGGAAATCGGCAGCGCCGAGATTCCCGGCCGCGGCAATGGGTCCCGGGGTAGGGGGGACCAGGGTATGGGTTGCATACAGCCCGGAAGCCAGGGCGATGGTCATGGCGGCCAGCGGCACCCGGGAACGCCGGGCGATGGCGTTATTCAGTTTTGCCAGGATGACGAAGGCCGAATCACAAAACACGGGGATGCTCACGATGGCGCCGATGAGGGACATGGCCAGGGTCGGTCGCTTTTTACCCAGGGTGCGCAGGACCACATCCGCCATGGTGATGGCGCCCCCGGACTTTTCAAGGATCGTGCCGATGATGGTACCAAATATGATGATCAGGCCGATGGTGCCCATCAAGCCGCCAAAGCCGCTGTTCACGGCATCGATGATCTGCATCAGCGGCATCCTGACGATGAAACCGACGCCAAACGTAGCCAGGAGCAAGGACAGGAAAGGATGGAGCTTCAAGATCGCGGTGGCAAAGATGATAAAGCCAATCGCCCCGATCAAAACGACGATCAGTACAGGACCTTCAAGCATTATTTATCACTCCGTCATTTCAAATCATTTTGAGTGAGGGAACTATCTCGTGGGGATGCCGGTGGGTGGCAGTCATCCGGTGCGAGGGGAGCATCGCGCCTACCTTGACAGCACACAGCAGCTGGAGAGCGCCGCTAACCTGATATCGTGATCTTCTTAGCTGCCATTTGCTCATCGCCGGTTTTTTCCAGGTAGGTAAGCCAGTGGCGGTACTCCGGGCGTTTCCCCTTGATCAGATCGAAGTAAAGGTTGCTCAGTCGGGTGGTGATGGGGCCCGGCTTGCCGGAGCCGATGGGCTGGCCGTCCAACTCGCGGATGGGGGTCACCTCCGAGGCCGTACCGGTGAAGAAGGCTTCGTCCGCTGCCAGCAGCTGTTCCAGGGTCAGGGTGGTGATGTTCACCGGTATGTCCAGGTCCTCGGCCACCTGCATGATGGTCTCCCGGGTGAGGCCCAGCAGGATGGAAGATTTTTCGTCGTTGGTGTACAGGGCGCCGTCGCGAACCAGGAACAGATTTTGCCCCGAGCCTTCGGCGATGTTCCCCTCCATGTTTAGCAGGAGGGCCTCGTCGAAGCCCTTTCCCTTGGCGTCCCGGATGGCCAGCAGGGAGTTGAGATATTGGCCGCTGGCTTTGGCGGTAGTGGGGAAGGTGCTGTAGTGAAATTTCCGCCAGGGGGAGACGGTCACCCGAACACCCCTGGTAAGGCCATCGTCGCCTAAATACGCGCCCCAGTCGAAGCAGGCGATGGCCACGTGGACCGGGCAATCTTTGGGATGGACCCCCAGGCTGTCATAGCCGTAGAAGGCGATGGGACGAATGTAACAGGCCTCGAGTCCGCTGGCCGTGACCATGTCGAGACATCCCTGGACAATCTCGTCGACGGTGAAAGGGAGCTTCATCTGGTACAGGGCGGCCGACCGCTCCAAACGCCGGATATGGTCCTGAAGCCGGAAGATGGCCGGACCATCTTCGGTCGCGTAGCACTTGATACCTTCGAAGATGCCGCTCCCATAGTGCAGGACGTGGGACATCACGTGTATCTGTCCCTCGGCCCAGGGGCGAATCGCTCCATCCATCCATAGATACTGGTTGTCGGTTGCGTTCATTGTTCCTCACACCATTGCTTGATTCATTAGGATTTGCTTACCGGCGTTTCCCCCGCAGGGGTCCCTTTCTCGTCAGGGTCCCTCCGGGACGGGACACCGCCCGAGAACGTCTGAGAATGTTTGTACAGTTTGTAATTGAGGCTGTCATTAATGGCCTGCCAGCTGGCCTCGATGATATTTTCCGACACCCCGACGGTGGACCAGCTGGTCTGGCCGTCGCTGGATTCAATCAGCACACGGACCTTGGCCCGGGTGCCGTGCTTTTCGTTGAGTACGCGCACCTTGTAGTCGATTAGCCTGACATCGCTAACCTCGGGCTAAAAGCGTACGAGGGCTTTCCGCAGGGCGTTATCCAGGGCGTTAACCGGGCCGACGCCGTCGGCAGCGGTGTGCTCCACCTCGCCGCCCACCTCCACTTTGAGCACCGCCTCGGAGGTGTTACGCCCCTGGTTATCATAGTGCACATTGGCCCTCGATTCCAACACCTCAAAGAACGGCTGGAACTCGCCGGTTTGCCGTCGAAGGAGCAGCTCGAAGGAGGCCTCGGCGCCATCGAACTGATAGCCCTGGTGCTCTAAAGACTTCACCTCCTGGACCACATTTTTGGCCGTGTCCTTGCCCTGGTGGCCGTTCAGGTCGATGCCCAGCTCCTTGGCCTTGTAGCGAATGTTGCTCTGTCCCGACAGGTCGGAGACGAGCACGTGGCGGCTGGCTCCCACCGTATCGGGAGGGGTGTGCTCGTACATGGCGGCGTCACGCATGACGGCGCTGACGTGGATTCCCCCCTTATGGGCGAAGGCTGATTTGCCCACATAGGGCGCATAGGGATTGGGCGCCATGTTCATCACCTCGGAAATGAAATGAGACAGCGTCGTAAGCTGCCTCAGATCCAATTCCTGAGCGGTAGCGTGACCCATTTTTAGCAATAGGTCGGGGATCACACTGCACAGGTTGGCATTGCCGCAGCGCTCGCCCACCCCGTTCATGGTACCCTGGACATGGGTCGCCCCGGCCTCCACGGCCATCAGGGTATTGGCCACGGCCAGCTCACTGTCGTTATGGGCGTGAATACCGAGGGGGGTCTCGATCTCCTGCTTGACCTTTTCGATGATGGCCCTGATCTGGGTCGGCAGCGAACCGCCGTTGGTATCGCATAGGGCGATGGTATCGGCGCCGGCCGACTGGGCCGCCTTGATCATGGTCAGGGCGAAGGCGGCATCGTCCTTGTAGCCGTCGAAGAAGTGCTCGGCGTCAAAGATCACCTCCCGGCCATGCTCCTTTAAAAAGGCCACCGATTCGTAGATGATGGCCTCATTCTCCTCATCGGTGAGTCGGAGCCCCTTCTGCGAGTGAAACCGCCAGGTTTTGCCAAAGAGGGACACGACGGGGGTTTCAACCTGGATGATGGCGTTCAAATTGGGGTCGGTTGCTGCCGCGCCGGGCTTGCGAGCCGTGGAGCCGAAGGCGCACATCCGGGCATGTTTCAGGTTGAGGGCGCCAACCTCACCAAAGAATTCCTGGTCACGGGGATTGCTGCCCGGCCAGCCCCCTTCGATGATATCGATACCGAAGTCATCCAGGGCCTGGGCGATGTGCAGCTTGTCGGCTACCGAGAGGTTTACCCCTTGCCCCTGGGTGCCGTCACGCAGGGTTGTGTCGAATAGTTCTAGTTTCACTGAACCGGTCCTGTCACACTATTATACGGTTTGCGCAAAAGATTCGTCGACCGGGGTAACGACCTTGTCCTGCGCTTCCTGCGTGTAGGTCCACTCTTCGTTGAGGACTTGCAGGTAGGCCTTGGCCGAGGCTTCGATGATGTCGGTGGATACCCCCCGGCCCATGAAGAGCCGTCCATGGCGGCGGATGCGCACCAGCACCTCACCCTGGGCGTCGCGACCGGCCGTCACCGACCGCACCTGGTAGGATTCGATGGAAGCCTTGGTTCCCAGGGCACGGTCGATAGCCCTGAAGGTGGCGTCCACCGGCCCGTCACCGACCGCCGAATCCTGGACCACCCGGTCCGCAACCTTGATGCTGATGGTGGCGGTTGAGGTGGTGCCGGTGTCCACACTCACGTGCAGGGATTGCATCTGGTAATAGCGGTCCGTGGAGTAAATTTCATCGCCCATAAGGATGCGCAGGTCGTCATCGAGAATTTCCTTCTTCTTATCGGCCAACTCCACAAATTTGTCG
>CAZJBG010000028.1:18332-21014 GCA_964543925.1 uncultured bacterium
AATTTGTCGTAGGCGTGCTGGAGGTCCTTCTTGGACAGGTTGTAGCCCAGCTCCTCAAGCCGTGCGGCCAGGCCGTGTCGCCCTGAATGCCGTCCGAGAACCATCGTGGTTTTGGCCACGCCCACCGACTCGGCGCTCATAATCTCGTAGGTCTGGCGGCTTTTGAGGATACCGTCCTGGTGGATGCCCGCTTCGTGGGCGAAAGCGTTGTTGCCCACAATTGCCTTGTTTGGCTGGACGATAAGCCCCGTAAAGGCTGAGACCATCCGGCTGGTGTTGAATATCTCCTCCACCTGAATATCGGTCTGATAGGCCCAGTAGTCTTCCCGCACCTTCAGGGCCATGACGATCTCTTCCAGGGAGGCATTCCCGGCCCGCTCGCCGATACCGTTGATGGTGCACTCCACCTGCCGGGCGCCGCTTTGGATGGCGCTCAGGGAGTTGGCCACCGCCAGCCCCAGATCGTTGTGGCAGTGAACGCTGATCATGGCCTGATCGATGTTGCCCACCCGTTTGCGCAGCTCGGCGATCTTGGCGCCGAATTCCGCCGGCATGGTGTAGCCGGTGGTGTCGGGAATGTTCACCGTGACGGCCCCGGCGGCAATGGTCGCTTCCACGATCTCGGCCAGGTAGCCGATATCGGTGCGGCCGGCATCTTCGGGTGAGAACTCCACATCGTCGGTGAAGGTCTTGGCATAGGCCACCGCCTCCTGGGCCATTTTCAGGATCGTGGCCCGTTTCTCCTTCAGGGACCGTCCATACTTGCTATCCCGGAATTTTTCCTGGATATGGATGTCTGATGTCCCGATAAAGGTGTGGATCCGGAACCGCCGGGCTCCCTTGAGGGCGTCATGGGCCACCTGGATATCCTTCTCCACCGCCCGGGCCAGGCCGGCCACTGTCACGTCCACACTGCCGGCTATCTGCTGCACCGCTTCAAACTGGGTCGGGGAAGAGACGGGGAATCCTGCTTCGACAATATCGACCTTCAGCTTGGCCAGCTGCCGGGCAATTTCCAATTTCTCCTGGACATTCAGCGACGCTCCCGGGGACTGCTCCCCGTCCCGTAAGGTGGTGTCAAAAATGACGATTTTTTCTTTCATGACCCTATTCGCTTTCTACTAATCCGCTGGTTGCTGAGTCGCCCTGCTTTTGAAACAGGTGATCAAAGGCGTCCTTCACTCGCCTGCCCATGTCGCTGGTGGAGACCACTGTGGCCCCGGTTGTGGCGATATCCGCCGTCCGGTAGCCGGCCGACAGCGTCTCCTCGATGGCCTGATCCACCAGGTGGGCCGCTTCAGGCAGGTTAAAGCTGGTGGCGAACATCATGGCGACCGAAGCAATCATGGCCAGGGGGTTCGCCTTATTCTGTCCGGCGATATCCGGGGCGCTGCCGTGCACCGGCTCGTACAGGGCGTGCTGGTCGCCGATGGAGGCCGACGGGAGCATGCCCAGACTGCCGGTGATGACCGAGGCCACATCGCTCAAGATATCCCCGAACATGTTTTGCGTGACCAGAACGTCAAACTGACCGGGATCGCGCACCAACTGCATGGCGGCATTGTCAACGTACAAATCGACCAGCTCGATGTGGGGAAAGTCCCGGTGCACCTCGTGGACGATCTCCCGCCAGAACTGGGAGCTCTCCAATACGTTGGCCTTGTCCACGCAGGTCACGTGCTTGCGACGCAGGGTAGCCTGCTGGAAAGCCACCCGGGCGATGCGCACCACCTCGCCCCGCGTATAGACCAGGGTATTCCAGCCGCGGTCGTGGTCGTACCCCCGGGGCTCCCCGAAGTAGATGCCGCCGGTAAGTTCCCGGACCACCAGCAGATCCGTCCCCTGGACCACTTCGGGCCTCAGGGAGGACGCTTCCACCAGGGCGGGGTAGACCCGGGCCGGCCGCAGGTTGGTGTACAGGCCGAGGGCTTCCCGCAGACGCAGCAGCGCCCGCTCCGGTTTCTTGTCATGGGGCAGCCCTTCCCACTGGGGTCCGCCGATGGCGCCCAGCAGCACAGCCTGCGCTCCATAGCAGGCCTCCAGGGTATCATCGGTAATAGGCAGGCCGGTGGCATCCAGGGAGCAGCCGCCCACCTGTTTGGTGGTCAGGTCCAGTTGGAGCCCGTAGCGTTCGGCTACGTGCACCATGATCTCTACCCCGACGTCCATCACCTCGGGGCCGATACCATCTCCGGGCAGAACTGTGATGTTATACCTCATGCGACTTGCTTGGCCTGCTTTTTATCCCTGGCAATCCAACTCATCATCTTGCGCAACTGGGCCCCGATCTGTTCGACCGGGTGCGTCCGGGTGGCTTCCCTGAGCCGGTTCATGAGCGGCTGCCCATCGGCATTTTCCTTGATCCATTCTTTGGCAAAGGTTCCATCCTGAACCTCCTTGAGAATCTGCTTCATGGCCTTGCGGCTCTCCTGGGTAATGATTCGGGTGCCCCGGGTCATGCCGCCGTATTCGGCCGTGTCGCTCACCGAGTAGTTCATGCGGGCCAGGCCGCCTTCATAATAGAGATCCACGATCAGTTTCATCTCGTGGAGGCACTCGAAGAAGGCCAGCTCCGGCGGGTAGCCGGCATCGACCAGGGTTTCGAAGCCGGCCTTGATGAGCTCCGCCGACCCTCCGCAGAGGACGGCCTGCTCGCCAAAGAGGTCGGTTTCCGTCTCGTCC
>CAZJBG010000029.1:0-19081 GCA_964543925.1 uncultured bacterium
GGCCCCACCCTGCATGAGCAAGCCAATAAATGATGAACATCTGCGTACTCCTCAAACAAGTGCCCGACCAGGGATCGGTCGTCACCATCGACGCGGACGAGACCTGGGTGAAGGAAGGCAACCTGGTTTTCATCACCAACGAGAGCGACAACTACGCCCTGGAGGAGGCACTCCTCATGAAGGAGTCCGGGGGGGGTGAGGTGGTGGTGTGCACCCTGGGCCCCGACCGGGCGAGCCAGGCGTTGAAAGACGCCCTGGCCAAAGGGGCCGACCGGGCCCTGTTCCTCCGCGACGACGCCTTCGACCCGCTCGACAGTCTCGGCGCTGCCCGGGCCTTGGCTGCCGCCCTGAAGGATGAGTCCTTCGACCTTATATTATGCGGCCTGCAGGCTGATGATACCGGCGAAGGTCAGCTCGGTCCCATGCTGGCCGAACAGCTGGGCCTGCCGCACGTGACCCTGGTGGTGCAGACCGAGTTGCTGGACGGGAGCATCAAGGTCAAGCAGGAGCTGGAAGGGGGCTGGTTCCGGCACCTGGAAACCGACCTGCCGGCCCTGCTCACGATCCAATCGGGGATCAACAAACCCCGGTATGCCTCTTTGAAGGGCATCATGGCCATGAAGAAAAAAGAGATCAAACAGGTCTCGGCCGCCGACCTGGGATTGAACACCGGCGACATGACGCCCCACCAGATGCTCAAGCGAATCTACGTACCGGCCAAGACCAAACAGACCCTGTTTCTGGAAGGCAGCCCGGACGAAGTGGTGGCCCAACTGGTGGAAAAACTGGCCAATGAAGCGAAGGTGTTGTAGACCGTGGGCCGCATCCTGACTTTCATTCAGCATCAAGAGGGCCAGGTCTCCCGCAACTCCCTGGAGGCTTTGAAGGCGGCTCAGGAGTTGGCCGCCACCCTGAACCATTCCCTGGCGGGGGTGGTCTTTGGCCTGGAGACTCCCCCCGAGCAGCTGACCAATCTCAAACTGGACGAACTGCTGCTGGTACCGGCCACCGAATTGGAGGACTACACCCAGGAACAGTTCGTCGCAGCCATGGACGCGGTGATCGCGGCCGAATCGCCGGAGCTGCTGCTGGCCGGGCATACCTACCAGGCCCGGGACTGGCTACCGCGCCTGGCCAGCCGCCTGGAGCGACCCATGGTGAGCGACTGTGTGGGGTATCGGCTTGACGGCCAGGTCACCTGGATCCGCCAGATTTTTCAGGGCAAGATCAATGCCGACGTACAGACGACCCCCGGGCTCACCATCGTATCGTTCCAATCCGGGGCCTTCCGGTCCGATGACCTTGAGGCTGGCTCGCCTGCCGTCCGGACCCTGGAGGTGGACCTGGCCGGCGTCACGCTCCATGTGCGCCCCGGCGAGCGGTTCCAGGAAGGCAAGGGGACGGTGGACTTAAGCCGCGCGGAACGCGTCGTCTCCGTGGGCCGGGGCATTGGTGAAGCAGACAATCTCCACCTGGTCCAGGAGCTGGCCGCGGCGCTGGATGCCGAGCTCGGCTCATCGCGCCCGGTCGTCGATTACGGCTGGCTGGACCACGACCGCCAGGTGGGATCGTCGGGCCAGACGGTCTCGGCCAAACTCTACCTTTCGGTGGGAATCTCGGGGGCCATCCAGCATCAGGTGGGCATGAAGAACTCAGGCTGCATCGTGGCCATCAACAAGGATGCCAACGCCCCCATTTTCGAGATCGCCGACTACGGCATTGTCGCCGACCTGTTTGAGATCGTTCCCCGCCTTACGGCCGCCATCAAGGAGCACAGGGGAGGATAGCCTCCGGCGTTCCACAGACTGGAGGGACCGTGTACTATGGCTGACGGCGCAGTCGTTCATATCCCGGCCCTTTTTTATCTCTTTGCCGGGATAGCCCTCTTCTATTTCCTCTACAATTTCCGGCGCGCCTTTGCCGCCCGCATCGGGCGACCGGAAACTCGCCCTGTAAGGCCCTGGGAAGTGATCACCAATGCCCTCTACTATGGGGTGGCCCAACGGAAAGTGACGGCCCGCCATTTCGGCTACGCCAGTGTGATGCACCTGCTGCTGGGGTGGGGCTTTATGGAACTTCTATTTGCCACCAGCGTGGATTTTCTGGTTGAGCGAGGGCTGTTCCTGGAGCTGCTCCCCCGCAAGGATACCCCCTGGTTCGCGGCCCTTAACGAACTGGGCGGTCTGGCCCTGCTCCTCGGGTCCCTACTGGCCCTGGCACGCAGGCACACATCAGCCAGACCGGCTGCCCTGCCCCATAACACCTTCGCTGGCCGGGGTAGCCTCCTGGGCGACAGCGGCATCCTCCTGGTGCTCATACTGCTGGTGGCGGGCGGTTTCCTGGCCGAATCGGCCCGCCTGAGCATCGAGGCGCCCGCCACGGCCTGGGCGTCCTTTGTGGCCTATGGCCTGAGCCTGACGCTGTCCAGCCAGACCTGGCAGAGTTTGCAGCCGTGGCTGTGGTGGAGCCACGCGGCCCTGGCCCTCGGTCTCATCGCCCTGATTCCCCAAACCAAACTTTTCCACAGCATCATCGGCGTCGTCAACGTGGCCCTGACCAACCGGGCCGAGCACGGCATGCTCCGGCCGATGAATATTGCCGCCCTCATGGAAGATCCCGCTGCCGCCGCGGACGACCTGGTCCTGGGGGCGGGCAAGGTGGAAGATTTCACCACCAAGCAGCTCCTCGACGCCGAGGCCTGTACCGAATGCGCTCGCTGCACCTCCGTCTGCCCATCACATGCCGTAGGCTCACCCCTTTCCCCCATGAAGATCATCCAGGCCCTGCGGCACAACCTGTATGCCCAGACCATGGGCGACCGGGTGGCCGCGCCCCTCATCGGGGAGCTCATCTCCACCGAAGAGCTGTGGGCCTGCACCACCTGCCGGGCGTGCATGGAGGAATGCCCCGTCATCATCGACCACATCCCGGCCATCATCGACATGCGCCGTTTCCTGGTGCTGTCCGAAGGTCAACCGCCCCAGGATGCCGCCACATCCCTTGAGAAGACCACCCAACAGGGCAACCCGTGGGGATTCCCCCGCGACAACCGCCTCAAGTGGGCCGTCGATGCCGGGCTGGAGCTGCCGGTGATGGCGGCTAAGGGCGAAGTGGATGTGTTGTACTGGGTGGGTTGCGCCGGGGCCTACGACCCGCGCAATCAGGAAATCGCCCGGGCCATGGTGGCCATCTTCCAGGCGGCGAACGTCGACTTTGCCGTCTTGGGCACGGAAGAACGTTGCACCGGTGACTCGGCCCGGCGCATGGGCGAGGAATATGTCTACGAGACCCTGGCCAACCAGAATATCGCCACCCTGGCCAACTACCGCTTCAACCGCATCGTCACCACCTGTCCCCACTGCTTTCAAACCCTGGGACGGGACTACCGCCAGCTGGGGACCACCTGGCAGGTGACCCACCACGCAGACTATATCCAGGAGCTCATTGATCAGGGACGCCTCGCCCTGGACGGCCGGCTCACCGGCACGGTCACCTACCACGATGCCTGCTATCTCGGGCGGCATAACGGCATCTATGAGTCGCCTCGCAGCGTCGTAACCCGGACCTTAGCCCCGGAGGGTCAGATGGTGGAGATGGCCCAGTCCCGGAGCCAGAGCTTCTGCTGCGGCGCAGGCGGCGGCAACATGTGGTATGAGGTCAGCCAGGGGGAGCGCATCAACCTCAACCGTTTCGACCAGGCCGCGGCCACCGGCGCCCAGACAGTGGCGACGGCCTGCTCCTTCTGCATGATCATGCTGGACGATGCCCGGAAAGTTCGGGGCGCGGAAGAGCGTGTGCAGGTGAAGGACATCGCCGAACTGGTGGCGGAAAGTTTGGCCTGACCATGGGTGAAGCCATGTCGTCCATGCTCGAGCACCTGGTGGTGGTATCTCTGCCCATGGCCGTGGGCATCATTATCCTGATCTTCACCTTTCGCCGCTGGCTCACCCGGCGGCGGTGAGACCTGCTTGGCGGCGGCCGTGCCGGGTAGCGATATCCCTATCCCTGGGTGGGCTTGCTGATGCTCCTACCCACTGACCAAACTTTTACCACGCTGTGACAATTCCATGACAACTGCCCGCATCGTTTTTTGCAAATTGGGATAGCCATCAGACAGACGTGACCCTATGAAAAAACGCTGGATGATAAGCCACAGATGTCATACCTTCCATATACTTGCTACCAACAGCACCCCTTGATAAGGTTAAGGAGATGATAATGCGAGCGAAACATTACACTATTGCCACCCTAGTATTAGGCTTAATCATTTTTAACACCGCCTGCGAAGATGATACTGTAAGCCCTGACGACGACGACGTCATTGCCTCACTTGTGGGTACCTGGAAACTGACGGCCCTCACCGGGACCTACCTGCGGGACATCGCCTTGCCCGCCGACTCGGCCGCGGGCGACAGCTTCTCGGTGGATGCCTATTGGGATCTGGCGCCCGACGTGCTGGGGGCAAGCGCTGCCTTGGCAGACCTGCCCCTGTTCGCCTTCTTCGAGGGGGATACGCTCCTCGATTCCACCGTGGCCCTGCCTACTCCTGCAGCCCTGGAAGCCATGGGGTTAGCCATGGAAGTGATATTCAAGGATGACGGGACCTACACCCTGGGCGGGACCTATCCCACCATTCGCCTGGACGAAACCGCCTGCCGGTCGGCCCTGACCATCGCTCCCATCGAAGACGCCGGGAATTTTACCATGGATTACCTCACCGGTACCCTCGGTGTTTCCCCCGATGAAGCCCTGGGCGACCAGGTGCTGCCGCCCTTCGATGATGCGGAGGTCACCTTTTCCAGTGACAGTAGTGTCATGTATCTCAATTTCACCGACCGGGACGCCCACGACGAGCGGTACATCGAGATCACCGATACCTGGGATGAAGCAGAAGAGCGGGTGACCATGGGCGTGGCCGACCTGCCGGTGAATGCTCTGGGGGGCTTCGACGAGTTCGGGGTCACCACGAACGATACGGCCTACATCATGGACGCGGAGCTGGCCTCCTGGGGCAATTACCTTACGTTCTATGCAATGGCTGTTCAGATAGAACTTGAATATCGCTTAACTCCAGGGTCGCCGGGGCAGATTACAACGGACTATAACCAGGACGGCAGTATTGATGCGGCCGATGTAGTTGCCTATATGGGTTTGGTGGACCCGACTGGTAGCACCTACCAGTTAGCGCTGCCTTATGCAGCGGTGGTAGCGGTAACAGACGGCGTACCAGGATTAGTTGATGACAGTGGAACGGACTTTGATCCGCTTGCCACCAGCGGCGCCGGCGGCAAGCTCAAGTACGTGCTCAAGGCCGTGTGCATTCCCATCAACGAGATCATCGAGTTCGAGTCCACCTGGAGCCGGGTAACGACGCCATAGCCTGCCCGGGAGACTTATTAGCGGGCGATCTGCGCCTTTTATGGTCCAACAATCGTGAGAACAAAAAGGGGATGGACATCCCCTTTTTGTTCTCTGACAAGTAGCTGGAGACGGGCGAGGATATGTTGAAAAAACAACTGCTTCTGGCTCTGGTGTTCGTGACCGGGCTAGGGGGACAAACCACCATCATCGGTTCCGTTCATGATGCCCAGAACGGGACTCTCCTACCTGGGGCTAATGTGATCCTCACCGGCGGCAATCTCACCGTCCCCAGTGGAGCGGCCACCGATGGGGATGGGAACTACCGCATCCCCAATATCCGTCCGGGCAGTTACCAGCTGCGGGTGGGGTTTATCGGTTACCGCCTCTTAGAGCAAAGCGTGACCATCACTGATGCCACGGGCCCGCGGCTCGAGGTCCATATGCAGCTGGACCAGGAGGCCATCCAGTTGCAATCAATCGGGGTCACCGCCAGTCGCGGCAAGCGGGAGAAGATCACCGACACGCCGGCCGCCGTGATCATCATCTCATCCGTCCAGATCAGTCGGGGCAGCAACCCGAACCTGGGCGACTATTTCAAGCATATCAAGGGGGTCGATTTCACGGCCTCGGGCATTGACGGCTTTAACCTCTCAGCCCGAGGATTTAATACCAGCTTTTCTTCGCGCCTGCTCACGCTCACCGATGGACGCAAGGCCAACGTCCCCTCCCTCCGACTCATCGCCTACAACACCATTCCCACCACCTCCGATGACGTAGATCAGATCGAAGTGGTGCTGGGTCCCTCGTCAGCCCTGTACGGTCCCAACGCCTTCTCAGGGGTGGCCAACATCATCACCAAAAAGCCGAGTCTGTCTCAAGGCACCACCATGACCATGAGTCTGGGCAACCGGGATTACCGCAAGTGGCAGGTCCGACATGCCGGGGCTCAGGGGAAGTGGGGGTATAAAATTTCCCTGGTTGACTTCAGCGCCACGGACTGGGAATGGGTTGACCCGGAGGAGAAGTGGGGTCACCACGAGTACTTCATCGCCGGCGGCGATCCCAACGATCTCCCCTACCCCTGGATATGGGACGGCTACGACCTGCGATTTGACCGTGACGGCAACGGCAGGTTCCACGACCCGGTGGACAGTGTCTCCCTGGCCATCGACCATATCCGCACCGACCGGAACAAGGACGGCATCCCCGACCTACCCGACTTTCGGGTGGAAAACCAGCGCGCCGACGTGCGGGTGGATTATGATTTCGGCCCCGATCACAGTCTGATCTACGGCTACGGCCTGGCCCGCGCCACCAACATCAACCTCACCGGCATCGCCCGGTTCCTGGCAGACCAATGGATCTACCAGTACCATCACTTGCGCTACATGAGGAACAACCTGTTTATCCAGACCTATCTGAACACCTCCGATGCCGGCCTCACGCGTAACCTCCGCACCGGCGACCGTATCTTCGACAAGTCCACCTTTTATCATCTACAGCTGCAGCACACCCTCATGTTCCCATCACTTTTGGGCACCCAGGTGTCCTACGGATTCGATTACCAGCGCACCATGCCCAAGACTTTCGGCACCATCCTGCCCGATGGCACCGGCGGCAAGCAACCTGAGAGCTACGATGATGATGGCATCGACAACGACGGCGATGGCAAAATTGATGAATTTGGTGAGGGACTGATCACCACCAACGAATACGGCTTCTATTTTCAGTCGACCTCGAATCTCACCGCTACCCTTGAGTTGATTCTGGCCAGCCGCATCGACCTCCATAACGGCGTCCAGGATACGGTGTCCGGCCTGACCTTTCTGGACGATCCGCTGCTGGGCGGGACCCTATCCTATGCTCCCCAGTTTTCCCCCAAGGTCGGTTTCCTTTGGAAACCGGGAGAGAATCAAACCTTCCGCCTTACGGCAGCCAGGGCATTTAACACGCCCACCTCCCAGGGGCTCTACCTGGATCTGTTGGCGGGGCTGAGTTCGGCCACCTTCGTCAAGGCCCGGGGAAACGCCGACGGCTATCACTACACCCGTAATGCCGGCAACAACCTCATGATGATCGACGTTCGGCCCCTGTCGCCTACCGAGTTCTATCTGGCCGAGGTACCGGCTGAGGCCGTGCTGATTATTCCGGCGGTGCTGGGCCGGCCGGCCCAGTTTGTGCAGGCCGAAGACATCCTGAACCTGGACGCCGTGGTCAGCGAAGAGATCTTCACCGTAGAGGCCGGCTATGTAGGTATCCTCGGCAACCGCATGCGCGTCACCCTGGACCTGTACAACAGCTGGTACAAGGATTTCGTCTCCGATCTGACCTGGATTACGCCGGTGGTGCTGGACACGTCGGACGGTCTGGAAAACTTCACGGTGCTGGGCATCATCGGCACGGAGGAGCATAACGGTGTCCTTCCCGGACCCGACGGCATCGAAGGCACCCCTGATGACCAGCGGGACTTTGTCAACCCCAGAGAATTCATCCTTACCAACGTAAACTACGGCAGCGTTACCGTGGGTGGGGTGGACTTCAGCCTGGCCTACTTCTTCTCCCGCAATTTATCCGGGGAGATGCGATTGTCCTACCTGGGAAAACAGGCCTTTGACAATCCACTCACCAAGGCTAAGGACCCGATTAATGCCCCGGCCTATAAACTGTCGGCGAGTCTGTCCTACACCAGCCCCAGTGGCCGGTGGTGGTCCAACCTGAGCATTCGTCATATCCCCGGGTTCGACTGGTCGGCGGGGGTATTTTTCGGCACCATCGATACCTACACCGTGGCCGATATCAACCTGGGGCACCGCATCAATGACACCTACACCTTAAAGGCCAACCTGAATAATATTACCAACGATGTGCACCGGGAAATTGTCGGTGGCGCCGAGCTGGGTCGGCAAATTGTCCTGAGTATGTCGATGAATCTTTAGAAGCGGTGGGCAACTAACCGGACGCGACTACTCCCCGATCATTCGGGAGGCCAGGCAGGACGGATCAGGGGGTAATCAACACCCCCGGCCAACCCGTCAGTTGGGTATCGTGTCAGGTGGCAGTTTGAAACCGAATTGCTTGAGCCAGTCCTCCTGGGAAACCTTGATCTCTCCAAAGCGGTTCTCAAACTTCTTGATGTTTTCCATCATCGCCAGGGCAAACGCCTTGGCATGCAGGGGCGCCATGATGATGCGGGCACGGACCCGGGCCTTGGGCAGGCCGGGCATCACCTGGGTGAAATCGATGATGAATTCAGCCGATGAATGGGTCACAATGGCCAGATTTGAGTACTTGCCGGCGCCGACCTGTTCATCGAGTTCAATTTGAATCTGCTTGGTCTTTTGATCGTCGGTTGTGCTCATGGCTTGTGACTTTCCTAGGTAATTTCTGACAGGTCAGTTAGATTTGGTGACATCCTGTCTGCGGTTGAACTCTTCCCAATCCTCTTCCAGGCCTTCCCACTGCCGGAATTCCTCTTCATCGGTGGTCACCTCGTCCAGGTCTACATCCTCATCCAGGTTATGGATCTGGTGCTCGATTTTCTCAAACTCATTGGGATCGGTTTCGTCCCCCTCCTCTATATCCTGCTCAAAGACCACATCCGTCCCGTAGAGGGCCTGGTCAAAGAAATCCATGTCGGTGACAATTCCCTGGGCCATGAGGAATTCCACGAAGTCCAGGTACTTCCGGTTTTTCAAGTTGGTCCGGCATTTAGGACAGACCAATGACTTGGCAAGATCCTGCTCTTCGAGCGGTTCGTTGCACTCCGGACAAACGATAGCCTCCAACTTCATCATCACCTCCTATAAAACGCGGCCAAATGTAAGCGAGGTACCCCTGGTCAACAAGCCCTTTTTAAGTGCCCCATGGCGTCTCAAGTCGCGGCCCCGATCAGATCGGAAATTCGTACTGTTGGCGCTGGGTGACGTAGGCCGCCAGCCGTCTCACAGGCCGATCCTCGTGCCGACGAATTTGCCGCAGATTGCGGCGGACCCGGCGCCAGGCCCCTTCACAAAAGATGCGGACAATATCCAGTTCGGGTTGGGCGGCTTCCTCACCCACCGCCTTAATCCGACTGGTGGCCCGGGAGAGGATCGCCAGCATAGCGTATAAGTCGATGGCGCAGTCCGCGAACCGCTGGAGCATAAGTTCACGGTCCACCACCCGCTTCCCGAATTTCATGATCGCCGAGTCCACCGACTTGTGAAATTTTTCCACGTATTTGGTCAGGTAGCCCGCATAACGTTCCAGGGACGGGTGCACCTGTACCAGCCGGGGTGTGGTAACCGCCTCCCTGACCCGGGTAAAGGCGTAGTCAGCCAAAAATCCGAACCCCCTGATGGGCCCTCGGAGGGCCTGCCCCAGTTGTTTCAGGTACTCACCGGGTGCTTCCATGCCCGCCAGAGTGATGAACAGGCGCAGGATCTCATTGGTACCTTCAAAAATCATGTTGATGCGCGTATCACGGAGGACCCGCTCGAAAGGATAACCCTTCATGTACCCCAACCCGCCCATGATCTGAACGCTGTCGTTGGCCATTTCCCAGCCCATATCACTGGCCCGCACCTTGCAGATCGCCGATTCCAGCGAGTAGTCGACCCCCTCGCGATCCGCCAGAGCGGCGGTGAGGTAGACCATACTTTCGGCCACATAGATATCAACGGTTATTCGCGAGACCTTTTCCTTGATGAGTTCAAAGTCCCCAATAGGCCGTCCAAACTGCCGGCGCTCCCTGGAATGTTTCACCGCCTCTTTCAGGATCGCCTTGGCGCCGCCAACGACCCCGGCGGACAGTCCCAACCGACCCGAATTAAGGACATGCATGGCCACCTTGAATCCCTTGCCCACCTCACCCAGCACACTATCGGGCGACAGGGCCACATTGTCAAAATAGAGGGGTACCGTACTGGTGGCCTTGATGCCCAGTTTGTGCTCCTCTGGCCCCCGGGTGAACCCCGGCAGATCGCCATCTACGATAAAGGCGGTGATTTTATCCTTCACCTCACCCTTGACATCCACCGCTGTTTTGGCAAAGACGGTAAAGAACTGGGCATACCCCCCATTGGTGATCCAGATCTTTTGCCCGTTGAGCAGCCAGGTACCATCATCCTGGCGAACGGCCCTGGTCTGGATCGAAGCCGCGTCGCTCCCTGCGCCGGGCTCGGTAAGGGCGAAGGAGGCCAGTTTCTTGCCGGTGGCCAGGTCGGGGAGATACTTCTTCTTCTGCGCCTCAGTGCCATAGAGCAGCAATCCCTTCATACCGATGGAACTATGCCCACCCAAGGTCACCGGCAGGGAGCCGTCGATGGCAGCCACCGACTCGAAAATGCGGGCATAGGCCGTCTGACTCAGACCCAGGCCGCCATACTTCTCGGGGATGATGAGACCGAAGATGCCCATTTCACCCAGGGAATCCAAGGCGCCGTCGGGGTATTTGGCTTCAGCGTCGGCTATTTCCGCATCGAAGTTGTCCTGGGCCCATTTCATCAGATTATCTTCAATAATCTTGACCAGGTCAGCTTCGTCGGCGTCCAGGGTGGGATAGGGAAAGACCAGTCCCTCGAGGATCTCGCCCCGAAACAGGGATTTCATCAAAGATTGTTTTGCCTTAGCCACAGTCTTACCTCCTCTAACCGTTTCACAGCAGGGAACGCACTGACCTGGAAACTAGTTCCGGTCGATACAATACACAACCGGAGTGAAGAATGCAAGCTGTACCCTTTAAAATCCGTGAGGATCGGCCAAAGCACAGGCGTCTTGCCAGTCTTGCTTTTGGCACTTTCGTTGTAAATTATATGTCTCTTGTTGAAAAGCCAATTGAAGGGTGACGGGACCCACTGTAGATGAAACGGACTCAATAAAAGGACTGCACCATGAAAAGACGCACCTTCCTCACCACCACCGCCCTGGCCGGGGCAGCACCGCTAAGCGCCATGGCCGCCACGGCCCAGCGCGCCGGCACCGGCCGTGAATACTACGAGCTGCGGCAATACAAGCTGCTCAACTTTGCCAAGACGCAACCCCTCAACGATTTCTTGCGGGACGCCGCCCTCCCGGCCTACAACCGCCTGGGGATCAAGCCGGTGGGTGTTTTCACCGCCAAGTACGGCCCCACCCTGCCGACCGTGTACGTCCTCATTCCCTACCCGTCCCTGGAGTCATTTATCACCGCCGACACACAACTCCTGGAGGATCGCAGCTATCTGAAGGCCGGGGCGGATTTCCTCGACCGGCCCCTGGCTGATCCCGGATATGTGCGTGTGGAGAGTTCCCTCATGGTGGCCTTCGAAGGGATACCCAAAATGGAGCTGCCCACGGCCACCATGGCCAAGGATACGCGCGTCTATGAGCTGCGCATCTACGAAAGCCACAGCAAAAAGGCGGCTAAACTGAAGATCGAGATGTTCAACGACGGCGGTGAAATCGAAATCTTCCGCAAGACCGGGTTGCAGCCGGTACTGTTCGGTGAAACCCTCATCGGGCCGAAGATGCCGAACCTGACCTATCTGCTCGCCCACGATGACCTGGCCGCCCGGGATAAACATTTCGGCACCTTCGGAAGCCACCCGGATTGGCAGCAGCTCCGTCAGGTTGAGAAATACAAGGATACGGTCTCCAACATCACCGACATCATCTTGACGCCCACCGCCTATTCGCAGCTGTGACGTCTGGCGAGAGTCTCCAAACGGATATTGGGACAGGGACAGGTGAAAAATATTTCATAACCGGGACCGCGCACGGTAATTTGCCACGCTTATGATAGGAGCAGGCCATTCAACGGGCCGACGAATTATGTGAAGGAGTGAAAGATGGAAGGCACGGAATATTATGACAAGCTCAGGGATTCGGTTAGCCTCCGTGGCTGGGGCGAGTTACCCCGCTGGTCGGAGCTGGACGAAGCTCATCAAGAGACAGTTGCCGTCATCGTCAAACGCCTGGCCCTCGCCCAGTCGCTTGCCGGCGACCTAGAGGGGGACCAGGCAGACCAGGGGGCCGACGACGCCGAAAACACGGCCCTAAAATTGTACCTGCTGCTCACCTGCGTGAACGTGCTGGGTCAGGCCGATCAAGACACGGCCGCGATGGATTTCCCAACCTGGTTGGCAGCTAACAAAACGACCAATAATCACCTGGATGCCGACACACTACCCGACGAGAGCGAACCCGAAGCTGAAAGCGAAACGCCCCCTGAAGACAGTATGGAATCTTTAGCCACGGCCTACGAAGACTTTCAATCCCGGTTTGGCTCCAAATCAAACTTCATGCATGTGTTTACCAAATGTATCGACCATGACGTTCAGCGATGGATTGGGAATCACTGTTGGGTCTATGAAGATGATCCGATAGAGAATTGGTCCACCCTCCACCTGGTTCAGAAGGGTTACAACGAATCAAAAACAGCTGAGTATGAACGGTTAACCAAAGCGAGGAAACGTTGGGATGCCTTAACCCTGCAAAAGAGCATGGTTGAGATAGCGGATATCTGTGAATCGATCCATCACCAGTTCGCCGTCTGCATCAGCCCGATGCCCCTGAGGGGCATGAAAGACCCGGTACCTAAAGTGCTGCGGGAGATAGGGGTGGCGATGGCTGATCAGCACGTCAACTACCTCTCGGAGACCGCTTTCCGAAAACTGGACTTAGGCGGCACCCATACGGTAATCATCGACAATATTGACTGTATCATCAAGGACTCGGAATTGTACGTGCGTCTCAGCAATTTCGAGGACCGGGATACCCAATCGTGGCAGGATCAAGTGCTAATCTGGAATCCCAAGCAGATCACCAGGGGCGAGGCGATCACCTTACCTGATATGAAGCGGGCTCTGGTCTTGCCGGACAAACCCCTGGTGGATCATCTCAATGACTGGATTGAAAACGCCTTGAGTCAATTTATCTCCAATCACCAAGCCGCACGTCACGTTAAGGAGGCCCGCTGATAGCCCCCATAACCCGGATGGCGCCCGGTCTGGAATCAGCAGGCGATGGGCCTGCCGGCCTTCAAAAACGATCATCACAGGGACCGGTTAGTTTCAGCCCCAGACATGGTAGTCGGGATGATCATCAGGGGGCCCCAGGTCACACAGATTGAGCATCTGATCGTAAGCCGCTCGAAGTGGGCTTGACGGTTGGGTTTGGATCTGTATATTGTAGATGTCATCGGCTCCCGGACCCGAAACACCGATGCGCTTGGGGGCCTGAATCATGCTCATAGCCCGGGCCATGCCCAGGTTCAGATGCGGGTCGAGATTGATCACGGCATCAAAAGTATCGTACCGAAAGCGGGCCATGAGCACTGCCAACTGGACTTTCGACAACTTCTCTTTCATGAAGGGGAAATAGAATATCTGATGTGACGGGGTTGGGATCCTGCCCCGAAAGAGCATGGGTATGGCCAGCAGGATGGTGGCGCTGGGATGTCGCTCCAGCCGCCTGAGAATATAGATGCTTTCGTCAAAATGCTCTTCGAGGAGGGGGAACAGGAAAAGGAGCCGTTTGGGTTGGGGATAACTCGGCGAGAAGAGTACCTCTCGCAGCCGTGATGTAATCCGGCCGATGGTTTTATAAAATTTTAACCAGGTAGTGATTTCCATGTTAGGCAACAGGGAATAAAACACTTAATTCGTTCCTGAAGCAACAGGTTTTGTGAGTGGGAAATGAGCAAACCCGGATGGTTCAACGACCTGCCGAACGGCGGAAGGAAGGCTCGTGGCGCCGCCATGCAAACCGCGGACGCCAGTGAGTAGACTCCCCGCACTTATGTCTATCCTCGGCAGGCCGCCCCGGATCTGACTGGGGCGGGTTCATTTTCAATCCGGCCCGCCTCGGGCAGGGGGATGATCTTCGACCGATCAGTGACGGTGCTTTAATATCCTGCCTCGCGGCTTTAAATTCCCGCCTCGTGAAATTTACCACCCCTATCCATTACCTCACGACGCTGGGGATTGCCCTGCTCGTCACCACCGGCCAAGGCCAAAACTACCATTGGCCCACCAAAGCCAGCCAGCGGATCACGGCCACCTACGGCGATATGCGTCCGCGCCGGTACCACGCCGGCATCGATGTCGCCACCAACGGCGGCCGAGGGTACGAAGTCTATGCGGTGGAAGACGGCTATGTGGAGCGTCTGCTGGTCAGCACTCAGGGCTATGGCCGCACCGTCTACCTGCGCCTGAAAGATAAACGGGTGGCGGTATATGCCCACCTGGAGCGGTTCACCCCGGAGATCGACAGGCTGGTGGTGCGGCGCCAGAGCCAGCTGGGCCGGTATGCCGTTGAACTTCGCTTTAAAGCTACTGATCTCCCCGTAAGAAAGGGTGATGTGATCGCCCACACCGGCGACACCGGCTCGATTTCCGGTCCCCACCTGCATTTCGAACTGCGCGATCAAAACAACCGGCCCCTCAACCCGCTCACCAACGGCTTTACCTTCCCCGATAGTCTTTGGCCGGAGGTCGCCGCCCTGGCAGTGATCCCCCTCTCACCGGAAACGGTGGCCCACGGCTCGCCCCTCCCTTCGGTGGTTCCCACCCGGAAAGTGGGGCCCCGGAGCTACGTTATCGATGACACGTTGGCCGTCGATGGCCCCTTCGGGCTGGCCGTCGAGGCCTACGATCGGCTCCCAGGTGTACGTTACCAGCAGACCGTCTATGGACTGAGCCTCTCCATCGATGGCATCCGGCACTACGCGATCCAGTTCGACCGTTACCAATTCCGGGAAGGGCGGCTCATGGAACTGGAGCGGGACTATCGCCTCTATCGCAAGCAACGCGATGATTTCCACCGCCTGTTCGTCTCGCCGGGTTCCGATTCCCTATCGTTCATACGACCGGGGTCACAGGGGGCCATCGAATTGACGCCGGGGTATCACCCCTTCGCGATCAAAATCTGGGACAAGCAGCTGAACCTGGCCGTCCTCCGGGGCGTGCTGGCTTACACACCGCCTACCCAGCTGGAAGCCGCGGCTCACTGGTCCGACGACGAGAACGGCTGGATCATCACCCTGGATTCCAGCGCCCCTCTGCGCCGGTACCACGTCTTTTTCTTCGATATCCGGGGGCGGCAGGTCGATCATTTCAGCCATCGGACCAAGCCTTCATCAGGTAAACAGCAACGGTTTCTGGTCCCCCGGGGCAAAGGTCGCCGCCGCATCCTCCAGATCATCGGGGTGGACCGCTGGGGAGCCCGGCTGGAACCGGTCCATCTCAGCCTCATACCCATCGAGGACGTCACCCGGCAGCGCGAGTTTACCCTGCACACCGAGCATGGGGAAAAGGGCGTTGTCTTTCAGGTGAGCAGTGACTACTACCTGCCCCACCCTCCCGAACTCCTGCTGCGCACCAGCGCCGGCGTGCAGCCCTATCCCACCAAAATGGTCAGCCCGGTCGATTTCCTTTCGCCCCCCTTCTACCTGGCCCAACTCATCGGCCTGAAGGAACTGATCGTTCGGGTGAACCTTGACCCGGCCTACGAGGTACACCTGCCGGTGAAGGCGACTGTGGTGCCGCCCAACAGACGGCGGGAACTCGACGATGAGGACGGCATTTTCCTGCTCGAATTCCTTCCAGGGACCTTTTATGACAGCACGTTCGTCTGGTTCCGCTCGACCGAGGTGTCCCTGCCCAAGGGGGCCAACCCGGTGATTCACCCGGTGGAAGTCGGACCCCTTTCCCGGCCGTTCAACAATCCCATGGGCATTCAAATGAAGGTGCCCACCAACCGGGTACTGCCCGAACACGCCGGAATATTCTATCTTGACCGGCAAAATGAATGGGAATTGATGACTCCGGCGGGATCTACCAACCGGGACAACCTCATCAGGACCCGGGCCTACCGCACGCTGGCATCCAGCGGTGATGTGTACGCCCTCCTCGAAGAGACCGAGCCCCCCACTATCGAGTTCAAAAGACCTGGGCAGGGTGGGACCTATGCCCCCAGAGACCTGGGCACGATTCGCTTTAATGTCTCCGATGCGTTGGCGGGTATCAAGGACGAGACCGCCATTTCCATGACCCTGGATGGCCAACCCAGGATATTCGAATACAATACCTTAAGGGAGGTGGTAACCTACGTTCTACCGGTCCTTTTGGGACCCGGGGACCACGAGCTGATCGTCACCGCTACCGATCAGCTGGGCAACAGGGCCACAAAAAGCGTTACATTCGTCATTGAGTAATGTTTTTCCCCTACAAAGATGATAACCCCCGGATCCTCGTCCCCTACGTCACCTACGCCGTCCTGGCGGTAAACGTCCTGGTTTTCGGCTACCAGATGCTGCTCCCCGACCTGCTGACCCAACAGAGCTTCACCCTCCGATTCGGGCTCATTCCGGCTTATTTCTGGGGTGCTGATGCACAAACCGTCCTCAATTTTAACCGGGATGTCATGGGGCAGGCCTATCAGTACATTTCCTGGAGCAGTCTCGGTGACCTGCACCTGTTGCCGGGCGTGATCACCTTGTTCACCGCTCCGTTTCTTCACGGCGGATGGATGCATATTATCGGTAACATGCTTTTTCTTTACGTGTTCGCCGACAACGTGGAAGGGGCCCTGGGGCATTACAAGTTTCTCGGCTTTTATATTCTCACGGCCCTGGCAGCCGGACTGCTGCACCTGTTCATGGCCCCGGATAACATGCTACCGGTGGTGGGGGCCAGTGGCGCTATTTCCGGCATCCTGGGAGGCTACGTGGTGCGTTACCCACGCGCACGGATCCATGTGCTGGTCTTCATCGTCATTTTTTTCACCACTATCCGCCTTCCGGCCATGATTGTTCTGGGATGGTGGTTCCTGATACAGGCCATCAACGGCATGGTCAGCCTGCAGACGGGACTGAGCGGTGGTATTGCCTGGTTCGAACATATCGGCGGCTTTGTGGCCGGTTTTTCCTACATGGCAATCTTTGGCCGCGGTCGTAAATTCCCGGCGCACCATGGCTGATATTCCTGATCTTATCCGTGAAGCTCGAGGGGCTCAGCAGCGGGCCAGAGCCCTTTACAGCGGTTACCCCGTCGGGGCGGCGGTACTGGGAAGTTCCGGAAAGGTCTACCCCGGCTGTAACATCGAATCGAGCGCCTACCCCACCACCATGTGCGCCGAGCGGGTTGCTATTTTCGGGGCCATAGCATCGGGAGAGAGTGGATTTCAGGCCCTGGTTGTCGTCGCTGAAGACGGTGGCACACCCTGCGGGGCGTGTCGCCAGGTGATTCACGAGCAGTGCGGCGAGATCCCCATCTACCTGGTGGGAAACGATGACCAGCCACCCAAAAAGTATGCCACATCGGAGCTGCTGCCCTATCCCTTTGATCTTCATGGATCCTGAATTCAAGGCCATCCTCATTGGACTTGCCGGAGGCACCGGTTCGGGAAAGACCTCCATTGCCAAATCACTGACCCACGAATTGGGGCGCGATGATGTGGTGGTCCTGGAGCAGGACGCCTATTACCACGATCTCAAAGACCTCCCGCTTAAAGAGCGGGCCAAGATTAATTTCGATCACCCCGATTCCATCGACTTCAAGCGGATGGAACAGGACCTCAAGACCCTCCTGAGCGGCCGTCCCGTGGATATCCCCATTTACGATTACACGACCCATACGCGCAAGTCCGAGACCCGGCGCATCTGTAACCACAGACTCATCATCCTGGAGGGCATCCTGGTGTTGGCCGATGGCGCCGTGCGGGAACTGATGAACATTAAAATCTATGTGGATACCCCTGCCGATGTGCGGTTCATTCGACGGATGACCCGGGACATGCAGCGCCGCGGCCGTTCCTTCGAGTCGGTGGTGGACCAGTACTACCGGACCGTCCGTCCCATGCATGACCAATTTGTGGAACCCACCAAGCGCTTTGCCGATCTCATCATCCCCGAGGGAGGACATAACCGGGTCGCCATCGACCTGTTGACGACCAAGATCACCGCCCTCCTTGCCGACGTGCCCGCCAAAGAAGCAGCCATCTCGCCATGACACTGGACCTCCACTGTGGCCGACGAGAGCATCAGGGGACCACTCGCCGCCACCCTATCGGGCATGATTTTATAACTATCGGGATCACAACAATGCTGCCAGCGCACAGAAACCGGTCACTCAACCCATCGTTCCCCTGGATCTGGGCTTCCGCATGCGCCTAGTTCTCATCGGTCCACCGGGCGTAGGGAAAGGGACGCAGGCCCAGCGGCTCATCGAGCACTTCAAGATCCCCCATGTGGCCACCGGCGATATGCTGCGGGCGCATGTCCGCGATGCAACCGATCTGGGGAAACGGGCCCAGGCTGTCATGTCCAAAGGCAACCTGCTCCCCGATGACCTCATCCAGGAAATGGTTGCAGCCCGACTCCAGGAGCCTGACGCCATCGAAGGCTTCCTGCTGGATGGATTCCCCCGGACCGTGCCGCAAGCCGTGGGGTTGACCATCATCCTGGAGCGAATGGACGTTCAGTTGGACGCCATCATGGCTCTGGAAGTCCACCGGAAGGTTCTGCTGACCCGTCTCACCGCCCGGCGCACCTGCGCCCAATGCGACACGGTGTACAACCTGGTGATCCAGCCCCCTAAAATCATGGGCAAGTGTAATAACTGCGGCAGTACCGAGCTGGTTCAGCGCGATGACGACCAGCCGGAGACCATCAAGGAACGACTGGATGTTTATGACCGGCTCACCCGGCCTTTGCTGTCCTATTATCGACCCACCGGCATGCTCAATGAGATCGACGGCGATG
>CAZJBG010000029.1:19091-20690 GCA_964543925.1 uncultured bacterium
GCCCGGTGGACGTTGTCTTTCAGAGGATCTTGGCCGCCCTCCCTGTCGGGGAATAGGCCGGCAAAGGTATGTGACCGTGCTGCGGATTGGTGTCACCGGGGGACTCGGTTCAGGCAAATCCATGTTGGCCGCCTATTTTAATAAGCGGGGCACTCGCGTGTTTGACGCCGATCAGGAAGCAAAATTGGCTTTGCTGCGGTCCGAAAAAGTACGCCAGGCCATCATTGCTTCTTTCGGAGATGCCGTACTTGATGATGCCGGAAAATTGGACTTCCATCATCTGGCAGAGTACGCCTTCGACCAGCCTGAGAGGCAACAGCAGCTAAACCGTATCATCCATCCTTATGTGGTGGCGGCCGCAGAAGAACAGATGACGAAGGCCGGTCAACGGGGAGTAGAGATTTTCGTCGTTGATGCCGCCCTGCTTTTTGAGGCCCAGTTCGAACACCAACTGGATGTGACCATCGTTGTGGTAGCCGATGAGGAGCTGCGGGTCAAGCGCGCTCTGGAGCGGGGCACCCTCACGGAGGAGGATATCCGCAAGCGAATACGCCTCCAGATGCCGGATAGTGAGAAGATAGCCCGGGCCGACTACGTCATCACCAACAACGGCTCCGAAGATGAGTTCTTAAAACAGTTTGAGGCCCTCTACAAAACCCTCACCAGCGCATCGTCATCCTTAGCCTAGCTTCAACGGTCACCACTATAGGCCGATTGCCGCCAGCACTGACCCTTGATGATCTGCTGTCCCGGGAAGGTGTCACTCAACTGGCCCAACATATCTACCGGGAACAGCCCAACATAGTAGCGCAGCTGGGCACCGGCCAACGGTCCGTGGTCGTCAAATGGTTCGGCTGGCGCAGCCCGATCCATTACTATCTGAGTCCCAGTTTCCCCGGCCGGGCCATGACCAGTTGGACCATCGCCCAAGCCCTCGAGCAGCTGTCCGCCCGCACCCCGGAGCCCCTGTTCGTCTATAGCCGCCGACATCGGGGCTTCATTCAGGAGAACTTCCTGGTCACCGCCGACATCACGCCGCACCAGACCTTGAGGTCCTTCCTCAAGTCCGAGGCTTCAGACGCTCTCAAACAGGCCGCAGTGACGGACCTGGCCCTGAGTATCGCCCGCATGCATGGGGGTGGGATTTTCCACCGGGACCTGACCACCGCCAACTTTCTGGTAACCGGGAGCAGCGAAGTGTATATCGTTGACCTGAACCGGGCACGGCGGAGGTGGAGGCTAACCCCCCGAACGCGCCTGATCGACCTGGCCCGCCTGAATTTCGAGGCTGACGATCCTGGCCTGGAGGCCCGCCTGATCCACCGGTTCTTTGACGTTTACGGACGGGAAACGACCCTCCCTCGCGACTGGGCGGCGGGGTATCATCGCTACCGGGATAAATTGATCGGGCAGCGGCGGCGGAAGGCCCGCCTACGCGGCCTCGCCAGCGGCAAATAGGCAGACATGGTGGGCGTGCAATCCCGGCAGGACCGGCGTGGTCCGCACCAGTCTCAGGCCCGCCCCTTGGGCCTCGGCCAGCAGCTCCCGGCGGGTGAGCATGGTGATGCGTGAGGGCTGCTGCACCAACCGGCGGTGCAG
>CAZJBG010000030.1:0-11377 GCA_964543925.1 uncultured bacterium
TTGGTCGCCATAAGTCTCCTCGGTCCTATTCCAGTCGATGGAATCACGGTGCAGCCGCGGTGGCGTCCCGGTTTTGAGGCGGCCGGTGCGAAAGCCCAGGGCCGTCAGGGCTTCGGTGATCCCTAGTGAGGGGCGCTCCCCCATGCGGCCGGCCTGAAAAGTTCTTTCCCCTATGTGGATGAGGCCGTTGAGGAAGGTGCCGCAGGTGAGGATGGCCGTCTGGGTCCGCACCTCGGTTGTGCGGTCCAATAAAACCCCCGTGAGACGCTCTTGCTGCACCACGATCCCGGTGACCTCCCCCTTCCACACGGTCAGGTTGCTCTGCCCGGTTACCACGCCGTGCATGCGCCGCCCATAGGCCCGCTTGTCGATCTGGGCCCGGGGACTCCACACCGCCCGGCCCTTGCGCGTGTTCAGGGTCTTGTACTGGAGACCGGTCTGGTCGGCGGCCAGCCCCATCTCACCCCCCAGGGCGTCGATCTCCCGGGTCAGATGCCCCTTGGCCAGCCCCCCAATGGCTGGATTGCACGACATCCGGCCGATAGCGGCGGGGTCAAGGGTGACCAGCAGGGTGTTGCAGCCCATCCGGGCGGCCGCCAGGGCGGCTTCGATACCGGCGTGTCCGCCGCCGGCAATGACCACGTCCCAGGTCCCATCGGTTATGCGGTTCATCGTTATTGTTTTGTCATCGTTTGGTTGCCACTCACTCTCGACACCGTGTGTCTCCGGCTCGCCGTGGCGTCTACGCCGAGCCCCCTCTCTCTTGAGAGAGGGGGCACCGCGAAGCGGAGGGGGTGAGTGGTCTGTCATCGCAAGTCCCGCTTGGCGGTTTGAGCCTGCCCCGAGCTTGTCGAGGGGTGGCGATCTCGTCAGTCTCTGTCCCCCTCCCGTTCCTACTTCCCCACACAAAACTCGCTGAAAATCTTCTGGATCACCTCATCACTGCTCGTCTCGCCGATAATCTCGGCCAGGCTGTTCACCGCCAGGCGGATCTCACCACTGATGATATCCATGGCCTGTCCCTGATCCAGCTGGGCCTGCACCGCCCCCAGCCGGTCCCGGGCCTGCTTCAGGCCAGTGAGCTGCCGGTTGGAGGTCACGATGGCGCTCTCGCCGGTCGGTATGAAGCTCCGTAGCGTGTGAACCAGTTGCCCCAGCAGCTGGTCCAGCCCGGCTGGGTCTACCACCGATGTGGCGATGGTCCCATCGGGAGCCTTATCGGAGGGGTGTTCATCGGCCTTGGATAGCACGTAAATAATTGTATTATGGTTACTTACATCAAGTTTTAGTTCTGCTGACCGGGGCTGGGCCGGGTCCAGTGCCAGGATGATATCGGCTCTGGTGAGCTGCTCTTTAGTACGCTGCACGCCCATCTGCTCGATGGGATCGTCACTGTCCCGCAGCCCCGCCGTATCCACTAGGCAGACCGGGAAGCCGTCCATATCGATCCAGGCCTCCAGGCTGTCCCGGGTGGTCCCCGGCAGGTGGGTCACGATGGCCTGCTCGTGGCCGATGAGGGCGTTGAACAGGCTCGATTTGCCGGCATTGGGGGCGCCGACCAGCACGATACGCACCCCCTCCTTGATGATCCGACCGTAGGGGGCCGTCACCTCCAGGCGATCCAGTTGATCGACGGCCTCACTGAGCGCGCGGGCGATCTCCCGGTGGGAGAGGGGATCGATGTCCTCCTCGGAAAAGTCCAGCTCGTGCTCCAGGATGGTCAGGAGGCGCATGAGGGTCTCCCGTATCTGCTCGATGTCCCGTGAGAGGCGTCCCGTGAGATTTTCGCCGGCGGCCACCTGCCCTCGCAGACTGAGGCTTGAGACCAGCTGGTTCATGGCCTCGGCCTCGGCCAGGTCTATTTTCCCGTTCAGATAGGCCCGCAGGCTGAACTCGCCGGGCTCGGCCGGCCGGGCGTCGAGGGCCGTAAGGGCCTGGATAATGCGCTGGGGCGTCACCTCACCGCCGTGGGTGGAGAACTCCACCAGGTCTTCCCCGGTGAAGGAAGCCGGGGCCTTGAAATAGGTCACCAGAGCCTGGTCCAGGAGCAGGTGCTGGTCCGGCGAGCGCAGCTCCGTCAGGAAGCTGTGCCGCGGCTGGTCGGCCAGGGGCGCACTGCACAGCTGTTCAGCGAGCGCCAGGGCCTGGGGCCCGCTGAGGCGCACCACGGCCACGCCCCCCCGTCCCGGCGGGGTGGCCAGCGCCACGATCGTATCGCTGCGGTAGCCTACGGTATCGGGATGGGCCGCTGTGGAAGGATCGGCAGGCGTGTTATGCTGCGGTAGTGGTGACATGGCCAGGGCGTGTGGCGTAAAACCTGGGCGCCATGAGATTTAACTGGCCGGCTTGGCCTTTTTAGGTCCCTTTTTCAGGACCGGGGCAGGTGCAGGTTGAGACAGCATCAAGCTGTTGTGGATGCGGCGCTGCTGGACAATGCCCAGGATATTGGAAAAGGCATAGTAGAGGTTCAACCCGCTGGGGAACTGATTGAAAATCAGGAAGAACATGCCGGTCATCATGTACATCATCGGTTTCTGCTGAGGATTGGACGCCGCCCCGCTCAGTCGCTGCTGGACGAACATGGTGATCCCCATGATGAGGGCCAATACGGTGACCCCGTCCCCGTAGAGGGGCAGGCTGAACGGCAGGGTGAAGATCACGTCCGGGGCCGACAGGTCGGTAATCCACAGGACAAAGGGCTCTCCGCGCAGTTCAATGGTGGAGCGGAAGATGATGAACAGGGCCCATAACAGGGGCATCTGGATTAAAATGGGCAGGCAGCCTCCGAGGGGGTTAACCCCCTCGGCCTTCCACAGGGCCATCATTTCCTGGTTGAGCTTCTGGGGATTGCCCTTATACTTTGCCTGGAGCTCTTTCACCTTAGGCTGCACCATCTGCATCTTCTGCGTGGAATAGGAGCTCTTTTTGGTGAGCGGGTTGGTCACGATACGGATCGCGATGGCAAACAGGATGAGTACCACGCCGTAGTTGGGGACATAGTTGTGGAGAAAGACCAGGGTGTAGAGCACAAACTTGCTGATGGGGCGGATCAGGGCGAAGCCGAAGTTCATGATCCGTTCCAGGTCCACCTCAAGATCTTTGATGATAGCGTACGACAAGGGGCCCACGTAGACGGTCATGGCCACCGGTTGGCGGGCCTGGTAGCCGAGAGCCATTTGATACCGGGTCAGGGTTTCGGGGCCGTTGCCGGCTGCTTGAATGGGCACCGCTTCTGCCGAATAGGCGCCATACACCCCCGGCTGGTTGGGGTCGGCGATCAAGGCAGCGGCAAAATACTTGTTTCTCTGCGCCACCCAATCGGTGTTGCCTTTTAATGTCTCCCGATTGACGCGCCCCTTACGAGCGGCCCCCTGATCGGCTAGCTCCCCCCCTTGATAGACGTAGACTTTCCCGTAGGTTTCATCTTCCTTAATCATTTTTTCTGCGGGCAGCAGACCCAGGGGCCAGCTCACCTCAAACTCTAGGGAGCTGGGGCCAATCTCAAGCTCCGGACGGTCCCAGGATATTTCGATGGGCAGGGTGTAGCTATCGGCCTGGAAGGTGATCCGCTTGGTGACCGAAGCACCGGACACGAAGGTGTAACGATAGCTCAGGGTCAGCTCACCCTCGGGAAGCTGGACCGCTGTCCCCCGGGGAGCATCCAAAACCTCAAAATTGTCCACCAGGTGAACGGAGTCGCCATCGAGATTGATGTAGGATATCCTCAGTGTGGCGTCATGGATGGTCGGGGGAATAAGTTGGACCTGCCCGCTACCCTGACCGCTCTCGTAATTCTTCAGCTCGAAGGTCTGGAGGTGTCCTCCGCCACGTGAGGAGACTTCGGCCCGGTAAAGGGGGGTTTCGATGCTCACCACCACCTCGCTCTGCTGGGGGGCTGCCCGGTCTTGCCGGGCGCGCACGGGCGCGGGCGCCGGCGCAGCCGGTGCGGTGAGTCCCTGAGGCGCGGTGAGGGACCGCTCAAATGCTACATCGGGCAGAACCTCTTCGGTCCCCTGGGGGGATGCCTCGGGTTGGGGCGCCAGCCACTCCAGGTACCGGGGGGTAAGAATGAGCACGAGGGCGATGAGGCCGAAGGCCAGGAAGGCGTTTTTGGCATTGGACATCATCAGGCTGGATCGTAATGCGTGTGCTTGGAAAAAGGATGGCACCGCAGGATACGCTGGGTCGCCCGGCTCAACCCGATGATCACGCCGTATTTCTTCAGCGCATCGATGGAATATTGCGAACAGGTCGGCGTATACCGGCAGCTCGGGGCAAACAGCACGGAAAAGGTGCGCTGGTAGATCCTGATAGGGAGCACAAGGATCTTGATGAGCAGCTGACTACCCAGCTGCTTGGTCATGTGCCATAAGGCCGGCAAAGACGGCATCGATCTCCTCGTAGGTTATGAACCCCTTACCCGGCAGAGCAGACAGGACCATGTCTGCAGCCGGCAGTTGCTGGTAGTGCTGGCGAAAAGCGGCCCTGACCCTCCGCTTATACTGGTGGCGCCGGACACTGTTGCCATATTTGGTCGAGACCGTACAGCCCAATCGGGGGTGCGGCGCCGGCGCCAGGCGAACGATAATCCTTCCATAGGCCACCTTACGACCATCCGTGAAAACGCGGTCAAACTCTTCCTTCCGAGTCAGTCGCCGCGCTCGAGTTAGGCTCTGATTCAACAGGGGTCAGGCGGAGAGGACTTTGCGCCCCCTGCCGCGGCGCCGCGCCAGGATGGCCCGGCCCGATCTGCTCCGCATGCGGACACGAAAGCCAAGTTGGTTTTTGCGCTTACGGTTGCTGTGGCGTATTCTTACTTTCATCGCTTACATCAATCCTTTAGTAGGCACCGAAGTTAGGTCGGTGGAAATGAAAAATAAAAGGGGTATTTGTGCGTCTGGATGCTGGGGGCGAGGGGCTTGAGGCTAGGGGCCGGAAGTGATGCGCTGGACCGCTTGGGCTAGTCCTTCAGTGAGGAGCAGATCAATGTCGCCCTGAACATCGTATGAAGTGGACCGCAGGATGCCGCCCGTTCCCACATCGATGATGCGCATGTCAATGGTATACATGGTCCCGAGCTTCCCAAATGATCCTGCCAGCATCTGCTCACACCCCAGCAGTTGTCCGATCTCAACGGCGCATTCATCTGAGATACAGCCGGTCAGTTGAAAGTCCTGCTCCGCCAGGACCCGTTGCATCTGTCCCCGTTCAATGACCTGATAGCGGCCCAGCTGGACCAGGTGGGTCCCCAACCGGTTGGTGAGCACCCTCGCCTCCTGCTCGGAGACGCCCAGGCCCTCGAAGTCGAGGATGGCCAGGGTGGACTTGTATTCGGCAGGCGGTTGCCACTCGAAGCTGTCAAGCCCCGGCTCTTCTATGATGATGTCTTCCACGATCTCAGTACTGTCAAATACTATTGGGATAGAGGGCCGGCTAGGTGGTGGCGGCGGCTGATAATGGGCCAGCACATCCGTGGGGATGAAGAAGGTAGCCTTTTGGGTGGGGTCCTCCTGCAAAGCAAAATGAATTGGCAGCGGCATGCCGGGTTCAGCCATATCCACAAGCATCGAAACGTCCACGGCCAGCTGGCCCTTGTCATCGGTCTGAACAATCCAGGAGGAGGAGCCTGCCGAGGTAACGACATCCGTGGTAGCTGCTGGCAAAGTCATCGTGGGCAGTATCCGGCGCTCCGACTTCCATTCCTCGCCCACCGGCTCCATTCCGGCCACGACCAGCTCGCTGCCTAAAGCTACCAGCGCACCTAGCCCCATGAGGTTCTGCCCTAATCCTATTACAGCTTCGTTCTTCACTCTCTGATTCAAGATTATCCAATATCCAACGTGTACATCACGTCGTTCAGAAGCGCCTTTCGCTTTTTTGTATAAGATATATCCCCCTCCCACCGCGGCCGCACTAGCCAGCCAGAGAGCCGTCCGGAGCCCCGGCTTGAGCACCTGCTTCTCCACGTGCCGCCGCTGGAACGTTTCTTCTCGCGTCACCTGCCGCACCACCGCAATCTCCAGGTTGGGGTTCTCGCTACTGGGCGGTTGAATTTCCCGAAACCGGGTCGTGACCGACGTTTCGGTGGTGGCGGCGTTGCGGACGGTATCGGTGGGCTTGAGGGTGACCGTGGTGGCGCAGGCGGAGAAGAGCAGGCCAAGGGCGAGCAGGAGAAGGCGCGAATGCATGCGGCAGACCGGGTTTATCTGCGCCAAGGCTTCCTGGTCCAGTTTGTCCAGGTCTCTCGCGGCCCGGCGGGTATAGACCAGCTCATAGGTCATTCTTTCCTGAAGACCTCGTTGTGGGTCAGGACGCGGCCCTGACGGTAATCCTCCCGGGCCTCGCGGATGCTTTCCAGGTAGTCAGGGCTAGCCTGAGCCAGGAGGTCCTCGATGAGGTTTTCCCGTTCGTCGTCGCTCAACTTCTTGACGGCTTCGATGATCTGCTGCCGGGTGATTTCGAGCTGGATGATGTCGTTCTGATTGCCGGTCATGCTTTCTTGCCCCTTACGGTTTGGCTGGGCCTGCAAACGGGCGCCCCGGATAGCCATCCATGCTGTTGCCGACCAAAGTTAAATGTTTTTCCCGGAAATGGCTACCGTCATCGCTGCGTTCCCCGTGGCGCTCCTTTTTTATTACCTCACCCCCACACTTCGTGTTTCCCCCTCTCCTTAAGGAGAGGGGGCTTCGCGCCAGCGAAGGGGGTGAGGTTGTCACGGCAGCCCCGACACATCAAAAATCAGCAGGCCGCTCTCCCCGTCGGCCACGTAGGCGTAGCTGCCGGAGACGAAGACGCCCCGGGCCTCACCCCGGTCGTTTCACGACTCCCCCTCTCCCCAGGGAGAGGGGGCCGGGGGGTGAGGTTCTTCCTCACGGCAGCCCCGACACATCAAAAATATGCAGCCCGCCATACTCTTCGGCCAAGTAGGCATAGCCCCCGGCGACGTAGACGCACCGGGCAAGGTTCACGTAGGGGGTTTCGCCGCGGCCCGTCAGGGTGGGATTGGCCGGGTCGGCCACGTCGATCACCTGCAAGCCGTTCTCCCCGTCGGCCACGTAGGCATAGCCCCCGGCGACGTACACGCCTATGGCAGGGCTGGGGGTGTCGTGACTGCCCGTCAGGGTGGGATTGGCCGGGTTGGACACGTCGATCACCTGCAGCCCGCTCCACCAATCGGCCACGTAGCCGCTACCCGCATCGGCCACGTAAGCGTAGCTGCCGGAGACGAACACGCCCACGGCAGCATAGGGCGCGTCGGTGCTGCCCACCAGTGTGGGATTGGCCGGGTTGGACACGTCGATGACCTGTAAGCCGTTCTCCCCGTCGGCCACGTAGGCATAGCCCCCGGCGACGTACACGCCCAGGGCATAGCCCGGCGTGTTGTAGGTGCCGGCCAGGGTCGGGCTGGCCGGGTTGGAAACGTCGATCACCTGCAGGCCGCTACTCCCAGTCGCCACGTAAGCGTAGCTCCCGGCGACGTACACGCCCACGGCACCGTCGGGGGCGTTGGTGCTGCCCGCCAGGACGGGATTGGCCGGGTTGGACACGTCGATCACCTGCAGCCCGTCATTCTCTTCGGCCACGTAGGCATAGCCCCCGGCGACGTATACGCCCACGGCAAAACCGGGGGTGTCGTGGCTGCCCGCCAAGACGGGATTGGCCGGGCTGGACACATCAATCACCTGCAGGCCGCTCGAGCCGTCGGCCACATAGGCGTAGCCCCCGGCGACGTACACGCTAAAGACTCCGCCGGGGGGGTCGGTGCTGCCCACAAGGACCGGCTCCCAGACCAGAATGCGCGTCTCCCGCTCTGCCTCCGCCCAGTTTCCCGCCTTGTCGTGGGCCACCACTTTGAGTGTTTTTGCGCCAGCTGCAAGTTGAGTGATGTCGAGATTCGTAATGAAAGGTTCCTCGGTGAAGATATGCACAGATTCATCATCCAGGAAGACCTCCACCTGCTCCAGCTGAAAGTTGTCGGTGACCTCCAGCTCTAAAGGCAGGGTGCCGAAGTAGGAGGCTCCTTCCCTCGGTGTGACGATCTCGATCTTCGGGGGTTCGCTATCGAAGAGGGTGTCGCAGCTCAGCAGAGTGAAAATTGCATGGATAAGGAGGAGAAGCCTTTTGGGGCTTTTGATGAAGTGGTCTGTTATTTCCATCATATCGCGCTTGTCATCCTCAGATAGACAAACTGGCTGTTAGAAATGTAGGTGCTGGCCAGAACCGCACAAGCATACGCACAGCGGAGCTGGAAGTCAACCCTATTCTAGGGACTGGGGCTGTCTGTCGCCCGTTGCTTTTATCATTTTCTTGGCGTTCCATCCCCCGCCGTAGGCGGGGTTCGGTCTGCCAGCCGTGGACTCAGGATAAGCCTTGGCGGTGTATGCTTAATTAATCTTCAATCTCTTCTTTGTGTTCTTTGTGTCTTTGCGGTTAAATCTTCTCTGAGTCCTCTGCGTTCTCTGCGGTTTTTCTTCCCTGCCATCTGCCGCTGCCACTGCCACTTCTTCCTCTCCTTGTTCTTCGCTTGGCGGTTGCTGACCGCTGATGGCTGATCGCTGGCCGCTGAATCCTGCTGGCTGGACAATTGCCATTGATCGTTCCACTGTGTAGCTTGCTGCCGATGCGGAAAAAAGTGAATGTAGCGGCTCTGCGCCATAAAATGGTCACCGAGCAAATTCAAGGCCGGGGAGTCGCCGACCGACGTATCCTGCGAGCCTTGGAAACCGTACCCCGGCACAGATTCGTCCCCTACACCAAGGCCAAGGATGCCTACGGCGATGGACCGTTACCCATCGGGCAGGGGCAGACCATCTCCCAGCCCTATATCACCGCCTACATGACCGAGCTGCTCCACCTCCGGCCCGGCGACCGGGTGCTGGAAGTCGGCACCGGCTCGGGCTATCAGGCCGCGCTGCTGGGCTGCATGTGCAAGCAGGTCTATTCCATCGAGATCATCCCGACCCATTACGTCCGGGCCCGTAAAGTGCTGGAAGGCCTGGCCTTCACCAACGTGCATCTCAGGCTGGGCGATGGCCGCCTGGGCTGGGCCGAGGAAGCGCCCTTCGATAAAGTGATCGTCACCGCCGCCGCCAAAGACACCGTCCCTCCCGTCCTCATCGACCAACTGTCAGAGGAGGGTCGCCTGGTGATCCCTGTCGGGGCCACCATCCACGAACAACGCCTCCTGGTTTACACCAAGCGAAAAAGCAGAACCATCCAGGAGGAAGACCTGGCCGTGCGGTTCGTGCCGTTGGTGGAACGGGATTAGTGGTTGGGGGCTGGTTAAGAAAAACCGCAGAGGGCGCAGAGAACACAGAGATCGGCCAAGGGCAAAAGAGCAGTCACCGGTCTGCTCCGGACGGGTATTTGAGTGGAGACCAACACCTCGGGCCGACCTGTTCAACTTAAAAGCCTTGTCCAGCACATTCGTACTGCCTACCTTTTATGATGACCGGATTTCTCTGACCACCACTTCGATGTATCGCAATATGTAAAGGGTGCGATTTATGAAGCGCTTCGCCCTGCTGTTCCTTTCGCTTGCTACCGTAGCATTCTCGACCACCATCAACGTACCTGCTGCCCAGCCCACCATCCAGGCCGCTCTTACTGCTGCTCAATCCGGCGATACCGTCCTCGTCCAGCCCGGCACCTACACCGAGAACATCATCTGGCCGGACGTGAACGGGATCAAGCTGATCAGTGCCGGGGATTCAAGCAACACGGTTATCGATGGGGGTGCGAGCGACCGCGTTATACATATGGAACCTTCCACCGCCACGATTGACAGCACGACAGAGATCCAGGGGTTCAAGATTACCAACGGGGGTAATGTTTCCCAAGGTGGTGGCATGTTCATTAGTTCTGCCAGCCCGGTGCTTACCCGGTTATGGGTCACCGGTAACACGGCCTGGTACGGCGGCGGGCTTCTCATTATGCACAGCAGTCCCGCGCTGACGGACGTGACCGTCACCGGTAACACGGCCCGTTATGGCGGCGGGCTTTACATCAGCGGCTCTGGCAGTCCCACGCTGACGGGCGTGACCGTCACCGGCAACACGGCCAATGGAATCGGCGGCGGGATTTCGATTTTGGACGGCACTGCGGTGCTGACGGACGTGACCGTCACCGGCAACACGGCGGCCAATGGAGTCGGCGGCGGGCTTTACATTTCGGGCGGCAGTCCCACGCTGACGCACGTGACCGTCACCGGCAACACGGCCGTTTGGGGCGGCGGGCTTGAGATCCAATATAGCAGTCCCACGCTGACGGGCGTGACCATCACCGGCAACACGGCCACGAGAGACGGCGGCGGGCTTGACATGAACTCTAGCAGTCCCACGCTGTCGGACGTGACCGTCACCGGCAACACGGCCCGTTATGGCGGCGGGCTTTACATCAGCGGCTCTGGCAGTCCCACGCTGACGCACGTGACCGTCACCGGCAACACGGCCAGTAATAGCGGCGGCGGGCTTTACATCTACTCTAGCACCCCCGCCATCACCGGCTCCAACATCGCCTATAACGGCACCGGGCTGTACAATGCCGACAACACCAATACCATTGATGCAACAAGCAACTGGTGGGGCGATTCCTCCGGCCCTTACCACCCACAACAAAATGCCGGAGGTTTGGGGAACAGTGTCAATGCCTACGTGGACATCACGCCCTTTCTCACCGAACCCGATACTGCCGCGCCGCCCATTCCCGCTCATAATCTACAAGTATTTGATTTAGGCGAAGATTTTCTCAGCCTGAGTTGGGACGAGAGTCCCATGGGTGATTTGGCAGGCTATAAGGTTTACTATGACTCTGACTCTAGCGGATTCCCTTATGCCGATACCGTTGATGTGGGAGCCGATACATCATACACCCTCTCAGGCTTGCCGTTGGGTACTACCTTTTACCTGGCGGTCACCTGCTATGATACCGATGGCAACGAGAGCTGGTATTCCAAAGAAGTCAACACCGTGCCTATAGATATTACGGCCCCAGCTGCCCCCCAGAATCTGATGGCAGAAGCCGGAGATGGACAGGTTACTTTGATTTGGGCTAAGAATACGGAAAGCGATTTTCTTCGGTATCGTATTTATGGGGGATCAACGGCCAATCCTGCCACAGCGATTGATTCCACCGCATCTATTTTGGACACCACTAGAACCATCTCCGGTTCAAATAATGGCACCACTTATTACTACCGTGTCACAGCGATAGATATCAGTGGTAACGAAAGTGACTTTTCAAACGAAGTCAGTGCTACACCTACGGCACTTGCCGTTGATGAATCGTCAGCTATACCAACCTCATTCGCTCTTCACCCGGCCTACCCCAACCCCTTCAACCCCAGCACCACCCTGCGTTTCGATCTGCCGGTGGCCAG
>CAZJBG010000030.1:11387-11779 GCA_964543925.1 uncultured bacterium
GGCCAGCGACATCATGATTATCGTCTACGACCTCCTGGGCCGGGAGGTGGTCAGGCTGGTGGAGGGACGTCTGGAGCCGGGCTACCATCAGGTACTATGGGATGGAAAGACGAGCAGTGGCCGTGACGTGCCTACGGGCCTCTACATCGCTAGACTGGTGACGCCGGGGTACACCCGCAGCATCAAGATGGTTTTATTGAAGTAAGCGGAAACCTCACCCCTTCGATGAACTCAGGGCATGCCCCGTCCTGCGGTCGTCCCGCCTCGCCGTTCCCCGCGGTTTAAGTGCTACTGCCACTGCCGCTGCTGCCATTGCCACTGCCCCAGGCCCAAACGCCTCCCTGTCTTTCGCCTGATACGTTATGTGCGCCCCCTGCGCGAAGGGCATCGTT
>CAZJBG010000030.1:11789-20641 GCA_964543925.1 uncultured bacterium
GGCATCGTTGGCCGCACCCCCTAGTCCCCAGCCCCCACATAGGTGACCCGCCAGAGCTTGTGGTTCCCGTCGTCGGAGACCAGCAGCGACCCGTCGCGCTCCACCAGCACCCCCACCGGGCGGCCCCAGACCATCTTCTCCGACGGGGCATCCGTCCAGCCGGTGATGAAATCCTCATAGTAGCCCCGGGCCTGTCCCTCCTGGTCAAAGGGGAGGAACACCACCTTGTAGCCGGTACGTTCCTTACGGTTCCAGGATCCGTGCAGGGTCACGAAAGCCCCGCCCCGGAAGTACCCGGGGAACTGGTCGGCGGTATAGAAGGTGATCCCCAGGGCCGCCGAATGGGCCTGGATCAGGACGTCCGGCACGATGGCCTCCTTGACCAGGTCCGGCTGTTTGTTGGCGTACCCCGGCATGGGGTTGCTACCGATGTAGCTGTAGGGCCAGCCGTAAAAGCCGCCTTCCCTCACCGAGGTCGCGTAGTCCGGCACCAGGTCATTGCCCAGGCCATCGCGCTCATTGACGCAGGTCCACAGAGCGCCGCTTACCGGTTGCCAGGCCAAACTCACCGGGTTGCGCAGCCCCGAGGCGAACACCTCCAGATCGCTGCCGTCGAGGTTACACCGGAGCACCTTGGCCCTGAGGGGCGCCGGATCGCCGATGTTGCTCCCGCTCCCTACACTGATGTAAAGCTTTTGCTCCGCCGGATTGTAGAGCAGATCCCGCGTCCAGTGACCGCCCGTTGGCAGATCGAACAGTTTCTCCGGTTTGCCGGACGCCTCGGTCTGTCCGGCTTCATATCGATAGCGCACCACCGAATGGGTGTTACCGAAATAGACCCACTGGCCCACAAAGGCGATGCCGAAGGGTCGGCCCAGATCATCTGAGAACGTCCATCGGCGGTCAAATGTGCCGTCACCGTTCGTATCACGGAGAATCGATACCCGATCGCCATCGGGTTCACTGACGAATAAGTCGCCATTGGGGGCCAGGACCATTTGTCGCGGCTGCTTCAGATCGGCGGCGACTTCTTCAACGACGAAGCCTTGTGGAACCTTCAGGAGACGGCCACTTGGCTTTGGAACCACAAAGGGAGGATTATTTGCTGATGGACTATGGTAGATTTCAGGCAAGTCCTCGGGTCGGATATGGTGGCGGATCATGCCGCTCGCAGGCTCTGTCCTGAGCTCATCCCCTCCAGAGGGCGGGCCAGACGGTATGGATTGGGCCGGCGCGCCGGTGGGTAGGGCCAGCAGCAGGGCCGCTGCTAAGGAAATATTACCGATTATCCGGCATGCTTTTATCACGGGAATTACGACACGTATCACAGCTGTGGTCAGCATGTCAGGTTGCTCCTATTTCTTTGCTTAGCTTGGGCGGTGGTCAAATACAGAGACGGCGGGAATGGGGTTAGCCCTCAGGCTGATCCCCCCAGTCCCGAGAACTGGCTGATCTCGATTCCGAACCGACGGGCCGCATCAGCCCATTTTACGGCGTCCGGCTTGTCAAAAATGAATTCTGGAGTGGCGGGAACGACCAACCAGTCCCCATTGGCGATCTCCCGTTCCAGCTGCTCAACACCCCATCCGGCATAGCCCAGGGCGAAACGGAACTGTGCAGGACCGTTCTCCTGTTGGATGTCGACCATGATTTGCAGGTTGGTGGTGAGTGCGACCTTTGGGGATATCTTCACAGTATCTTCGATATCATATTCAGGGGTGTGCAGAACGAAACCCATGCTCGGCTGTAAAGGGCCGCCAAAATAAATATCCCCGATCCGGTCTAGCCCTTTGCTGGGCGTGAGGTCCAATGTGCCCAACATCACCCTAATCCCTGCTGATGACAATGGCCGGTTGATCATCAGCCCCATGACCCCCTGGCTATTATGCTCACAGATATACACCACCGACTTATCGAAGGTGGCCTCCGTCAGATGGGGCATAGCAATGATGAAATGATCACGTAACGTATCCATACTCAACCTGTGCAATATTTAAAATCTACCTTCCAAAGCCCCGAATATCCAATGTAAAACTGGGTCACCCACTACCCGGTGTGAACTAATAGATAAACCGCTGAAAACTGTAGGGTGCCACCTTTACGCCTTGAACCGCTACTCTGTCCTCCAGCACCCCTTTCCAGCGTCTGGTCTCCAGTGCAATTTCATCGATGGTCATGGCCTGCACGCCGGACTGCGCGGCCAATGGTTGATAAGGAGCCTGTGGATCGGGTGTGAACTGGGAAAGGTAGATGACATCGCCCTTGGAGAGGGGCAAAGTCTCAACCAGGGAGGCCGATTCCGCCAGATGCACTTCCCGATAGGTGCCTCCCCCAAGACCCACCATAAAAATCACGACCACGGCCAAGCCGGCGCTCTTCAAGTTAGTCATCACACTCACCATATCCTGTCGGGTAGCGGGCTTTTGAACATAGGACAGCAGGGCCTCACTGCCACTCTCCACGCCCAGGGAGACCCGCCGCAGACCCAGAGCATGGAGGCGACGATAGTCGGCGGCCGATTTGTGCACGCCCGTGTAGATATCCAGGAAAGCGTGGATGCCCCCCCGTTCCAGGATGGGCCGCAGGAGCGCCGTGTCGTGCAGGATGTTCATGAGCTCCACCAGCCGTGGAGTGGAGATCGCAATGGCGTTGGCATCCCCCAGAAATAGACTCATCCGGTAGGACAGTCCCCGGCCCATGAAGTCCAGCACCGCTTGAAGATGCCGGCGAAAATCCTCCGGGCTGCGTACCCGGTAGGTTTTATCCCGGTAAAGGGTGCAGAAAGTGCATCGATTGTAACTGCAGCCGTCCGTGGCCTGGACCACCAGGGCCCGGTATTGGTCCGGCGGCAGGATGGGAACGTGACCGTACAACTTGCCGAACGAGGCGGCATCGGTAGCCAGACGGTCGTAGGTATATCCTGCGGCCCGTTTCAAGGCTTGAGCCGTGGCCGGGTGGGCCTGGGCTGCGGCCTGATCCTCCAACAGGGCGGCCACCTGGACCCGCAGACCCTCCAAACAGGTTTGGGCTTCGGGAGCCTTGAGGTTGCATTGGCGCAGGTGCTGGCCGACCGGGGCCGCCACCCGCCACCGCTTCTGGAAACTGTTGTCCAACCCGCGCCGGATATTGATACCGTGATCGTAAGCGCCCAGGAACCGCCCCGCCAGATCGTAGGAGACCAGATTAGACTCGGTGAGCGAAACGGTGATAGCGCCCGGTTTGTGGCTGACCAATACTAGGCGATGACCTGCCTGCCAATGGGTTAGGGCCATGGATTCAATTTATCGCTAGCCGTCGCTATACACGGAGAGGTATTTTAAGATCATTTCGATGGAGTGTTAAGGTATCACCATTGGTCAGCCTGTTTTCTAACCGAGCTATCACCCTACTGGACGGCGCCATGGGCACCGAACTGGCTCGCCGGGGGGTGGATGTGGCTCTCCCCCTATGGTCGGCCGGAGCCCTGGAAGCCGCCCCGGATATGGTCCTGGCCATCCACCGCGACTACCTCGCTGCGGGTGTCCGGATCCTCACGGCCAACACCTTTCGCACCACCACCCCGGCCTACCAGCGGACGGGTCTCGATGAAGCGGCGGCCCGGGAAGGTGCCCGCGAGGCCACCCGGCGGGCCATAGCTCTGGCCAAAGAGGCAGCCGGTGACCGGGCCCTGGTGGCCGGCTCCCTGGCGCCGGTGGGAGATTGCTACACCCCTGGCGATTATCCCGGTCCCGAGGTGGCCCGGGCGACCTACCGCGACCTGGCCCGCTGGATGGCCCGGGCCGGGGCCGACCTGCTGCTACTGGAAACCCACATCACCCTGGACGAGGCGCGGATTGCCCTGCAGGCCGCCGCCCACACAGGCCTGCCGACCCTGGTGTCCTACCTGGTGGATGACGAGCTGAACCTGTGGGGCGGCGCATCCCTTGCGGCAGCGGCAGAGGTGGCCAGAGCGGGTGGTGCTCAGGGAATATTGATTAACTGCGTAACCTTGGCGGTGGCCCGTAAGGCCGTGGAGGCCCTGGCGGGAACCACCACCCTGCCTTTCGGGGTCTACGCCAACGCCGGCCGGACCCAGCCGACCCGGGAGGGCGTCATCCACCAAAGTCATTCCGACGAGGAGTTCGTTGCTGCCGCCCGGGAATGGATCGCAACCGGCGCCACCATGATTGGCGGTTGCTGCGGCACCACACCGGACACCATCAGGGGTTTAAGCCGGCTGCTCGCCAGCCCTTGACGCCCCGGAAGATAAGTTGTAACCTGCAAGCGCATGCGGATGCATCGAACATGAGTGACCCCCTTGCCCCGGACTTTCCCGCCCAGGTCCTGACCTGGTATGCCGGCCACCGCCGGCCGCTCCCCTGGCGCGACACCTCCGACCCCTACCGCATATGGCTCTCGGAGGTGATGTTGCAGCAGACCCAGGTTGAGACCGTGATACCCTATTACCACCGTTGGCTGGCGCGTTTCCCAACCAGCGCCCATGTGGCCCGGGCCACCGACACGGAGGTCCTCAAGCTCTGGGAGGGACTGGGCTATTACCGGCGTGCCCGGCAATTCCACCAGGCCTGCCAACAGATCCACGACCGGCATGGGGGGCAGCTGCCCACCGACGCCTCAGACTTTCGCCGGCTGCCGGGCGTGGGACCCTACACCTTCGCGGCGGTCAGAAGCATCTGTTTCGGGGATCGGCTGCCGGCCGTTGACGGAAATGTCAAGCGGGTGCTGGCCCGCATCCTGAAACGACCGGACACCGGACTCCCCCTGGCCAGGGCCGTGGAAAAGGCGCTCCGGCCGGTCGTGCCCCGTGACCGTCCGGGTGAATTCAACCAGGCCCTCATGGACCTGGGGGCTACGGTCTGCACATCCCGGCAGCCCCAGTGCGATGCCTGTCCGGTGGCACAACAGTGCCAGGCCCATATCCATGATCAGGTGGCCGACTATCCGGTGAAAACCGCGGGCAAGCCGACCCCCCATGTGCCCGTAGCCGTAGGCGTGGTCTGGCGCGGCGAACAGCTGCTGATCAGCCGTCGTCCACTCGATGGCCTGCTGGGGGGGCTGTGGGAATTCCCCGGCGGCAAGATCGAGCCCGGGGAGACGCCCGACGAAGCGGTGCGGCGCGAGGTGGAAGAGGAAGTCGGTCTCAATGTCAGGGTGGGGTCCATCATCGGCATCATCCGTCATGCCTACACCCATTTTTCCATTACCATGCATGCCTACCACTGTACCTATATCAAGGGGACACCCCAACCACTTGGTTGCACGGATCTGAAGTGGATAAGGTGGGAGGAGCTGAGCCAATTTCCCTTTCCTCGGGCCAACAGCAAGTTGTTTCCGCTCATCGAGCAGTATCGCCAACCCCTGGAAAATCCAGGATAGTGGCCATAGTTACCTCCATTTATCGCTGGGTGCTGGGATTCGTGGTCTTCGCCATCGGGGGCTTTCTGTTTATGATCCTCACGTCTCTGCCGTCCGACAGGCTGCGCTATCGGGGGGCTACGATTTTATCCCGCGCCATGCTTTGGGCTCTTGGGGCACGTTTACGCGTCGAAGGCACTTTCCCCACGGACCAGACCTATATCTTGATGGCGAACCACGCCAGTTTTATCGACCCATTTATCATCGCCGCCGTCATGAAGGGTAAATGTACCGGCGTCATGGCCGAGGAGATGATGAGGTATCCCCTGTGGGGGGCCCTCCTGAGGCGCCTCCGGGTTATCCCCATTCGCCGCCGGAACCGGGATTCCGCTCGGTCATCGATTACGGTGGCTGAGGAACGCCTCCAGGCCGGTTACAACGTGGCCATCCTTCCGGAAGGTACCCGGACGCTCGACGGAAAACTGGGCCAGCTCAAGAAAGGCGGATTCCATTTGGCCGTCAATACCAGGGCGCCCATATTGGTCATCGGCATCGAAGGGGCCTTCCGGTTCAAACCCAAAATGAGTTGGCGTCTACGACCTGGACCCATCATCGTCCGAATCGGGACGGCCATCCCGGCTGAGGACTATCGGCGGATGAGCATGGCGGAAGTCATGGAAGCGGTGCGCAGCCAACTGGAGGTTTTAAGCGGCGAGACTAGGTCAGCTTAGCGGCGGGTTTGAACCGGTCTGATACTCCCTGCCCACCCCAGGTTGGAGTTGACCAGCTGTTATTGAAGTGAGGGCTTCCCGGTGCTCGAGAAAGAAAATGCCAGGCGGCAGGGGGACTGGGTTAGTTCAGCTTGAAGTTCACCGGAACGGAAATCCAGACCCCGACATCCATATCACGTTGCTTGGCCGGCTTCCACCGGGTGCGCCTGATGGCGTCCATGGCCGCTTCATCCAGGCCGGTGTTTGGGATGCCTCTCAGGATCACCGTTTCAGTGACGATCCCGGATTTATTGATGAACGCCTGGACGACAACCAACCCTTCGATGCCGGCCTCCCGGGCAATCTCGGGATAATTCACGTTCTTCTGGATGGCTCTATAACCACCGATGGGTTCAGGTGCATCGTCGTAGGCCACAAATCGTGACGTAGGTCCTTCGTCCGGAGGGGGCGGGGGGGCGTCCCACTCAAAGTCATCCAGACCCGTCTCCTCAATGGTAATATCTTCAGCAATATCCTCATCCTCCGATTCCACGGGAATGGAAGGCCTTGATGGCGGGGGGGGGGCCTGGAACTGTTGCGTGGGAGGAATATCGAAGGTTTCAACCACCTCCTCAAAATTTTGATCGACGGCCCCGCCGGTTTGCAGGAAGCGGGGAAAAAGATAAAACAGGATGACGATGAAGCCCAACACACCGACGACGATGAACCGAACCCGCAACGGATAGTGCTCAACAAATTCATCGCGGTGCAGCGGCATACCTAGTTCACCCTCGTCTTGGCCGCGTAGCTGATTTTCAGGGCGCTGGCGTTCCGCAATTCCTGGTGCAACTCGGTGATGATCTTCATGGGGGTATCCTTGTCCCCCTTCAGTGAGGTGGTCAGCTTCGGGTTTTCGGCAAGTTTGGCATACATCACATTTCGAACTGTGGGCATGGGGATCCGTTTGTCGTCGATAGACACCAGTCCGGATTTATTGACGAATAGATGAGCCGTGTTCCGTTTGCTCTCCAACTTTTCGATCCTGGTGGCGCTGGGGAGCGAAATGGGCAACCCCTCATATTCCCGCAGTACGGTCGTCACCATAAAAAATACCAGGAGCATGAAAATGATATCCGGCATGGAGGCTGTGGAAATTTCCGATTTTATTTTCGTATTGCTTTTAAATTTCATTTTGTTATCGTTACTTCAAAATTCAATTTAAATATCGGGCTCGGCAATTGAAATTCGGGTGGCGCCCGCCATCTTGAGCTGATCCAGCACATCGAGGTAGGTCTGGTGTTTGGTCTGCGGGGAGGTCTTGACCGAGACAATGAGCTTGCTGTTGCGGGACAGCATGGTCTGGATCTTCCCGCGCAGCTGGTTCATGGGAACCGGTTCATCATCCAGCAACACCTGACCGGTGGCGTTCACCAGTACCTTGGCAATATTCTTGGGATTAATCTCCAGCTCTTCTCCGATGGCCGGCAACACCAGGCCGATACCTTTATCCATGCTGATCGTCGTCGTCACCAGGAAAAATACCAGCAGCAGGAAGGCGATATCCGCCATCGAAGCCGAGGGAATTTCCTTAAGTGTTATTCTCTTGCGTTTGATCATCGCTATGCCCCGACCGGGCGGTCCATTTAAGCCTTGAGATTGCCTTCACGTTCCAGGTCAACAAAAGATTCCACCAGCGCTCCGGAACCCTTTTCCATATCCAAAATATACCCCTCGATCATGTTCAGGGCGATATTCTGGAACAGCTGCAGGATAACCGCAATAATGAGGCCGAAGGCGGTGGTCAACAAGGCGACAGAGATCCCCCCGGCCACTACCGCAGGACTGATGTCGTTGGCCGCCTTGATGTCATCGAAGGCCCGGATCATGCCGATCACCGTTCCCAGGAAGCCCAGCATGGGCGCCGTGCCGATAAAAAAGGTGATCCAGGACATATTCTTTTCCAGGCTGGCCATCTCAATCGCCCCCCGGGCTTCAATAGCCTTCTCCGCTTCCGAAGCGCCCAGACCCACCCGCTCAAGGGCAGCCAGAAAAATGTTGCGCACCGGGCCTTCAGCCTGATCACACTGGGCAATGGCCGCCTTAACACCTGATTTTTTCAGTGTGGAGGTCACCTCATTCGTAAAGGCCTCTACCTCTATGTTACCCTTCAACAGATGTACGAGTCGCTCAATGGAAAAAGCGATACCGGCCACCCCGGATATGAGGATCGGCCACATGAAACCGCCACCTTGGAGAAAATAATGTACCATTAAAAAGGGTCCTCCGCTTATACTGAAAAATTAACCATCTGTGATCGAAAACGCCAAATTTTTACGGTCACGGGATGGCATGTTAAGAACAGAAACCTGGAATGTCAATTTGTAAAGTCACCTACCGTTTGGCTATCAATCTCCGGGCTTGCTCGAACAGCGTAAGGGCTTCCCGAACCTGAAGGTCCTGCTCCAACCAGACCCGGTAGAATGCCTGCCGGTCCCAGATCAATCCGGCGACCTCCCTGGCCACCTGATTGGAAATATCATTCCAATCCTTTTCAAAGGCTTCTGCATCCAGCTTTATCCCCTGGCTTTCGAGCCATTTGGCTAATCTGTCGCGCTCATCACTCCCGATCCGGTATCCATCAAGGAAGGCTTCGACGTCGGGGTAATGGCCATTGAGCTCGGCGGCGGCCACCTCGGCGTACTGGTAGAGCAACCGGTCGGGATGATAGATCAAATTAATGGCCTGCTCGCTGAATTCGTGGACCAGGGAGAGGTGGACATCCGGCAG
>CAZJBG010000031.1:0-3529 GCA_964543925.1 uncultured bacterium
CCACATATTCACCGGTTATATCAAATACCATCCTACACTTGTAAAAATGTTGACAATAAAGTACTCAAAATAATGTTTGCTTGTCAAGCCGCCTATCCCAACTAACCTTTACCAGGAGGTTCCCACCTTGTGTCGTAAAATGACGACACAATTGTGATAGAATCGTTACCACTTGCCGCTAAATTGGCGCACGAACTATACGACAGGAGTCACCGCACAAGGGAGTGAGTGCCATAAATTAGGTACCTAAATGAGCAGGGATATTTATGAATACAATTGACTCTGATCCTATCACTTCTGAATCGGCTTACCTGAACCGGCGCGCGTTCATGCGCACATTCGGTGCCGGTCTCGCTGCCGCCGCCATTGCCCCCGCTGCCTTGGCCCGGGCCGCCCAGGACGCTGAGGATACCCCTACACCCTTTGAGGATATTACCAACTACAACAATTTTTACGAATTCTCAACCGACAAACAGGCCGTCGCCCGCCTGGTCGGCCCCTTCGAAACCTCCCCCTGGGAGGTGGCGGTAACCGGTCTGGTGGATAAACCGGCCGTCTTCAGTGTCGAGGAACTCGTCACCCGCTTCCAGCCCGAGGATCGCATCTACCGCCTGCGGTGCGTCGAAGGCTGGTCCATGGTGATCCCCTGGCAGGGTTTCCCACTTGCGCGACTTCTGGAGGCCGTCCAGCCTACCCCTGCGGCCCGTTACGTGAAGTTTGTCACTGTCCATCGCCCTCAGCAGATGCCGGGGCAGGAAACCGACTGGTACAGTTGGCCCTACGTGGAAGGTCTGCGCCTGGACGAGGCCCTGAACGATCTGGCCATCCTCGCCACCGGCCTGTACGGCAAGGACCTGCTGACCCAGAACGGCGCTCCCGTCCGCCTGGTGGTGCCCTGGAAGTACGGCTTCAAAAGCATCAAGTCTGTTGTCCGCATCGAACTGGTCAAAAGCCAGCCCACCTCCCTGTGGATGCGGGCCGCCCCCAAGGAGTACGGCTTTTACTCCAATGTGAACCCTAAGGTATCCCATCCCCGCTGGTCCCAGGCCAGTGAGCGGCGCATCGGCGAGTTCCGGCGGCGGCGAACCCTCATGTTCAACGGTTACGAGGACGAAGTGGCTCACCTCTACGCTGGGATGGACCTCAAGGCCAACTATTGATTGCCCGGCTCAGGTGGCTTATTCATCCCCTGGCCCTGGCGCCCCTGGCTCTCCTGGTCTACGATTTTTTCATTGATGATCTCACGGCCAACCCCATTCAGGAGATCACCCACCGCACCGGCAAAACCGCCCTCATCCTCCTGATCCTGTCCCTCGTCGTGACGCCGGCCAATCGCCACCTCCGCCTCCCGGGACTGGTCCCACTGCGCAAACGGCTGGGACTCTACGCCTTCCTTTACGCCTCCCTCCACCTGTCCATCTTTGTGGGCCTCGACTATTTTTTCGACTGGCAGCTCATCCTTCTGGAACTCAACGAAAAGCTCTATGTCCTGGTGGGCTTCACCGCCTGGCTGATCCTGCTCCCTCTGGCCGTCACCTCCACCAAAGGCTGGCAGCGGCGGCTGGGCAAGCGCTGGAAGCGCCTCCACCAGCTGATCTACGGCGCCGCCGGAGCTGTCATCCTGCACTACCTCTGGCTGGTGAAGTCCGACATCCGCGAGCCCTTGGCCTACGGGGCCGGCGTGGCCCTGTTGCTGACTCTCCGCCTGGCGCCGGTAAGACGCTGGCTCCCCCGGCGCTCCCTTGAATAACGACGCCAGCCTGTCCCGGCTCTGCGGGGTGGGCTGCTGTCTTTGAGGACGGGCCAGGCGCAAATGTCCCCATAGCGACGCTTCTCAACATCGCCCTTGATCCAGCTTGTTCCGCCCCATAGATTGACCCGACCTGAGAGGTAATGAGCTGCGCAAGAAATTTAACTTGTTCCATCGCGAGCGACGGAACCACCATCAAAGAGGAGCATCACGAATGAGAACCATGAAACTAACCACCGGGGCTCTGGCTGTATTGGCCATAGGACTTCTGTCCCTGACCTTCGTCCAGGCCGGTGGCAACCATGCCAAGAACACCGCTGCGGCCGCCGGTGCCGAGGTTTGCGTTTACAACATCTCCGGTGTTGAAGGCGGAGCAGGCATGGTTTGCGGCGCCTGCGTCAACACTGTAAAATCCGCTCTACAGGAGGTTGAAGGCATCGCCTCGGTGGATGCCGTCGATCTCGAGACCGGGACCGCCACAGTTACCCTCACCAAGGATTCCAAGGCCAAGGATCTCATCCCCGAAGCCATCGCGGACGCCGGTTTCGTGGCCACCCTCGAGGCGGACAACGAGGAATCCGAGTAGTAGATCCCACGCCCTACATCATTTTACTGCCTGAATAATTTCACTGGCAGATGAGATAACAAGCAGCCCGGGGGTGTCCCGGGCTGTTTTGTTTCCCCAACCGGCCTTAATTTCTCTTCCGTCACCGGGAGAACAACCCTATGTACAACCGCACCCTCCACGGCTCACTCGAATCCCTGACCCTGGATTCATCGCTTCTCAAGGGCAACCCCCTGGGCGATCCCCACGTCCGCACCTTCCCCGTCTACCTGCCAACCGGCTATGGTGAGGGGGACCGGCGCTACCCGATCATCGTCGCCCTGGCCGGCTTCACCGGCACGGGGCTGAATATGCCCAATTTTACGGTCTGGGGGGAAAGCCTCCCCGAACAGCTCGATGATCTCATCGCAACCGGGGCCTGCCCCCCGGCGATCCTGGTCATGCCCGACTGCTTCACCGCCCTGGGGGGCAGCCAGTACCTCAACTCCACCGCCACCGGCCCCTACGAGGACTACCTGGTTACCGAACTCATCCCCTTCGTCGATGCCCAACTCCGTACCGACCCCGGCCGCCGGGGCATCCTGGGCAAGTCCAGTGGCGGTTACGGCGCCCTCACCCTGGCCATGAAACATCCCGAGGTGTTCAGCGCCGCCGCCTGTCACAGCGGGGACATGTACTTCGAGTACGGCTACCTGAAAGACTTTCCCGCCGCCATCGACGCCCTCAACCGGGCCGGCGGCATCGCCCCCTTCCTGGAGCAGTTCGCCGCAACCCGGCAGAAGGGCCCCCTCATCCCGGCCCTCAATATCATCGCCATGGCCGCCGCCTACTCGCCCAACGGCAGCGACATCGATCTCCCCTTTGCCCTATCCACCGGCGAGCTGATCCCCGAGGTTTGGGACCGCTGGCTGGCCCACGACCCGGTGCGCCTGGTGGACCGCCACGCCGACGCCCTGAAGCGGCTCAAGCTTCTGTTCATCGACGCCGGGGAAAAGGACGAGTTCGCCCTCCACCTGGGGGCCCGGATACTGGTGGAGCGCCTCAAGGCCCTGAACATCCCCCACCACTACGAGGAGCATGACGGCGGCCACTTCGGCATCAACCACCGCTACAAAGTCAGCCTGGAGAAAGTGGCGCAGGTCTTGGGTAACATGCCTTAAGCGCCCCCCACTCGAAACTCCCCCTGTCTTGTAGGGGCGCAGTGCACTGCGCCC
>CAZJBG010000031.1:3539-6410 GCA_964543925.1 uncultured bacterium
AACCACCGCTACAAGGTCAGCCTGGAGCAGGTGGCAAAGGTCCTGGCTGACATCCCTTAAGCGCCCCGCCCCCTCGCTCAAGAGAGAGGGGGCTTCACGGAGTGAAGGGGGTGAGTGCCCTCACCGGAAACCCTTGAGCCGCCCAACCCTCCGCACCTAAATTCGCCACTGGAGATGATGCCATGGCTGCCAAAGTAATCGACCGCTACAAGGGGGTCGGCAATGTTGTCGAGGAATTCACCAAGAAGAAGCGCCGCCCCCGCCAGGTGGCCGTGGTGGATGAGGACAACTGTACCGGCTGCCAGGTCTGCATCCCCTTCTGCCCGGTGGACTGTATCGAGGTCGTCCCCGTAGAGAAATACGGCATCCCCATGCCTCCGGTGCAGGTGCGGTTCAACGAGTGCATCGGCTGTCAGCTGTGCGAGAAGGCCTGCACCGATCTCACCTGGGACGCTATCCGCATGCTGGACACCCCCGACTTCGAACAGGTGTACGGCATCACCATCGATTGATTCTGCCGCCGCCACGACCACTTCCCCCGGCCCGATCCCGTACCTAAATTCCCGCCAGCCAACCGAAAGGAATCCCATGAACCTTCCCTCCCGCGACGATGCCTGGAAGCTGCTGTGCGAGTACACCGCGTCCGACTCCCTGCGCAAGCACGCCCGGGCCGTGGAGCAGGTCATGCGAACCTTCGCCCGCACCCGGGGTGAGGACGAGGAGCTTTTCGGCCTGGTGGGCATGCTCCACGATTTTGACTACGAGAAATATCCCACCCCGGAGGAACACCCCTACACCGGGGCCAAAATCCTGGCCGAGCGGGGCTACCCTGAGCAGGTCATCACCGCCATCATGGGCCACGCCCCCTACACCGGGGTGGCCCGGGAGACTCTCGCCGCCCAGGCCCTGTTCGCCTTCGACGAGCTCACCGGCTTCATCTTCGCCGTCACCTTTGTGCGGCCCTCCAAGTCCATTCGCGAGGTGAAACCCAAGTCGGTGAAGAAGAAGCTCAAGCAGCGCAGTTTCGCCGCCTCGGTCAACCGGGACGACATTGAGCAGGGTATCACCGAGCTGGGCGTGGACCGCACCGAACACATCCAGTTCGTTATCGACGCCCTGGCCGAAATCGATGAGGAGCTGGGGTTGCGAGGGACCTTCGATATAACTGCTTGAACACCCCTGGACAATCCACTATCTTTAACCACTGGATTGGATTCCTTTTATAGGATTTTATTACAAATTTTGTCGCGTGGTACTTACCCGCGCTCGCCGAAGGTCCAGAAAAAAAGGGGAACGTTAGGCACCCCGAGATGGGCGACTTATGAATGATGTGGAATTTTGATTCTGACGGGACAGCAAGAATTTTCATTTCCTGAGCTTCGATCCAAGTTACTCGCACTGCACCGTCCCCATTCCACGTCCTCTGAGACCTACCTGACGCCCCCAACATGATGACCCCGCACCCCGCCGACAACGGGGCTACCCAACGGGGATGAATCGAATGATCTGTATTTGTATGGGGAGGTTAAAAACTCTATGGCAGATGATGTTGTCAAAGAAATGTATATTAATGAATCGGCCGGCAATACCCGCCTGGCCATTGTCGAAAACGGCAAACTGGTTGAACTCTTCGTGGAGCGGGCCGATCATCAACGGATGGTGGGCAGCATCTTCAAGGGGGTGGTGGAAAACGTTATCCCCGGCATGCAGGCAGCCTTTGTCGATATCGGGTATTCGGTCAATGCGTTCCTCCCATTTTCCGAAATCGGCCATCCCGAAAACCTGGAGGATGTGGCCCTGGATAACGACGAGGAGATTGAACCGGAGCCACCCAAATCCGGCCGGTCGAAAAGCCGGCGCCCCTCCAAGCGGGACCTGCCTCCGGTCAGACCCAACCTTGACCTGAAAACCGGCCAGGAGATCCTGGTGCAGGTGATCAAGGAGCCCTTCGCCGGCAAGGGGCCCCGGGTCACCACGGACATCGCCATCCCCGGGAGGCTCCTGGTGCTGGTGCAGAACGCCGATTTTATCGGCATCTCCAAGAAAATATTCGATAAGTATGAGGTCCGCCGCCTGCGGAAGGTCGTGGACGCTTTCAAGCCCGAAGGCTTTGGCATCATCGTGCGCACCGTTGCCGAAGCGCGAGACCAAAAGGTCCTGGTCAAGGACTTCAACCGCCTGTGGGAAGCGTGGCTTGAACTGGAACGCCTCTCCAAATCCCTGCCGGGACCTGCGCCCCTCTATATCGACCTGACCACCACCGACAGCGTCATCCGCGATCTCCTGACCCCCGATATCGATAAGGTCATCATCGACTCCAAGGATATCTTCAAGCGGCTGTCCAGCTACCTGAAGGACGTCTCCCCTTCTCAGGTGAACCTCGTGGAGTATTACCGGAAAAAATCCCCCGTATTCACCAGCCACGAGATCGAGGCCCAGATCGACAAATCCCTCCAGCGTAAGGTATGGCTCAAAAGCGGCGGCCACCTGGTCCTGGAACACACCGAAGCCATGATGGTGGTCGACGTCAACTCCGGCCGTTTCATCGGCAAGCGGGACCACGAACAAAACTCGCTGAAAATCAACATGGAGGCGGCTCGGGAAGTGGCCCACCAACTGCGCCTGCGAGACATCGGGGGCCTGATTATCATCGACTTTATCGATATGCGTGAACCGGCCAACCGCAAGAAGGTCTACAACGAGTTGGTGAAGGAACTCAAACACGACCGGGCGAAGGTGGCCGTATCCCCCATATCCGAATTCGGCCTCCTGGAAATGACCCGGCAACGGGTCCGGCTGTCACTCCTGCATTCGGTGAGCGAAGAGTGTCCCACCTGCAATGGCCTGGGACGGATTCCCTCCAAGGCCAGC
>CAZJBG010000031.1:6420-20455 GCA_964543925.1 uncultured bacterium
ATCACCAAGATCGACAGTTGGCTGCGGCGCTTCCGTACCGCCCACAAGGACCGGCGGCTGATCATCACCGTCCACCCGACCCTGGCCACTTACATCCAGGAAAATAAGTCCAAGGAGGTCAAGGGGTTCATGTGGCAGCATTGGGTCTGGCTGGAAATCAAAGCCGATGACCAGCTCAGCCCCGACGACTTCCGGGTCTATTCCAAGCGCCGCAAGGCCGATGTCACCGATACGGTGTAAACCTGCAGCAAGTAGGGATTGACTCCTGCCGCCTGAGGCTGGTAATTTTGCAGGCTGTTCCAAAGGACGAATTTTTATCTGACGAGAGTAGAGCACGGTACATGTACGCCATCATTGATTACGCCGGTAAGCAGTTTAAAGTCGAGCAGGGCCAGGAGTTGAAGGTACCCCTTACCGAGGGTGAATCGGGAGGCAACCTCCAGCTGGACCGGGTCTTGCTGCTGGGAAACGGCGATACCACCCTCATCGGTCAGCCCACCGTAGCCGGGGCTTCCGTCGATGCCACCATCCTGAGTCATGGCCGCGACCGGAAAATTACCGTCTTTCATTTCCGCCGCCGGAAAGGGTACCAGAAAACGGCGGGACACCGCCAGGACTACACCGTCCTGCGGATCAACAGCATTAACGTGGCCCAGGACCAGCCAACCGCTCCGGCAAAGACCGAGGCCAAGGCCGCCGAGACGGTGAAGGCCCCCGCCGCCAAGAAAAAAACCGCCCCAAAGAAGGCAGCCGCGGCGCCGAAACCGGCGACTAAAAAGAAACCGGCCGCCAAGAAAACCACCGGCGCGGCCCGGGGGAAATCCCCTGCCAAACCAGCCCCGAAAAAGAAGAGCGGCAACGGCTAACCGGGCGATCTGAAACCAGGCTCCCGCAACTCGAAACTAGAAACTCGGAACTATCGACCATGGCACACAAAAAAGGTGTAGGCAGCTCCAAAAACGGCCGTGATAGCCGCGGGCGACATCTGGGCGTCAAGCGGTTCGACGGCCAAATCGTCACCGCCGGCTCGATCATCGTCCGCCAACGCGGGACCCATATCCATCCGGGCCGCAACGTGGGCCGGGGTGGGGACGATACCCTTTTTGCAACAATTGATGGCTCAGTGAAATTCGAGCGCAAGGGCCGGTCCAAAAAGCAGGTGTCCGTGTATCCAGCCAGTTAAGCCATCAATGGTTAATGAAATAATCACTGTCATTAATCACCGTGTAAAAGCTTTAAGGAATCGTTTGAATGCAAAGAAAATAGCTATTATTGTGGGCAAGGTCGTTCTCTTGACCATTATATTGGTTATTTGTTTCGTCGTTGCCGCTCAATTATCCGGCGTGGCAGCGCCACCGGCTGGTGATACACCCACGACCGGCAATACCGGCCCTTTAGGTATAATGACAGCTTTGCTGGTAAGCTCATTTCTGCAGACAGCGGTTCTAACCTACATTACTCTTCGCTCGCGTTGGACAGGTTTGAAATTGACCGGAGCTCTTTTCCTGGGCTTCTACGGTTCTATGACTGTAATCGCCCAGATTGAATCAATCGTATATTTACGACATCAATTACCGCCTGATTTAATTCCAAAGCTATTTATAATGGGTGCCATCATTGCTGCGTTGTTCTCACCCATACTTGTTTTTGTTTTGGGTAAAATGAAACAGGTTTCGACGGCAGAATCTGTAAATCTACGATGGGTGATGTCGAAGAGTGAATGGATCTGGAAATTGAGTGTGATCACTGTCGCCTATCTATTTTTATACTATAGTTTTGGCTATTTTATTGCCTGGAAGAACCCTGCAGTTCTCGCATATTATGGAGGGACTGATCCTGGAAGCTTTTTTGCTCAATTATCTCAGATACAGGCAGCTACGCCGGGGATGTTCCCGTTTCAGGCTTTGCGTGCATTATTCTGGATAGCTTTAGTCCTTCCGATAATAAGAATGCTCAAGGGCAAACCCTGGGAAATTGGATTGACAATGGCTCTGTTTTTCTCAGTATGGAGCACCCAACTATTACTGCCAAACCCTTATATGCCGGCAGAAGTTGCCAGAGTCCATTTAGTTGAGACAATAACTTCAAATTTCATTTTTGGTTGGTTTATGGGCTGGCTACTAACCAAGCAGCAATCGTCTTTGAGAAATATGTTTAGAATATAATAATTTATCATCAAATAGGGCCTCACAACCCCATTCAAGTGGGCGGTGAATCACGTGGCATGTCCGATATATTGAAGCCGCCGCACAATTGCAACCGTGAAGGTCCTAACAATATCACATGATGCCCTGCAGGCCCAGCACCCGTCCTCCTGATCCCCACCTGTGGGGTTTTTTATGCCAAATCACAAGGAGCATGCTATGAAAATCACTGTCGTCGGTGCCGGGAATGTCGGGGCCACCACGGCCCAACGCCTGGCCGAACGCGAACTTGCCGAGGAAATCGTCCTGGTCGATATCATGGAGGGCCTGCCCCAGGGGAAAGCCCTCGACATGTACGAATCCGCTCCGGTCCTCGGTTTTGATACCAAGGTCACCGGCAGCAACGATTACCAGGCCACCGCCAGTTCCCACATCGCCGTCATTACTGCCGGACTGGCTCGCAAGCCGGGCATGAGCCGGGATGATCTCCTCCAGAAAAACAGCGCCATCGTGAGCGGGGTCACCGAGCAGCTGGTGGCCCACTCCCCTGGGGTGATTATCATCGTGGTATCCAACCCCCTGGATATCATGTGCAGCGTCGCCCTGGCCAAAAGCGGCCTCCCCTCCACCAAGGTCATCGGCATGGCCGGTATTCTCGACACCGCCCGCTTCCGGGCCTTCATCGCCATGGAGCTGGGGGTATCGGTCCGCGATATCCAGGCCCTGGTCCTCGGCGGACACGGCGACGCCATGGTCCCCCTGGTGCGCTACACCACCATCAGCGGCATTCCTCTGGCCGACCTTCTGGGTGCCCAACGTATTGACGCCCTGGTGGATCGTACGCGCAAGGGCGGCATCGAGATCGTCGACTTCCTCAAAACCGGGTCAGCCTTTTACGCCCCCTCGGCCGCAGCGGCTGAAATGGTGGAAGCCATCGTCCTGAACCAACGCCGTCAGCTGCCCTGCTCGGCTCTGCTGAGTGGCGAGTACGGACTGGACGGCATCTATATGGGCGTTCCCTGTATCCTGGGGAAAAACGGCCTGGAGGAGATCATCGAGGTGGATGTTACCGACGAGGAATCTGCCGCCCTGAAAAAGTCGGCAGCTGCGGTGAAAGCCACCCTCGCCCCGTTGAAGCTTTAACCGGCCAGCCGCCACCCCTCTGGGCATAGCCCAACGGGCGAGCCTGAGGCTTGTCCTGAGCGGAGCCGAAGGGCTCACGAAGGGTAACCGGACAACACCGCCCGCTTCCGGGCCGGTAAAGCACGAGTGGCTCGTCGCTAACGATTAATCACGAATGAATAAAAGGGGGTGGGGGGTGGCATAACTGAGCCTGTCACTTGTGAGGATTCGCAAGGGCCACCCCCCGGGAAGAGTCTGCCCATGCCGGCGCACAGGCTGGTATAGTAAAGCATCATATCACATATGACGCATGTTGCGTGACAACTTACGGTTTCTCTGCCGCCCCGGTCAAGGGTTTTACGGCCCCCGCTGTTCCAGCCGCCACCCTCCCAGCTGCCTATAGGCGTCAACTAAACCTTGGATACGCTGCGCGCCGCGCTTAGTTTAAGTTTACAGCCACATGAGTTCAGATTATTCTAAAGACCTATCATTTCATTCCATTATAGAAGGATTCTCGCATGTCAAGACCGATTGATGGCGGTAGAGCATTCCCCTCCGCAGGATTACCGGGCGCCGACCCCGAGGTTGGAATGTCGTTAAGAGACTATTTTGCGGCGCAGGCCATGGAGGCGCTCCTGGGACCCATTATCGCACGGCAGGATATTGATCCGGATTTCAATTTCGTTGCCCATCAGGCCTACAGCCTGGCTGATGAGATGTTGAAGAGAAGTGAGGCTCTCGACTAATCGATTCTGCTTCGATCCGCTCGTGAACGTCAACACGGCCATTGACCGTCAGCCATCAGCCCTACGCCCCTTACTCTTTCAACCTCGTGGCGTACTCCCCGCGAAACTTGGCCAGCTTCGGCGTAATCACGATACGGCAGTAGGGCTGATCCCCATTGCGCCCGTAGTAGTCCTGGTGATGATCTTCGGCCTGGTAGAAGGCCTTAAAAGGGGTAATCTCCGTTACCAACGGCTCCGGCCACCGGCCTGCCCCGGCGAGCTCGGCCATCAGCTTTTCGGCGGTGGTCTTCTGCTCCGGCGTGTGCGTGAAGATCACCGACCGGTACTGGCTGCCCACGTCGTCGCCCTGCCGGTTCAATGTCGTCGGGTCGTGGATGGCGAAGAACACCTCCAGAATCTCCCGGTAGCTGATCCGGGCCCCATCGAAGCTCACCTGCACCACCTCGGCGTGACCGGTGGTCCCGGTGCAGACCTGCTCGTAGGTCGGGTTCGCCAGCGGGCCTCCAGCGTACCCCGACTTCACCTGCTCAACACCGGCCAGATCCAGGTACACGGCCTCCAGGCACCAGAAGCAGCCACCCCCCAGGGTCGCCTTAGCCATCCCGCCGCCCCTACTTGGCCGGGAGCGACCGGGCATAGGCCACCCCCCGGTCGACCCACGCCTGAAGGTCGCCGTCAGCCTCGATCCCCGCCTCATCCACGTAGATGAACCCCTTCATGGGCCGCCCGGTAAAGTCCATGGGCCGCGTGTGGGGCCGGGTCAGGGCCCCGTTGTGTCCCTCGGGGCCCACCCGCACCATGAGCACGTCGCCGATCACCCCTACCGACATATTCCCCTGCACCATAAAGGCGATCCCCCCGAACATCTTCTTCTCCACCACCCCAGGCTGCCCCCCAAAGGCTTCCCGGATGCGCTGGGCCAGTCCTTCATCATAGGCCATGGCGTAGTGTCCTCATGCTGCGTGCTCGTTCATTTGTGTGGGCGGTGGCATTCCTTTGCCTGCTTCCAGGCGCCGGTCCAAGCTAAGGCTACGCGGCGGCAAACACAACCCGCCCCTGCCCTGAGCGTCACCCTGAGGCTTGTCCTGAGCGGAGCCGAAGGGCTCTCGAAGGGCCCTTCCTATATGCAAGTATATCTCCCCTTTTCCCCAGGATCAGGCAACCTTTTCGGTCCGATGGGCGTCAAACAGGTATGAGCAATCAGCGAGAACGGCGGCGCCGCTTAAGGTGCCAGGAGAGATAACATGAGCATGATCCGTGACCCCCTCGTGGACAGCTACCACCTTCGCATCCGGAGGATTTTCATCGGCCTGATCTTGGGGCTGACCCTGGTGGCCTTCGTCTTCCCCCGGTTCGCCACCGTCCAGGGGGAGGGGCGGCTGGCCTTCGTTGAGCAGGTCGAGACTTTCGACATTCCCCCCACCCAGCAGTTCACCGCGCCGCCGCCCCTCAGCCGCCCCTCCATCCCCATCGAATCGGATGACGAGGATTTTGCCGAGGACATCACCATTGAGGAGACCGGCCTCGATGACTTCGATTGGGACGCCCCTCCGCCCCCGCCCAAGAACGGTCCCATCGTGCGCTTTATCCCCTTTGAGGTACCGCCCGAGCCCATCGGCGGATACGCCGCTTTGCTGAAACACCTGGTCTATCCCCGGGCCGCCATCGCAATGGGTCTGGAGGGCACCGTCATCGTCCAGGCTTTCGTGGATAAGAACGGCAGAGTGACCCAGACTTTCATCCTGGAGGGCATCCCTGCCTCGGGCATGGACGAGGCCGCCGTCGCCGCCCTCAAACTGACCCGCTTCACCCCCGCCCTCCAAAGGGATCAGCCCGTGGGGGTCTGGATTGCCGTCCCCATCCGCTTCCAGGTGACCGGCTAAGCCGCCCTGTCCTGCCCCCCCCTCTCTGCCTGCGGAGAGGCCTGCCCGTAGCCGGTCACGGCGAGGCGGGCGTCCGCCAGCTGGCGGACAGGGGTGAGGTTCCCATCCCCGCAATCGCCTCCATCATATCCCCGCTAGGTATCAATAACGGCTATGCGTAGGTCTTTTTAAGATTTACATTCCGAGGCCGGTAAAAAGATCGATTTACGGTGCTTTATGTTCGTAATTCACCACAAGGGCATTAGTATCACATGAGAAGGTTGTTGAGCCTGTCTGCACGCGTTCTGCCGGAATCCGGAGTACTGTTACAGTCCAATGAATGGGGCACACAATTCAAGGGCTGGCAGATGAAAAATAGACCTGGAGGTAAATAATGAGTGAATCAAATTACTTGATGATTCTTGCTGTTCTTTTTAGTCCCCTTATTGCGGTACAAGTCCAAAAATATATTGAGAAATGGCGCGAGAGCAGGGGCCGGAAACTAATTATCTTTAAAAAGCTGATGGCGAGTCGAGGAACCCCAATTTCACCACAGCGAGTCGAGGCATTAAATATGATCGACCTCGAGTTTGATAAAAATGATGAAAAAGAAAGGGCTGTACTAGAGGCCTGGAAGGTCTATCTCGACCATGTCAATGATGCGCCACATGATAGTACCGTTAAGAACTATCAAACAAAACTGGATGCATGGACAGCCAAAACAGAGGATTTTGAGGTAGACCTCCTACTCGCTATGGCTCAATCTCTTGGATATGCTTTTGACAAGGTTCAACTCAAAAGAGGATATTATGCACCTCAAGGACATGCTGATCTCGAGTTAGAACAATTATTAATTCGTAAGGGGATGGTTGCACTATTGACCGGAAGAGGCAACCTCCCCGTCAAAATGGTTTTGGATAAACCAGGTAGCACAGGTAAAAAACCTACATAAGTCGCACCCCTCCCTGGGGTGTGGCGATCCCGCCAGCCGCCCACGACCGTCACCCTAAGTCACCCTGAGATTGTCGAAGAGCGAAAGGCCTTACAATTTACTGGGTGGAGTCGTAAACCCCGTATCGATGACCATAACGCGGATGCTATCCAGCAGTTGATTCTTACGTTGACTCTCAAGAGCAAAATCAAGTTGCTCAATATTATATTCTGCGGGTTCAGCGAAATGCTTCCCTTTAAAAAAAAGAACACAGTAAATCCCGAAGCCGCTCCCTTTCGATTTCATGTATGCTGGTAGCTGCTTAACTAGGCCTTGGAATATATCTGGACTATGAGCTAGTTTAAACTCAACACAAACATTTGCAATGCCCTTCTCTCTTACAGTGCCCAGTATTAAGAAGTCCAGTCTACCACCGCGAATAGAATATTCTGGTACAATTTCAAAGTTCTTCGCAATTGCAATTTGATAAAGTAGGGCATGGATAGTTGGGTGAATGTCAGTCTCATGCTTTGGCAACCTCGCCGAAATGCGCCCCCTTTCGTAGGTTATATCCCAAAATGGATTATGTAGGTTGAGTGTATTTATTTCGTCTTCAATGGCTTTAACTGATGCGGCGACCTCCTCAAAGAAATGCCTTTCAGAATCGTAAGTAACCATAGGAGCAATTGCATTCCTTCTTGCCCATTTTAATATTGAAACGGGTGGTAGGGTTGGTCGTGTAATGATAGTTTTTGTGGCCGCTTCGACATGTGCGCCTCTTTTATCAGTGGGTGTTTTCCGCATCGCGTCATCCAGAAGAATCAATCTTAGCCAGGTAGGAGTCCACATAGCAAAACAATGAATATGTCCCGCTGGATATTGAAGAGGATCAACCTTCCACTCAAGACGGTATTCATTTCGCATAATATAAAAAGTGGAGTTTATAATACCCACTTCAAGACAATAGTCGTCGGCAGATATTTGAAAAAGAAATCCTTCAATTTTATGATCCCTGAACTGTGCATAGTCACTCTGAAATTCTAGCGTTCCTTGAGGATTTATCATATCAAAATAGGTGATGTGTCCCCGTAATGTTGGGGCGATGGAAACAGTCACTCCATCCAGCGTGCTATCACCGCTTTTTTCTTCTTTACGCATCTTGTCCTGCTGCTCCGGTGTTTACTTCAATCATCAACTCACCCAGTCTCCAGTATAAAAATCACGACCATTTTTAGCCAAATGGCTTCTCCTAGAGTGCAATCAGCAAATATCTTCCGACCCAGTCGAAAAATTAGGGATTCTTTAGGCTGAGAGTCCGTAAAATCCGTTTCTTGAGAGTACATTGACATGATAAGGACATCCCTGTATCCAAAGAATCGCTGAGAATGCTCATTATCCCCCCTTCCCCTTCAGCCTTTCGCCTGATACGTTATTTGCGCCCCTTGCGCGAAAAGCGTCTCGGCCCTCCGCTCCCCCTCTCTCAAGCGAGCCGGCTTCACGAATCGAAGAGCCTGCCCTGAGCGTCACCGAAGGATTGTCGAAGGGCGAAGGGGGGTGAGTGTTGCCCTCCACGCTCCACGCTCCACTGCTACTGCTTCCCTCCCTTATAAGGGAGGGACCTCGCGCTAGCGAGAAGGGTGGGTTCGCCCTCTGCCTCTCCCAACTAATATCCAATATCTAAAATCCAATATCTAAAAACCCGTAACTTTCCCCAACCCGTATCCGTCCCTAACTGGCTAAGAGAGGTCCCCATGTCCCTGGATATCGTGCTAACCTGGCTGTCGGCCCACCCCCTGGTGGCCCAGTCGATCTACCTGGTGGGTGTGGTGCTGCTGAGCTGGCTGGCCTACCTCGTGGCGAAGGTGATCATCCTCAAAGCCCTCACCCGCCTGATCGGGCGCAGCGCCACCCAGTTCGATGACATCCTCCTGCGCGAGTCGGTCTTCCACCGGCTCATCACCCTCATCCCGGTGCTGATCCTCTACAACTTCACCTACCTGCTCCCCCGGTTTGCCGATCACCTCCAGCGGTTCCTCGGGGCCCTCATCGCCTGGATCATCGTCCTCACCCTCGGGGCCCTCATCACCGCCGCCCACGAGATCTACAAGGGCACGGCCTTTGCCAAGCGGATGGACGTCAAGAGCTACCTCCAGGTCGTGAAACTGTTCGTCTACCTGTTTGGCACCATCGTCATCGTCTCCCTGCTTATCGGCCGGTCGCCCTGGGGCCTCCTCAGCGGTGTCGGCGCCATGACGGCGGTGCTCCTATTGATCTTCCGGGATACCATCCTCTCCTTTGTCGCCAGTCTGCAGATCAGTTCCAACAACCTGGTCCGCGTCGGTGACTGGATCGAGATGCCCGAGTTCGGCGCCGACGGCGATGTCATCGATATCGCCCTGCACACCGTCAAGGTCCAGAACTGGGACAAGACCATCACCACCATCCCCACCCACAAATTGCTGGAGACCTCCATCAAGAACTGGCGGGGCATGTCCCTGAGCGGTGGCCGCCGCATCAAGCGGGCCCTCTACGTCGATATGTCCACCATCCGCCTGTGCGACGAGGAGATGCTAAAGCGGTTCGAACAGATCCAGTACATCACGAAATATATCCAGGATAAAAAGGTGGAGGTGGCCCGGTACAACGAGGAGCGTCAGATCGACACCAGCCGGCTCATCAACGGCCGCTGGCTCACCAATGTGGGCACCTTCCGGGCCTATGTGGAGGCCTACCTGAGGAATCATCCCCGGATCCATCAGGAGATGACCTTGATGGTCCGCCAACTGGCCCCGGGACCGAGCGGGCTGCCCATCGAGATCTATGCCTTCACCAACGATACCCAGTGGGAGCATTACGAGGCCATCCAGGCCGACATTTTCGATCACATCCTGGCCATCGTCCCGGAGTTTGACCTGCGGGTCTTCCAGGAGCCGACGGGGAGTGACTTCAGGAAATTATCGTCGTAGGGCGCCATGCTTCAGGTCACCCCCACCATTGCTCTTGATGATAGGGAGATTCAGGAGGAGTTCATTCGGGCCGCTGGGCCAGGGGGGCAGAACGTCAATAAGGTGGCCACGGCGGTGCAGCTGCGCTTCGATGTGGCTCATTCGCCGTCGCTCCCCGATGATGTCCGGGATCGCCTGACCCGCTTGGCCGGCCGGCGCCTGTCCACCAGTGGCGTGCTGACCATCGAGGCCCGGCGCTATCGCACCCAGGCCCGCAACCGCCAGGATGCCCTGAACCGTCTGGCAGACCTCATCCGCCGGGCCGCCGAACCACCCAAGCCGCGGGTCAAAACGGCCCCCACCCGGGCCTCGGTCAGGCGGCGTCTGGCCACCAAACGACACCGCAGCCAGGTCAAGCAGTTGCGGCAGTCCCCACCGTCAGACGAATAACATTATCGCGTAGGATTAATCGGTCAGCACGCCCCGTTGGAAATCCAGGTAGGCCTGTTGGAGCTGCTCCTCGGTGTTCATCACGAAGGGGCCGCCCCGGGCAATGGGCTCGTCCAGTCTGTGGCCACCTGCGATGAGGAACCCCGCGCCGTTATCACCAGCCTGGACACTGGCCCCATCTCCGGGACCCAGTACCAGGAGGTGCCCGGTGAGTCCCGCCTGCCGGTCATCCTCCGGTCCCAGGGTCACATTACCATCGTAGACATACAGGAATGCGTTCATGTCCGGTGGAACGGGGTGGGAGAAGTGGGCACCCGACTCCAGGGTCACATCGAGGTAAAAAAATGGGATCACAGAATGGGTGACACCCTTCTGCCCGGCATACTCGCCGCCCAGAATGCGCACCAGAGCGCCTTCGTGCTCCACGACCGGGATTTCACCGCCCTGAATGTTCTGATATCCGGGGTCAATCATTTTCTGATCCGCCGGGAGATTCAACCAGAGCTGATAGCCCCACACGAGACCGTCGGCCATCATGGGCATTTCGCTATGGATGATCCCCCGACCAGCCGTCATCCACTGGACGCCGCCTGCATCGATGACCGCCTCATTGCCCGTGGAATCCTTATGCTGGAAGGTGCCGGCCTTCATGTAAGTGATGGTTTCAAAACCCCGGTGCGGGTGGGGCGGGAATCCGGCGATGTAGTCGTCAGGGGAATCGCTGCGGAACTCGTCCAGCAGCAGAAAGGGATCGAGCTGCAGGAGCTGGCGGGTCCCCAGTAGACGGGTCAGGCGCACCCCGGCGCCATCGGTAGTGGGCGTGCCGGGTACCGTTTGGGTGATCGTTCGACTTGAGTGCTGCGACATGGTTTCCTCCTGCATGGTTGCGTGTCGATGGTCGGCCTGCCAACCGGGGCGGTCGCTGCCCCTTCAGCCGGCCTAAAATCCCTTAACGTTATTCTATCGTGGCTGAAAAATCCGCTAACCGCCGTTTTGCAGCCCCAATTTCTTGCACAGGCGTCCCAGCTGGTCTTGCTCAGCAGGAGTGAGGATGCTCAGCTCCTGGGTAATGGCCGCGGCATGCCGGGGAAAAAGATCGGCCATGAGCGAGCGTCCCCGGTCGGACAGGTGTACCAGGACAAACCGCCGGTCATCGATCTGGCGCTCCCGGAAAACCAGACCCCCCTTCTCCAGGTTGTCAATCACCATGGTCATGTTGCCGCTGGTTTTCAGGATCTTTTCTCCCAGGTCCTTCTGGCACAGGGGGCCCAGGTGAAACAGGGCGTCCAACACTGCAAACTGGCTGACGCTCAGCCCCGCAGAGGCCATGACCTGGTGTGTTCGCGACCCGACCGACTCCACAGCTCGTGAAAGTTTGATCAATGTGGTGAGAGCGCGGTTCTCGGCCTGGCTCCCACGGTAGTGTGTGCCCGTGGCTTAAATCCGTCCTGGTTTAACCTTCATTACCTTAACGTTAAGTTAATATCCCCATCCATCCAAACAAACAGGAATTATCGCCCCACCGACGATACCGGACATGGACCGGAACAATTATCGGGCACAATACATTCAAGGGGACGATGCAGGGCTATCATTGTGGCGGGTGGGGGTTTTGACATCTTTCGCCCCCCCCCATATGAACTAGGCGTTAAATTGACCGGAGCATCTATTCTAAACCGGACGAAGTTCCTCTGAACGAGGTAAAACATTTGATAAGCATGACCTATGGCAACCCCTAAGGACCAGGTACAGGCTGCTTTTCCTGAGCACAATCCGAATCCCGTACTCAGCTTCGATACCGCCGGTAAACTCACCAGTGCCAATAAAAGCGTAAAGGATATCGCCAAAGCCCTCGGTGTTGATAGTCCCCTGGCCCTCCTTCCACCCGATTACGAAAATATTGTCCTTCAATCCTTCAGGGCGGGTCTGAACCTGTTGGGGCATGAAACAGTCATAGGCGATCACACGTTCTCCTGGTCATTTATCCCCCAACAGGCCACCAGGATAGTCTACTGCTATGGAGATGACATCACTGAGCGTAAGGAGGCCGAGGGCCGCCTGAAGGAAAGAGAGGGCCTCCTCAATAATCTATCCGAATTGATTACCGACGCCCTGTTCTCGGTCGATCCGGAGAGCTATCTCCTCTGCGGCGGCAATAGCGCCGCCAGCAGAATGTTCGAATACAGCGCCGAAGAACTGCTCACTGTGCACTATGACGATATCGCCGAAGAAGGACCGGCCATCTTGAAGGCCCTCTATAAAACCGGCCTTTCCAACGGCAGATCCCATAGCGAATGGCTCACTTTCAGATCGAAATCCGGCAGGATCATCCAGACCGAAAGTTCCATCTATATGGCCCCCTATCGGGACAAGGACTACATCTATATCATTGCCCGGGACATGACCGAGCGCCGGAAGGCCGAAGAGGCGCTCCACCGGAGTGAGGAGCAGTTGCGGCAGTCCCAAAAGATGGATGCCATCGGCCAGTTGGCCAGTGGCGTCGCCCACGACTTTAACAACCTCCTGACGGCTATCATGGGGTACAGCGGCCTGCTGCTCCAAGACCAGACCGTGGATGGCCGGACCCGCGACGGCCTGGAAGAAATCAGTAAAGCGGCCCATCAGGCCGAATCGCTGACCCGCCAACTGCTGGCCTTCAGCCGCCGTCAGGTACTACAGCCAAGGGTGTTGGAACTCAATGCCGTGGTAGCCGATATGAAGAAAATGCTTCACCGGCTGATCGGCGAACATATTGATCTAAAGAGCAATTTGGCGGCGGATATCGCTTCAGTGAAGGCGGACCCGGGGCAGATCGAACAGGTCATCTTGAATCTGGTCGTGAATGCCCGAGACGCCATGCCCTCCGGTGGCCAACTATGCATTGAAACCGCCAACGTGGTGTTGGATGGTGCTCATACTCAGCAGCACCCGGGCATCAATCCGGGCGCTTATGTGATGCTCGCCGTCACCGATAACGGCAGCGGCATGCCTGCGGACATCCAATCCCATATTTTCGAACCGTTCTACACCACCAAAAGCAAGGGAGCAGGCACGGGACTGGGACTCGCTACCGTGTATGGAATTGTCAAGCAGAGTGGCGGCGGTATTCAGGTCCACAGCGAGGAGGGGGCCGGAACGACCTTCAAGATATACCTGCCTCAGGTGGAGGACGAAGGTCAACCGGCTGTCATCAAGCCTTCCGCGGGGTCATCGCTGACCGGCACGGAGACCATCCTGCTGGTCGAGGATGAGAAGGCCGTTCGGAACCTCACCAGCCAGATCCTCGCAGAACGCGGCTACCAGATCCTGGAGGCCGATCATGCAGAACGGGCTCTCAAACTCAGCGCCCAACTTGACCGCACCATCGACCTGGTGCTGACCGATGTGATCATGCCCGGAATGAACGGAAAGGAGCTGGTTAAAACGCTCTACTCACAACGCCCCGACATCAAGGTGCTGTTCATGTCGGGCTATTCCGACGAGTCCATTCTCCAGCTGGATGTGTCCGGTCCCGGTGCAAAATTCATACAAAAACCGTTCACCGCCGATGCCCTGCTCGAGGAGGTTCGCGGTATCCTGGACAGCTCGAACGAGCCATAGTCCATGTTTACCACCGCCCGGTACTTTATCAAAACCTCGTTCGCGTTTTTCGCGGTGGGCCTGACAGCCGGGTTGTACCTCTACGCCGCCTATCTCTTTGGATGGTTCGTCCCCACCACCCTGGTGTCGGCCCACACCCACATTCTACTGGTGGGCGGTGTCCTGATGATGATCCTGGGGGTAGCGGTATGGTTCTTCCCCCGGCCCCCAAAGGACAACTCCAGGTACAACCCCA
>CAZJBG010000032.1:0-20416 GCA_964543925.1 uncultured bacterium
TGGGTATTCTGATCTTTGACAGCTATATCCTCCAGATGGGGCTGCCGGTGTGAACCTGTCTGGCGTCGGGGCAGGGTGGACGGTGACGGTTGAATGTGACGACTGTGGCCGGTATTATCGGCAGAAGGCCGCACTTTCCCAGGAGGTGACGTGCCCGCAGTGCGGAACCTCACCTGGGACGATTCCGCCTGTCTGGACCTTGGAAAGGGGTTGTCCGGTGTGTGGGTGCCGGCATCTCTACCGCCGTAAGGATTTTAATCAACTGTTGGGATTGGCTCTGGTTGCGCTGGGGGCCCTATTGGGTGTTCTGATCAGCTACTGGTTCCTCCTGGCTTTCAGCCTGCTTGATTTGATGATTTATCACCGGATTGCCGACTTGGCGGCGTGCTATCGTTGCGCGGCGGAGCTGCGCGGCGTCGAGGGTGCTGCCCTGCTGGATATATTTGACCACCATACGGCCGAGATATATGAATATAAGCCTGCGGGCGAGAAGACCTAGCCTACGGTTGCCTCTTGAAGAGGCGGAAAGTAACTTCTCTCAAATATCGATGATGCAATTAAACACCGAGAAGGAGCTCAAGTCCCGCATTTTGAAGCGGGGAGATTTGCCCAGGCACATTGCGATCATTATGGATGGCAACGGGCGTTGGGCCAAAAGCAAAGGCCTGCCCAGAGTTGCCGGGCATAAGGAAGGGGTGAAGTCCGTCAAGGAGATCACCCAGGCCTGCGGCGATGTCGGCATTGGGGCGTTAACCCTCTACACGTTCAGCTCGGAAAATTGGAAACGCCCACGGGCCGAGGTGGATGCCCTCATGCGGCTGCTGGTTACCACGATTCGGGGTGAGGTGCAGGAATTGATGGAAAATAACGTGCGCCTCACGGCCATCGGCCAACTGACCGATTTGCCCCCCGTGGCGCAGAGGGAGCTGGAAAGCGCCATCGAACTGACCGCTGGCAACAGCGGATTAAATCTCAATCTGGCCCTGAGTTATGGTGGTCGTCAGGAAATTCTGGAAGGCGTCCGGTGTCTGGTTCGCGAGGGACTGGAGGGTCGGCTGGGACCGGAAGACATTGATGAGGCGGTATTTTCAAGACACCTGTCCACCGCGGACATGCCCGACCCGGATCTTATTATTCGCACCAGTGGGGAAGCCCGATTGAGTAATTTTCTCCTTTGGCAATCGGCCTATGCGGAGCTGGTCATCGCCCAGGCCATGTGGCCGGCATTCAGACGCCCGGAACTTTATCAGGCTATCGAGGTATACCAGCAGCGCGAGCGACGTTTTGGTCTGTTAAGCGAACAGGTAAAATCCACACCGGCTATCGGATAAGGGTCATGCGATTCACTAAGTTGATTACATTCTTCGTTTTTACGGCGGCTGCCTGGGGCCAGGACATGCCCAGCATTCAGCTGCGGGAAGTGGTGGTGGAGGGTCATAATCGTTCCTCCGAAGCGGTCATCATGGCCACGACCCAAATGCATGCCGCCAGTTCGGTGACCGTCATGGATATCCAACGGGGTATTCGCCGTCTCTGGGAGTTGGGATTCTTCGCCGACATCCAGTTCTATCTCGAAGATCGTGTCGGTGAGGAAGTCACCCTGAGGATTGCGGTAAAAGAGTACCCGTCGGTGGAAAAAATCGTCTTCGAGGGCAATAAGAAAATCGGTAAAAAGAAGCTGTTGGAAATCATTGAGTTACATCCTCCCCAGATCATGTCGGAATATGCCGTCTCGGAAGCTGTGCGGGCGATCAAAAAACTCTATCATGAAGACGGGTACCTCAATGTCGAGGTGACCACGTCTGATACACCGGGAACGCATCCTCATGGGCGGGTCCTTCATGTTTCTGTCGTGGAGCATAAAAAAGTCCGTTTGCGAGGCGTCCGCTTCGTTGGCAATGAGGAGTTTTCCTCATTCACCCTGCGGCGCAAGATGAAAAATATCAAGCAATGGCGGTGGTACCTGTTCTGGAGATCGGCCTTTGACCGGGAAAAATTGGAAGAGGACTTGGTTGCGGTTATGTCCCATTACCGCAACCGCGGTTTTCGTGACGCCCGTATTTTGAGTGACTCGGTCCAGGTTGCCCCTAACGGGAAAAGGCTGGAACTGATCATTGAAATCTTCGAGGGGCAGCCCTACTACTATCGCAACTTCTCCTGGGAAGGCAATACCCTCCACTCCGATAGTGAGTTGGCCGCCGCTCTCGGGTTCAAAAAGGGTGATCGGTACCACAAGGAAGCCTTCGAGATGGCTGTGGCCCAACGCGTCCAGCCCGTCTACATGAATGAAGGATACCTCTATTCAAGGGTCGATCCGGTGGAGTATCCCGTCGGGGAGGACTCACTTGACGTGATCTTTAATATCGTTGAAAACCACAAGGTTGCGGTCAGATATATCAATGTCACCGGTAATGACAAGACACGGGATTATGTGATCAGGCGTGAATTGCGTATCAACCCGGGAGAGACGTTCAGCTATGCCAAGCTCGAACGGAGCCAGCGGGATGTCTGGATCCTCAATTTCTTTGATAACGTGGTCCCTGATGTCCTGCCCGTGGATGAGGACGAAGTGGATCTCAACTTCACTGTGACCGAGAAATCCACTGACCGGGCAAATTTATCGGTGGGCTACACGGAGCTGTACGGTATGATCGGTGGGGGCGGGCTGGAGTTCAACAATCTGTTGGGCACCGGTCAACAGCTCAACCTGAGTTACAATCGGGGCGCGCAGAGTATCGGCAGTTATAGCCTTGGAAATCAGGGATCGTACCAGTCAGCTTCGGTGAGTCTGTTGAATCCCTGGGTTTTCAACACGCCAAACCTGCTCGGTATGTCGGCCTTCTATTCCGAACGAGGCCAGGGGGGCTCCTTGTATCTGCCCTTTGATATCATCCAGAGGGGTGGATCGGTAAGGTGGGGGCGCCGGCTCCGCTGGCCCGATTCCTTTTTCCGTGGATCGTGGATCTTTCAGGGATCGGAAAAGCGCTATTTGGGCGATGCCGACCTCCTGCGTGGATACCTCACCGGTGTCCGCGATGAGGATATCTTCAGGCAGGGTAACCGTGATGTGGTGACAACGGTGGGGGTCTCCTTTACCCAATCCATCATCCGCGATAGCCGCGACCGGCCGGAATTCCCCACCACCGGTTCCGAATTTTCGTGGGTGTCTACCGTATCGGGTCTGTTCCTCGGCGGGAATGAGGATTATCACAAGCACGTTTTCACTATGAAGTGGTATGCCCCGATAGTAAGCAAACTCGTGTTTCATCAGCTCTTCAAGCTGGGGGCGATCAAGCAGATTCGGAATCAGACGAGCCGGTCCATTCTACCGCCGGAAGAAAAATTTTATCTGGGTGGTACCGGTATCCCCTTTGGGGAGCTGCTCCGGGGTTACCCCGACAATACCGTAGGCCCCTATTCTCCAACCTTGGGTCGTCCCCTTGGCGCAACGGTACTGTTGAAGTATTCGGCTGAAATGCGATTTTCCATGGCCGACAATCCGACGGTTTATACGTTGGTATTTATGGATATGGGCAACTCATGGACCGATTTTAGCCAGGTGGATCCCTTTGATCTCAAGCGCTCGGTAGGGGTGGGGGTTCGTATGTTCATGCCCCTGCTGGGGATGCTGGGCCTGGATGCAGGCTACGGCTTTGACTCGATCCGGGGCGATGCGAACGGCCCCGGTTGGGAAGTCCATTTCATTTTCGGACGGCCAATCTAAAATAGTAAATATTGCAAATCCAAAAAGGAGGGGTGGTGAATAACAGAAGAACAATCTCGAGTTTGATTGGCGTTGCAGTGATGTTGCCTGTAGCGTTGTTGGGTCAGCTCAAGCTCGGGTATATCGATTCCAACCGCATCATGGAGGATTTTGAGGATGTTCGTGACGCCCGGGCGAAGTTGGAGAAAGAGACGCTACGTCTGCAGGCGGAATACAACACCCTCATCGGGGGACTTGACAGTCTCCAACGGGAGTTCGAACGGCAACGTCTTCTGCTCAGCAATGAAAAAGTCCGTGAGAAGGAATTGGAGATTCAATCCCGTTATGGCATTACCCAACAGTTCCAGCAGGCCAAGTTCGGACCCGAGGGTGAACTTTACCGCTACCAGGCGCAGCTGATGAAACCAATCCTGGATAAAATTGACCTCGCCGTGAAGGCCGTAGGGGCGGAGCGGTCCTTCGATTTTATCATGGACGCTGCGGGGGGTGGTCTGGTTTACGCACTGCCGGCGCATGATCTCACGACTGCTGTCATCACCGAATTGCGCCGCTCAGTTGCGGAACAGTAACGCCCTTTAATTTGCCCACTCTGTCCCAGATCGCTCAGGTGATCCACGGGGAGGTGGTTGGAGACGGGTCTGTGGAGATTACTCACGGGTGTGAAATCGCCAGTGGTAGTCCCGGCGGTATTATCTTCCTGGCCAGCCCCCGATACGCTGATTATCTGGCCACGTCGCCCGCCTCGGCCGTCATCCTTGATACCGAAACCGACAACCAGGGCAAGTCGGCCATTCGGGTAACCAATCCCTCCAGGGGGTTTGCCGAGGCTATGGCCTACCTTTATCCCCAGCCGACGCCGCCCCAAGGCATTCATCCGACGGCCGTCCTGGGCTCGAAGGTGAACATAGGTCCGGAGGTGAGCATCGGGCCTTATGTAGTGATCGATGATGAGGTGACCATCGGCGGTGGATCGGTTATCGGGGCCCGTGTGACGATTGGTCCCGGGACCACGTTGGGATCGCGTGTAACGCTTCATCCCCATGTGGTGCTCTACGGCGGCATACGCCTGGGTGACGAGGTCGTCATCTATAGCGGCACCGTTGTCGGCTCCGATGGATTCGGCTATAACACGGAAGACGATGTCCACTACAAAATTCCCCACATTGGCCGGGTTATTATTGGGAACCAGGTGGAAATCGGCGCCAATTGCACCATCGATCGGGGCAGCATCGGTGATACCGTCATCGGTGACGGCACCAAGATTGATAACCTGGTGCACATTGCCCATAATGTGACCCTCGGCCGGGGTTGTCTCCTGGCCGGTGAGGTGGGTATCGCCGGGTCGGTGGTCATTGGCGACTATGTGACCTTAGCGGCTCAGGTGGGGGTGGTCGATCACGTGACTCTGGGAGACCGGGTCGTGGTGGCGGGCAAATCGGCCGTACGGCAGTCCCTTGATGCGGGGCAAGTTTATGCCGGCGATCCGGCCGAACCGCACGCGCACTGGCTGCGAGAAAGGGCAATCATCAAGAAGCTGCCGGAGCTGGCCAGGCGTATCCGTTCGTTGGAGAGCCTGACTCATTCTGAAAAGCGAGGAAACAGCGGAGGGAGCTGATCTATATGGCCGGATTTCAACGAACGATTCAGACGGATATATCGATTTCCGGCATTGGCCTCCACACGGGCCTGGCCTGTACGGCCACGTTCAAACCGGCAGAGGTGAATACAGGTATCCGTATTCTGCGCACCGATCTGAAGGGCGGCATATTCATCCCCGCCGATATTGATCACGTGGTGGATATCTCCCGCGGTACGACCCTCGCGGTAAACGGCAATGAGGTTCAGACCGTTGAGCACATCCTGGCGGCGGTCAGTGGTTTGGGGATTAACAACCTGATCATTGAACTCACCGCCAAGGAACCGCCCATCATGGATGGGAGTGCCAAGCCGTTCGTGGATGTTCTCCTGGAGGCCGGTCTGAAGGAGCAAAGCGCTATGAAGGAGGTGCTGGTCATCGACCAGCCGGTTTCTTACTCCGATCCGGCCAACCACATCGATATGCACGTGCTTCCGTCTGATTCCTTCCGTATCACCTTCATGATGGACTATCCCCAGCTCAGTCGCTTGGGAACCCAGTTCATGTCCGTCTACAGCATGGAGGAGGATTTTGTTGAACGCATTGCCCCGGCTCGAACTTTTTGCCTCTTAAGTGAGGTTGTCCACCTCATAGACCAGGGATTGGCTAAGGGCGGATCGATTGATAATGCGGTGGTTTTTGTGGACCAACCGCTCGATGGCGAGGAAATCATCCGCCTGAAGCAGCTGTTCAATATCGATGGCGAGTTGGTTGCTGGGAAGGACGGTATCCTGAAGGGGCAGCAGCTCCGTTTCGAGAACGAGGCCGTCCGCCATAAAATCGCCGATCTCATCGGGGATCTGGCGCTTCTGGGTATGCCTATCAAGGGCCACGTGGTGGCCTCGCGCAGTGGCCATGCTTCCAATGTGGCGCTGGTCAAACGATTAAAGCAGGTGTACGGCAAGCGCATCAAGCAGAAACAAATGCAAAGCGCCCGCTCCAAGGTCAAGTTCGATACCCGGGCTATTCTCAGTCTCCTGCCTCACCGATATCCTCTGCTGCTCATCGATCGCGTCTTGGATGTGGAACCGGCCAAGTTTGTCAGGGCCGTGAAAAATGTCACGATCAATGAGGAATTTTTTCAGGGACACTTTCCGGATCAGCCGGTGATGCCGGGGGTGCTGATCCTGGAATCCATGGCCCAGGCCGGCGGCTTCCTGCTCCTGAATACGGTGCCCAATCCGGAAACGAAACTGGTTTACTTTTCCGCCGTGAACAAGGCCCGGTTCCGTCAGGCCGTAACGCCCGGTGACCAGGTCATCTTGGAAGTGGAACTGCTGCGCCTGCGCCTGTTCACCTGCAAGCTCGGTTGCAAGGCTTTCGTCGATGGCAAGCTCGTTGCCGAAGCCGAATTGCTGGCGACGATCGTCGATCGCGAGGACTAAACATTTCCAGCCATATTCACCCTACCGCCCTTGTGGACCCGCAGGCCCAGCTAGGTGTGGATGTCACCATAGGTCCTTACGCGATTGTGGACAGTGGGACCGTCATAGGTGATCGCAGCCGGGTCATGGCCCATGCCCATGTTATGCCCGGCACTACCCTGGGAGCCGATTGCCAGCTGTTTCAGGGAGCGGTCATAGGCGGACCGCCCCAGCATATCGATTTTGAAGAGCATGACACCAAGGTCACCGTCGGTGACAGCACGGTCATTCGGGAATATGTGACGGTGAACCGGGGCATGCGTGAGAGCGGCACGATCATCGGTTCCCAGGCCTATCTCATGGCCTACGTCCACGTGGGGCACGACTGCCGCATCGGCGACCGGGTGATACTGGCCAACGGCGTGCAGCTGGGGGGCTTCGTGCAGATCGATGAATATGCCTCCGTGGGCGGCATGACTCCCGTTCATCAACAGTGCCGTGTGGGTGCCCACGCCTTTGTGGGTGGCGGGTTTCGGGTGGTGCAGGATGTCCCGCCCTATATCCTCGCTACGGGCGAGCCCCTCGGTTTCTCCGGCCTCAATCTCGTCGGTCTGCGGCGCCGCGGCATACCGGCGGAGGTCCAGGCCCGGATCAAACGGGCCTACAAGCTGATCTACCGCTCAGATTACACCATTCGTCAGGCGCTGGCAGCCATCAGGCAGGAAATGGAACCGAGTTCCGAGATACAGGCCATCCTCGACTTTATTGAGAGTAGCACCCGTGGCATTACCTAGGCTCACTTGCACCCTTATGTCCCTGTCGATGCTGGCGGCGGCCTCACTGCAGGCTCAGGCGGTATCCGATAGCACCGCATTTGCGGCTTATGCCCGAGATGTGTCCATTGCCACCACACCGTCCTCCCTTCCCATGAGCCGGTTCGGCCCCATTACAGCCACCCTTTTCCCGGCGGTCTATCGCCCGGATGGTGGCACGCTGCAAATCCTGCCTATCATCAGCCTGCAATGGTGGGTGTCGCCCAACCTGGCCTTTCTCGGAGCGCTTGGCGGCGGGATAGCGGATCGCCAGGTCGTGCAGTATCAACGCATCGGCATTAAATTTTTACCTGGTTTCATGAAATATGGCCCCCTGATCCCCGAAATGGCTTTCGTTCAGGGTCGGATTGATGGGCTGTCGGCCTACACACTGAAGTGGAATGAAATGCGCTGGGGCTACACCGCCCGGTTGGAGCCCTGGCATGCAGGTGTGGCCGTATTGTTCCTGTTTCAACACATCTTTCCGAAAGGGGAGGCACCGGATGTTCCCCGGAAAATTTCATTAACTTCCAGAGCACTTGCCCTGATGGCCGGTTATGACCTTGTTCCATGGATCAGGTTATCGTTGCGAGCAATAATGGTTAACCCCGATCTCTTTTCAGGAGGGGCCCAGTTGAGTTTGGCCATCTGATGAAACGTCTGAGCATACTCGGTTCCACCGGCTCCATCGGCACGCAGGCCCTGGAGGTGGTCACCAGTCTGTCCGGTGAGTTCCAGATCATGAGCCTCACGGCCAGGAAGGATGCCGCCCTGCTGGCTGAACAGGCGGTCGCGTTCCGGGTATCGGCGGTGGCGATCATCGATGACTCGGCGGCGGCCGAGGTGCGGGACCGGCTTCACGGAACGGGCATCGAGGTGTTGTCCGGTCGTGAAGGGCTCCTTGAAATCGCCGGTCGTGACGATGTGGACCTGTGCCTGAACGGCCTGGTCGGTGGCGCGGGAATGGCGCCCACCATCGCAGCTCTGCATGCCGGGGTAGATGTGGCCCTCGCAAACAAGGAGAGTATGGTGATGGCCGGCGCGTATATCACCGAACTGGCGAAAAAAAAGAAGGCCCGGATTTACCCGGTGGACAGCGAACACAGCGCCATCTGGCAATGTCTGGTGGGCGAAGACCCGGCCCAGGTTCGGCGGCTGATCCTCACCGGTTCCGGCGGTCCTTTTCGCAGTTGGCCCAAGGAGCGGTTGTCCCAGGTTACCCAAAGCCAGGCCTTGAACCATCCCAACTGGGATATGGGGCCCAAGATCACCATCGATTCGGCCACCATGATGAACAAGGGGCTGGAGGTCATCGAGGCCCGCTGGCTGTTCGGCATGGAGCCCCAACAGGTGGATATTGTGATCCATCCCCAATCCATCATTCACTCGATGGTGGAGTTTTTCGACGGCTCGGTGAAGGCCCAACTGGGGGTCCCGGATATGAAAATCCCCATCCAGTACGCCCTCACTTATCCCGAACACCGGCCATCCGAATGGGACCGCCTGGACCTGGCTCAGGTGGGGACCCTGACCTTTGAGCCGCCCGACCTGGAGAAATTCACCTGTATCGCCCTGGCCTACGAGGCTCTGAGGCGGGGTGGTTCCGCCCCGGCGGTGCTTAACATGGCCAATGATCTGGCGGTTTACGCTTTCCTTGACGAGCGCCTTGATTTTATCGACATCCCGGTGGTGTTGGAAAAGACCATGGCTGACCACCCCTTTATGGCGCACCCGACGTTGGAGGGTATCGAGGAATTACAGGTCTGGACCGGGCGATATGTCGAAAAGATCTTGAAACTCTCGCGAAAGGTTCAGCTTTCCGCGGAGCCAATCGGACCGGCGTCAGTCTGAGTTCCAGTCGCGATAGACCGGGAAAGATGGGCAGGCGCTATATTTTCAACGATAGTCAGACCAGGGAGCTCATCGTCTGGCAGAATGAGATTTACAAGGAAATGAAGGAGTAGTCCATGACTACGATTCTGGCGTTTATTTTGATGCTGGGCGTGTTGATATTTTTCCACGAACTGGGCCATTTTCTGGCCGCCCGTTCGGTGGGGGTGAGAGTGGAGCGATTTTACGTCGGTTTTAACCTTTTTGGACTCGGGATCAAAAGGAAGATCGGTCATACCGAGTACGGCTTGGGGTTATTTCCCCTGGGCGGCTATGTGAAAATGGCGGGCATGGTGGATGAGAGCATGGACACAACGATCACCGGGGAGCCGTGGGAATTTCAGTCCAAGAATGCCCTCCAGAAGATGTGGGTCATGTCCGCCGGGGTTATCGCCAATCTCATTTTGGCCGTGGTGGTGTTTTCTGCCGTTACCTTCACCGATGGTGTGATCGAGAACGATCCAGCTCCCGTTGTGGGGGCCTTGATCCAGGGCTATCCCGCTGAGGAGGTGGGCATGCAGGCCGGTGACAACATCACGGCCATTAACGGCAGTCCCATCACATCCTGGGCGGAGTTGACCGCCCTGATTCATAGCGTCCCCGATGAGGTCATTGAAGTGACCTGGGTTCGCTCCGGCGAGACCTTTACCAGCGCCATCAAGACCCGGGCCACCGAGACGTGGGTGCGGGACGAGTTCAAGACGGTCGGTCTCATTGGTATCGAGCCCAAGGGGGTAAGGCGATCGGTGGGGGTTGGCGAGGCGATGGTGAGCGGCTTCACCGCTACCCGGCGCTGGTTCATCATCACCTACAAGTCCCTGGGCATGATCGTGACCGGCAAGGCCAGCATCAAAGATATCGGCGGTCCGATTATGATCGCCCAGCTGGCCGGCCAGTCGGTCCAGACCGGATTCGCAACCTTCCTGCGGTTGCTGGCCATTATCAGCATCAACCTGGCGTTCATCAACATCCTGCCCATACCCGCCCTGGATGGCGGCCAGCTGGCCGTCGTCCTGATTGAGACCGGCCTGCGGCGACCGCTTTCGATGAAGGCTCGTATGGCCATCCAGCAAGTTGGGATGATGCTCCTGCTTACCCTGATGGTGGTGGTCATCTACAACGATATTATGCGGATATTCAAGTAGGGTCCCCCTCCGGAGCCCTGCAACCCGGTTGCTAGTTTACCCCTGCCAGCTTCAGGACTGCGCCCCGAAGCTTCGGGCCAAGTGAGCTCGCTTGCTAGGCTGCCGGTACCGTTTTCCCCTCCATTCATTCTGGTTTTTATGTAAATTGACATAATGGAATTATACAAGGGAAAAAAAATCATGGATGTCCAAGTTGACGAAACTAAAATGTATGAGCTGATAAAAAGGGCAGTGGCAGAGGTTTTCGAGGAAAAATTGGAAAAATTGAAGCTGGAGTTAATTCCTTATGTAGACGACGGTGAAATGGAAGAGATAAACTCACTATTCGGTGATCCGGCCAAATATGAGAGTCAGGACGTCGTCAAGGCGGATAAGTAGTGTGGAAGGTTGAATTAAGTAAGGAGAGTAGAAAGTATCTCAGCAAGTCGGAAAAGAAAGTCGTCTCCACAATCCTTGGCAAAATTGACAACTTTAAAGCATGGTTGGAAAACAAAGGTCCTTTAACTGCAGATGTGAAAAGATTGAAAGGGAATTGGAAAGGGTTTTATCGTATTCGTGTAGGAAATATACGGATTATTTTAAGTTTGGATAGGAATAAAAAGATTGTCAAAGTCTACGATATGGGTCATCGGGGGAATGTGTATAAGGTATAAAGGTATGTCTATAAACTGCCCCCTATCCAGACACGATTAAAAGTTAAACAGTTATCTAATCCGCCGCTGCCGGTCCCCCTCAACGCCCCTTCACCTAATCTCTGCCAGCCTTAGCACCATCGTCCCGAAGCTGGTTTTCTGCTCCACCCGAACCGGCGTGCGCCGCTCGTCCGTTGCCAACCAGAGTTTAAGAAAACCGCCTACCTTCGTCGTCGGCTGGTCGTCCAGCGACGTGGGGCTTAGCACCAGACAGTCGAACTCACCGGCAGGTACTTTGATGCTCACCGGGCCGGTTACGGTGATGGCCATGGGGCGCAGTCGCCGGCCATCGAAAATGCTCAAGTCGAAGGTATCGCCGAGATTCAACGGCTGGCTCCGCAGGTAATAAATAGCGCCGATGGGGTCAAAGACAGGTCCTTCCGCCGTCAGTGTATCCGTCCCGGCGAAGATCAGCCCGGCCTGAGGGTCCACAAGGGCGGTGTCCCGTCGGTGGTATCTCCCCTCGTTAATATTCCGCAGCATCCCGCGCAGCTCCAGAGATTGCGGGTCCAGCCACAGGTCCACCCGATCATCGATGCGGTAGAGCCGGTTGAATAGGGGTTTGGTCTTGACCTGAGAGACAATGTGCAGGGTCGTATCGCGGCTCAGGCTGTCCGGAGTCAGCACTTCCATCGTGGTCGTCCCGACGCTGAACAGGCGGAACCCGGCGGCATAAACCAGCTGCTCACCCCAGGAAAAGGGGTGCGTCTGTCCTGCCAGGGGCACGACGCAGCAAAGCATGAGCAGCCAGGACCGGCATAGTGCTCGCGCCGGTCCGGGAGCCGGGCTGTCCAGCCGGGACGTATGGCGCTTACAGGGCATCGTAGGCCTTCACGATGGCGGGATCATTGATGGCGGTGAGGCACAGGAGCGGCTCTTCCCGGTTGTGACAGGTATTCCGCCGGCAGGGGCTGCAGTGCACCGGTTCGGCTACCACGGCCGTTCGGGGACCCAGTGGGTGGGTGATGTCCGGATCTCCAGCCCCGAAGATGGAGACGGTCTTCAGCCCCAGGTTGGCGGCGATGTGTCCCAATCCCGAATCCGACGCAATGGCGCCCTCGCATTGGGTCATTAGGGCAATGCTTTGCCGCAGAGTGGTCTCGCCGCAAACGGTTGCCACGGCGCCGGTCCGGCCCAGCCGCTGAATGAGGTCGTCGCTTGCGGGTCGATCCTGGCGGCTGCCGATAAACAGCAGCTGGCGGCCCGCTTCCAGGTGCGGCGTCAGGAATTTTACCCATTTGACTAACGGTACGCGGCGGGACTCGGCGACACTGGAGGGGAAAACAGCCAGCGGCCGCTCAAGGCCCCGTTTGTCCATCTCGGTTGCCGCCCAACGAGCTTCCTCCTCTGTCACCGTGATACCGGGGAGGGTGGAAGCAGTAGCAGCGGCAGTGGCCGTTGAAGTTGCAGTATCCAGCAGGCGTAGGTAGCGGTCCGCCCGGTGCAGGACCGATTCGGGCGGCGGGACGGCCCGGGTGAGCAAGGGCGAGCGGAACTGTCCCTTAAAGCCGATACGCGCCGGGCTGCGGGCCAGCCAGGCCAGGTAGGCGGTGCGGAGCGAGTCGGACAGTATATAGAAGCGGTCGAGTTCCAACCTGGTCAGGCGGCGGCCGCTCCGGGTGGTGGGTCGCAGGCCCCTGAGCTGGGGCCCTTCCAAGGTGATGATCTCATCCACGCTGGGGTGCTGCTCATAGATCGCCGCCACCCACGCCTTGGCGATCAGGGTGATGTGTGCTTCGGGAAATTTTTGACGGCACCGGTTGACAAAAGGGATGGCCAACACGGCGTCCCCGATCCAGTTGGGGGCGTAGATACCGACCTTCATGACGTCACAACTTGCTGAGGACGGCCCTCAATGACGCCCATCAGGTAACAGCCCTGCCCGCAGCAGGGTCGGGACCGGTCATCACTTGGTAGAATGATCCACCTGGGGTTGATTGGCATGGGTGCCCTCCGCCAGGAGCCGTTCAACCGTTGCCTTAAGCCGCTCCGATGCATGACCATCCAATTGGTGAAAGAAATGGCTGCGGTAGCGGTCCGCTTTTTCAACCATGCCCGTTGTGGGCTGCAGGGCCCGATCAACGGCGCTTCTGATCATATCCGGGCGGTTGATGTGGACGAAGGCCCCTTTGAGGAATTCCCGGTTGTCGATGGTGAGCACGTGTTCCCCGTCGGAGTGTTTCAACCGGTCGTGGTCCAGGTTATAGATGATGCCGGTTTTTTTCAGGGCTAAAAAATCGAATATCGTACTCGAAGCTTCGCTGATCAAGGTATCGGCCGCCGCCATCAGGGGCAGGATATTGTAATCGTGAACCGGCACGAGGGCCGCGTGAGGATACTTACCGATCCGGCGCTCGAAAATTCGGTGCTGTCTGTGGGGGGCATGTTTGCCCATCCAGCTGTAGTGGTGCAGCTTGATGATCAGGTTGTAGTCCGTGGTTTCGGTAAATATATGGTCTTTCAACTGGTAGATACAGGTGGGCTTGAAGGTCGGGGCAAAAAGCACGGTTCTCCTGGCCGGGTCGAGGCCGTAACGGGTGAGGATGGCTTCGCGATCGAAACTGTTGGGCTGGAAATAGGGATCGAGTTTAGGCAACCCTGTTTTGAATAGTTCACTTTCACCTAATGCACCTGATGATTCGAGCTGCTCCACGCGGAAATCACCCTCGACAAATATCATGTACTTCGTGCGGGGATGCCGCCTGAGATTACGATAAAGCACGTTCTTGATGCCGGTACCGTGGTTGACAAAGCAGAGTAGCGTTTGACCTAATTTCTCCGCGCCACGTTTCGTATCACCTACGAATACGGCATCGAAGGTCTCATGCTCCTCGGCCCATCGCATGCGGCCCAGCTCCAGATAAGGGACGAAGTCATCCCTTCTGGATACCTTGAACAGTCCCCACCGGCGGTACAGTTCCTTCCCGAGGGTTATGGCGATGTCGAATTTCGGGTCTGCCGCGAAAGCGGCTATAATGGGGTTCATGGCAGCAAGGTGATAGATGTATTCGATATCGAAAAGTACCTTGATCATGGGCAACCGTCCTTGGAGCTAGGCGTCCTCAGGAAGCACAATGTGATCATCCCATGCCGGTTTGGGGGTCAGCAGGAAACGCAGCACCATGAAAGGAAATTTTACCAGTTCCTGAAGGATGTACAGATACTGGCCCCGGCGCTGCCCAAACACCCGAATCCAGAAGGTATCCTTGAAACTGAAGTTCCGGATAAAAATGTTCATGGCAGAATGGAAGGTGAAAAGCATGAACAGCGGATACAGCCCGTAGAATCGGAGGGGACGGTATTTACTGACCACCCAGTGGTAGTACTGGAGGCGATGTTCCAGAAGCCGGGTAAGGGACATGGTTCGCCGACCCACACCGCTCACAATGTTCCACCGCCTCAAAACTTTCGGCTCGGGATCGAATTTTAGGTAATCATCAGGCTGCATGTCCTTGCGCAACTTGTAGAACAACGAATGCTCTTCGTGATCGGACACAATGTGCGGATTCCATCCACCCAGTTTCAGGATAAGGGACCTGCGAATGGAACAGTTGTTGCCATGGAGCCATTGAACCGGCTGTTTAACCTGATCGATTTCCGTGTAGGTCCTGCCCTTCAGGAGGAAGGAGAGGGTTAAACAACGCTTGTAGGCCTTCTGCATATCCTGATAACGATGGGGCTTGTCGAGTTGCCGCAGATGCCCTCCCGACACACCCAGGCAGTGGGGGTCGGCGAAGTTTTTCGCATGGGCGGCAATCCAATTCTCGCCCACGGGCAGGTCATCATCGTCCATAAACAGGACCACCTCCCCCTTGCAATGGGCGACACCCACGTTCCGGGCCCCGGGCGGTCCCAGCGGCCGGGATCGAACGACCCTGACCCGGCGGTCATATTTATCGAAGGCGGCCTGGTGCGCTTCCCAATGGGCCTGGGTACTTTGTTCCAAGACCACCACTTCAAAGTTAGCGTAGTCCTGGGTCATACAGATCTCGAGGATTTCAAGCACATGGGGCAGCCGGTTGTAGGACCGGATGAGGACGGACATGAACGGCTGGGAGAGAGATTGACTCATGGCACCCGCCGATCAACCCGGGACCGTGTTGGCCCTGCCAAACATCTGTGTGTTGTGAGACCCACCAGAGAACGTCTGCAGGGAGCTGTCTTAGGGGAGGGGAGCAATAGCAGGTGATCGGGTTATGGACTGAAACTGCACATCGTAGAGTTGGCGGTACTGGCCGTTTTTCGCCAGCAGTTCCTTGTGGCTGCCGGACTCCGCTATGCGGCCTCGTTCCAGGACGATGATGCGGTTGGCACTCTGGATAGTGGAGAGTCGGTGGGCGATGACGATGACCGTGCGGTTTTGCATCAGCTCATCGATGGCCGCCTGGACAAGTTTTTCTGATTCCGTATCCAAAGCCGAGGTGGCTTCGTCGAGGATCAGGATCGGGGGGTTTTTGAGCAGGGCCCGGGCGATGGCTAGGCGTTGGCGCTGGCCGCCCGACAGCTTGGCCCCCTGCTCGCCGATGACGGTATCCAGCCCCTGAGGCAATTCTTCAATAAATTCCCAGGCATGGGCAGCTTCGGCCGCCAGCCGCACCTGGGCCTCCGTAGCCAGAGGATCGCCGTAGATGATGTTATCCCACACGGTGGTGTTAAAGAGCAGGGTCTCCTGTGTGACCATCCCGATGAGCCGGCGCAACGAGTGTACCTGTACATCCCTGATGTCATGTCCATCGATGCTGATGTGACCCTGGGTGACTTCGTAGAACCGGGGAATAAGATCCACGAAGGTGGATTTCCCTGATCCACTCATGCCTACCAGCGCCACCACTTCACCCAGTTTGATGGTCGCGTTCAGGTTATAAAGGGCCGGTTTGCCGCCGCTCTCATAGGTGAAAGTGACATCTTCGAAGCGAATGGCCTCGGTGAATTGGGTGAGTCTTGTTGCGCCGGGTTTTTCAATAATGTCGGGCGGCACATCCATAAGGCTGAAGATGCGCTCGGCTGATGCGAGGCCCACCTGTATGTCGGCGTTCACGTTGCCGAGGGCGCGAACAGGTTGGAGCATGGCAAACAGGAAAATAATATAGCTCATAAACTCTTCCGGCCCCACGCCGCGCCCCAGAAGGACCTGCTGGCCGCCGACCCACAGCAAGATGACCCCCATGAATACGCCGATCATCTCATTGATCGGTGTATTCATGTTCTTGAGGGAAAATCGGCGGAACACCAGGTGATAATACTGTTGATTTTCCACGCGAAACCGGCGAATCTCCTCCTTCTCCCTGACAAAGGCCTTCACAATTCTGATACCGTGGAGGGTTTCCTGCAGGACGTTCATGACCCCGGCAATCTGTTCCGTGGTGCGCCGAGCCCGCCTTCTTAAGCTGCGGCCCAAGCGGGTCGTGAAGAGAGCAGCCAGCGGAATGAGGGGTATGGCGAGCAGGGAAAGTTGCCAGCTGATGATAAACAGCATGGTGATAAAAACCGCCAGGTTGAAAGGCTCCACCACGGCCTTCTGCACCCCGACGGTGAATGCCCGGCGGACAGCCGTGACATCGTTGAGTACGATGGAGGAGATATTCGCTGATTTTTGCTTATCAAAGTAGGTGAGGGACAAGCCCTGGATATGGCTGAACAGGTCGTTGCGCAGGTCCCGGATAAGCCGATTTTCCATGATCCCCGCGGCCATATTCTTGAGGTAGAGCACCAGGTTTTTACACAGGAATACGCCCAACAGCAGCCAGCATAGGTAGGCCAGGGTCTTAAGGGCCGAGGACTGCTGGATGAGGTTGGCGGTCCACCCCTTGAGTTGATCATAGACTGAAGCGCCCAGGGGCAGATCGATCGGTTTGACGGGAATATTTTCAGGACTTACCAGGACGGTGTTGATGAGCGAGGCCACCATCCAGAGTGAGAGGGTATTCAGCGCCACGAAAAGGATGGAGAGCGCCAGGGTCAGGCCAATCAGGTGCCAGTAACGCGTTAAGTATTTGAGCAGACGGGGAAGGGTCATCATGCCCGCTTAGAGTTTTCCATCGCCTTGACGGATGACCTGCCACGGTTGGGCAGCCGGGTTGACCACCGTACTCCCCTGGGAGTCGGGCAAGGGGCCGCTATCGATCAACAGGTCAATGTCGGAGCCGAACGAGTCGATGATGGATTCCGGGTCCTGAAGGGGCGGCTGGCCGGTCCGGTTGACACTGGTGGTGATGACCAACCCCCCGGCTTGCCGGTAAGCGGCCTGGATGAACGGATGCCTCGGTACACGGAACCCCACCATCCCGTCGGGGCTCATCACCGTCTCGGGAAAGGTGTCTGGTTTGCGGGGCGCCAGAATGATGGTATAAGGTCCGGGAAGCATTTGGACTAATTTGTCGTTGATCTGCGATGAAACCAACGCATATTCGCCCAATTGGTCCAGCTGCCCCACCATGACACTGAACGGTCCCCTACGTCCCTTGATGGCCATGAGCCCCTCGATAGCCGGCAGGCTTAAGGCATCCGCACCCAAGCCGTAGAGGGTGTCGGTGGGATAGACCACCAGACCGCCGGCCCGGATCGTCTGCCAGAACTGTGCGGAAGCACCGGGATCGGTGTCGGCCACCCGTTTCACGGACGAACCGTTCCACTTTTCTCAGGACGGGTCTTCCACATGCGGTGAAACCAGAAATATTGCTCCGGGTGCCGGCGAACCATTTCCTCCAGGTGGTCGGTGTATCGTTGGGTGAGAACCCTGCTGGCCTCTTCCTTGTCGTCGGGCAGGTTTTCGGTGCTGATGGGGACGAAGCTCAGGCGGTAGCGGCCGTCTTTTTGCAGCAGGCAGGCGCCGAAGAGCATGGGCGCGCCCGTATAGAGCGTAAAGACGGCGCCGCCCCTGGCCCGGGACGACGGTTGGCCAAAATAAGTGACCCACACGCCGCTGCGCCGGGCGTCCTGGTCGGCAACCAAGCCGAGAATGTCACCTTCACCCAGTCGGCGTAACATGGTGCGGGTCGAGGCATTCTTGGGGATGAAACGGCAGCCGGTGGCCTTCCTGACCGTCTCTACAAACCGACCACCCGCTCCCCGTTGAGTGACGGCCACGCCGCTCATGGGATAGCCGCGCCGGCCAAGGGCCAGGAGGATCATCTCCCAGCTGCCCATATGCCCGGTGACGAGGATGGCGCCCCGACCACTGTCCCGGGCTTCCCGGATGTGCGCCTCATCGAAATCGACGACAGCCTCCAGGTCTTCAGCCGAAATAGCAGGTATCCGAATGAAATCCATCAGCACCTGGCCGAAGTGCTGGTAGGTGTCCCAGAGAATAGCCCGCCGCTGCCGGGGGGATCGTTCGGGAAGGGCCGTGGAGAGGTTCCTCCAGGCCACCGGCTTGCGGTGCGGGAATGCCAGATAGAGCAGAGCGCCCAACAGGCGACCCAGTACGAGCGACCAGGATCGCGGCAGGCGATTGGAGGTGGCGGCGATTAGGCGAAGAATATGATAGGCCAAGGGATACGATCTACTGGGATAAATGATAAGGCAGCAAGTTACCTTGGTATCATCACCCTTATGAAACGGTTTTTCCGACGGAAACACATTGACTTTCCAGGGGCGGGCATCTAATATTATCTCACGATGAGAGTCGCTCTATTCATTTGGGTACTGGGTGCCATTTCGGTGGTTTCACCGGCAGGCCTGGTCTACCGGGTACCCATTCAAGGCATGATTGACCTGGGCCTGCCGGCCTACGTGGAGCGGGTGATCGAGCAAGCCCGGGACGAGAGCCCCGACGTCATTATATTCGACATCGATACCTTCGGTGGCCGCATCGATGGCGCTACCCGCATCAAGGATGCCATCATGTCCTCGCCGGTGCCGACCATAGCCTTTATCAACCGCCGGGCCATCTCGGCCGGCGCCCTCATTTCCCTCTCGTGTGAGCGGATTATCATGACCAAGGGCGCCACCATCGGTGCCGCCACCGCCGTGGACCTCGAGGGCAAAAAGGCCAGTGAGAAAGTTATCTCCTACATGCGTGAGGAGATGTCCGCCACCGCCGAGGCCCGGGACCGGCCCCCACAGATCGCCGAGGCCATGGTGGATGAGGAGCTGGAAGTGCCCTATGTCATCATTGAGGGCGATACGGTGCACCTGGACGATGTGGAGGGGAGCCGGGAAGGCAAACTCATCACCCTGACCACCGAGAAGGCTCTCCGGCTGGCCATCGCCGATGAGCAGCACGATTCATTCGAGGAGGTTCTGGTGAGTCTGGGGCTGGAAGCTGCCACGGTCGTCACTTTCGCCCCCAACTGGTCGGAGCAGGTCGTGCGGTTCATCACCGATCCCATTGTGAGCAGCCTGCTCATGACCATTGGGTTCCTGGGCCTGATGTTCGAGATCAAAACGCCCGGTTTCGGCGTCGGGGGCATCATTGGCACCATTGCCCTGGCCCTCTTTTTCGGCTCCAGTTTTATCGCCCAGCTGGCCACCTTCACCGAAGTTCTCATTTTCCTGGGTGGCCTTACCCTGTTGATCGTGGAGGTAGTGGCCATTCCCGGCTTTGGACTGTTCGGGATTGGAGGGATCGGTCTTATGCTCTGGGGCATGTATCAGATGTTGTTGGGCGAATACCCGTCCCTCGATCAGCTACAACGGGCCTTCATCGGCCTGAATATCGGCATTCTGGGCGCCATCATCGGCGGGATCCTCCTGCTCAGGGCCTTTGTGACCAGCAAGTTTTTCCGTAAACACGTACCGATGACCTCCGAAGACTACAGTGTGGCCATGGGGCTTGAGTCCCTGGTGGGCCAGATGGGCGTCACGTTGACGGCCTGTATGCCCAGCGGGAAAGCCGATGTGGGCGGCCGCCAGGTGAACATCACCACCCAGGGCGAATACCTTGACAAAGGCGCCTCAGTGGAAATCATTTCGGTTGAGGGGAATACCGCCCTGGTGCGCCACGCCCCACCGGTAAAAAAGGAGTAGCTGTCCCATGGAAAGTCTCGTTTTCATTCTCCCCATTGTTCTTATCGTATTCTTCCTGTTTCTCTACCTGGTGCCGGTGGGGCTGTGGGTTCAGGCCCTGGTATCCATCGGCTGGGGGCGGGTCCCGATCTTGAAGTTGATCATTATGCGGATCCGTAAAATTCCCCCCCGGCAGGTGGTGGACGG
>CAZJBG010000033.1:0-6866 GCA_964543925.1 uncultured bacterium
ACCGCCCTGTGCAAAGACCCCGTCAAGATCGCCCTGAAAGCCCGTAGCCTTTAGGCCATCCACCAGCCAGGCCTCCACGGCGCCGGAATAAAAGGTGTAGCCCAGCCCCAGCACCACCGACATGATACTGAAGGCAAGCAGGCTCCCTGATGTCGCCGCAACCCACACATAGCCGAGCGTGCCGATGAAGATGACCATGACACTGAGCAGAAAGGAGGTCCGGCGGCCACGGGTATCGGCCAGCACACCGGTAGGTATTTCAAATAGAGCCATGCTGGCGGTAAAAATACCGTTGACCACAAAGACGCCGAAAATGTCCAGCCCGGCATTCAATAAAAACAGGGTGTTGATCCCCCAAATGATTGAGGCAGAGAGATTGAAAATGGCCGTAATAAGCAGATAGCTACGGATGATCGTTTTCGGCGTCATTCGCGATACCTTCGATTCAGGTGCGGTCCGGCACAGTGCAACACATCAACCTTAAGGGCATAGACCGACGGGTTAATTGGTCAGGTGGTTCAACCAGTGAAATGAAGTTACGGTGTAACTGTTTAGCAGCGGCAGTAAAACGGCAGCTCCAAAACCGGATTATCGTTTAGATTTTTCGATCAGTGGCCGGGAGAGCGAATTTACTGCGACCCGCGAAAATAATAGGCCGCTACTCACAACCCCGGGCGGTATCGGGATGTCGAGCCGAGACCCGTCCCGGTTCCTATCCCCCCTGCCCCTCTCGCCGAAGCTTGCTGCCAACCGATCTTACCCGTTGTAAATTAAAAGGAGTTATTTATCCTGTTAATTAGATTTTCGCGCCCATTCAGCGCCGTTTTTGTTACTTGGAGAAAACCATGACTGTCAAAAAGGATAAGTGGGTGTCGGCTGAGGAAGCCGTCAAGCTGATCCGCTCGGGTGACAAGGTGTATGTCGGCTCAGGCGCCGCCGTGCCCACCCAGCTGGTCCAGGCCATGACGGCCCGCCACGAGGAACTTCAAGGGGTGCAGGTCCACCACATCCTCACCATGGGGAGCACCGAGGAGACTGCCCCCTACACCCTCCCCGGTATGGAAGACAGTTTCGTCCATTACGCCTGGTTCATCGGCCCCAACACCCGCCGGGCCGTGAATGAGGGCCGGGCCTATTTTGTACCTGCATTCCTGTCGGAAATACCTCGCCATCTGAGCCGTCTGGCGCCGAATGTGGCCCTCATCCAGGTGAGCCCACCAGATGACCGGGGCTACTGCAGCCTGGGGGTGTCCGTAGATGTGGTGCGCGCCGCCTACAAGGCCAGCCAGATGGTCATTGCAGAGGTCAATCCCCGGCAGGCCCGGACCCAGGGTTATTCCTACGTCCACATCAAAGAACTGGACTACATGGTGGAAGTTGACCACCCCCTCTACACCTACGAGCCCAAGCCGCCCACGGATGCCCAGCAGAAAATCGGCGCCCACATCTCCAGCCTCATCGATGACGGAGCCACCCTGCAGGTGGGTATCGGCGCCATCCCGGATGCCGCCCTTCGGTGCCTGGACGGTCACAAGGATTTGGGTGTCCACAGCGAAATGATCTCGGACGGCATCATGGACCTGGTGGAGGCCGGCGTCATCACCAACGAACAAAAGAACCTGAACCTCGGCAAGGTGGTGACCAGCTTCATGATCGGCACCCGCAGCCTCTACGACTGGGCCGACCGGAACCCCGTGCTGGAAATGCGCCCCACCGAGTACACCAATGACCCGGCCACGGTTGCCCGCAACGACAAAGTGGTGGCCATCAATTCGGCCCTCTCCATCGACCTGAAGGGCCAGGTCTGTTCCGACAGTCTGGGAAAAAGATTCTACAGCGGCATCGGCGGCCAGGTCGATTTCATCCGGGGGGCTGCTCGCTCACCGGGGGGCAAGCCGATTATAGCGCTGCCGTCCACCGCCCAGGTTGGGGACCGGCAAGTTTCGCGCATTGCGCCCTTTTTGGAGTCGGGGGCGGGAGTGGTCACGAGCGAAGGGGACGTGCACTACGTGGTCACCGAGTATGGGATTGCCACCCTGAACGGCCGGGCCGTCGGCGATCGGGCTGAGCAACTGATCAATATCGCCCACCCTGACTTCCGGGAAGAGCTGCACCGCTATGCCAGAGAGAGCGGATTTATCCTCAGGAAGCTGTTTTAGGGGGGCAGGGTGCGGTAAAAACTACTTCACCAATATCACCGGGCCCTGGGCCTTCAGCACCGTCTCCCCCGGCTTGGAGCCGGTCAGGAAAGTCTTCAGGGGGCTTTGCTTGGACTTGCCCATGATGATGATATGGTCGCTGCCGGCCATCTCGGTAAAGACGGTGATGGGATCGCCGGTCTCAAAATGCTGGGTAAAAGGGACTTTCCTTCGCTTGAGGTAGTGCTCCGCCCATTGGGCCGCTCCCCGGTATCCCGGTCCGAACCGTTTGGTCTTGCTCACCGTCAACACCTCCACCTGGCTCTTGAAATAGGTCGCCACCTGGGCGCCAAAGACCACCGCCCGCTTGGTGGCCCGTGAATCGTCCACACACAGGAGGACCTTGTATTTCAAGTCAGGGTCAAAATTTTTCACGAACAGGAGGCTCGTGTCCACGAACTGCACCAGCTGGCGGGTAAGGCGCTTGCGGGAGCCGCCGCCCACAATGGTGAGGAGGTAGTCCCGGTACTCGGTTTCCTTTTTCACCTCGTTCACCGGCTCACCTTCCCGGAGGATCAGACGGATCTTCTCCCCGTGGACATGGGGCACCACCACCCGGATATGATCGGCGTCCCCCACCTGATTAGCGGGATCAAACTGCTCCACCGACGGATCGATAAATTCGTACTCCTGGAGGCGGCGGTAGGCCCACCTGAGAACATCCACGCCGGGCTGATTGATATTCCAGTTCACGAGGGCATCCCGGGAGAGGCCCACGCTACTGGAGAGGATCTCCTTGGGCCGGTCGCCGACGTAGACAACCGACAGATCGGCAGAGAAGGCATTGGCGATGGTGCTCCCGATCCGGAGGGTCCGCTCCGAGTAGATGGTGCTGCTTACGGCAACCAGAAATCGCATCACTTGTCCTCTTTCGGTTCCCGGCCCTGATCCATCATGCCTCCGTATATATCCAGGGCCAGTAAAACAGGATGGCTAAAATCAGAAAGATTGCCGACATCAAGCCAAAGCGCCATCCCGCACGCAGAAAATCCTTGGCCTTGACCAAACCGGTTGCCGCGACGATCATTCCCGCCGGAGCCCCTACGGTGGTAAAGTATCCGAAGGCCGACGCCACGGCGGTGGTGAAGCCCAAAAAGACGGTGTTGCCCTCAAAGTTTATAAACAGTGGTCCCAGCACGGCCACCGTGGCGCTGGGACTCATCACATTGGCTACTACGGTCGTTACAACCATGACCAGAAGATACTGCGCCAGAGCGAACTGCTGCAACACCGGGTCCATGAGGCTTAGCAGGTGCTGGGCCAGCCACAGGGCGGCTCCGGTATCTGAAAGCTGCGTGCCCAGGGAAATGACGGCTGCAAAGAGTAGGACGACGCCCCAATTGGTGCGCTGGTTGATCTCCTGCCACTCCACCAGCCCGGTTGTCAGGTAAAGGAAAACCCCGCCCAGAGCCACGATCCCCATGCCGATATGGTCCGACAGAAAAACCCATGCCAGAAAAACGAGAACGAACAGGATGATGGCTAAGAGCTGCTGTCCGGTCAGTTCACCACTCCTGCCCACCTGTGCCTGGAGCTTGCGCACCGCCCGGTCCAGCCGCTTTTGTTCAGGTTTAAAGGCGCGCAGGAGAATCCAACCGCCGATGGGAATCTGGGCCAGCATAAGGGGATAGGTATAGGTCATCCATTGCAAATAACCGATTTGGGCCAACCCGAAATCACGCCAGTAGCCGATCATGATGGCATTCCGGGCGCCGCCGGACGGTGTGCCGATGGACCCGATGATGGAGCCGTAAATCAGGGCGAAAAGGAGGAGGAGGGTGAGATTTTTCACCTCGTCGGCATCCTCTGAGGTGTTACGCACCAACGTCAGCACCACCGGCAGGAGCATGGCTGCCACCGTATGTTCCCCGATAAAGGAGGTGAGCAGCAGGGAAATGACGAAAAAGCCCCACATGATGGAAGTGACTTTCGTACCGGTCAGGGAGAGAATGCCCAGAGTCAGCCGTGCATCAAGGCCCTGCTTGACGATAGCCACCGCCAGCATCAGGGAGCCCATGATAAAGAAGACGGCGTCGTTCATATAGGACCGGGCTACTTCGCTGGGTTCGCCAATGCCAAAGGTCACCTGGAGAACGGCAATCAGGAGGGCAATGGCCGGCAGGGGCACGGCCTCGCTGACAATGAGAATCAGAACGATAATGACGATGTTGATGGTCCGGTAGCCATTCTCGGAGATGCCCTGGGGATAAGGTAGCTGGTAAAGGGCAAAACTCAGAACCGCGGCAAACAGGAGCCAGCGTTTCTGAGATACCCAGTAGAGAACGGCTCTCAGCATAGTCGTTTGGTCGAGTGAATTTTAAATGCCCGGAACACGATCCAATCTAACTATGGATCGATGGTATCAGTTCAGGAAAATATCCTTATCCGGATTATAAGGGCGAGAATCGACGCCGGTATGCAGTTGGCACTCATCGGGTGGCTCGGTGCCCTCAAGATAGATTTCTTTTCCCCTGGGGCAATACTTGGTGGGGCGGTCCTTGGTGACCTGGCAAACGTTCATGACCACCACACCATCAGGCATCTCCCAGTTGGCAACGGGCAGGTCGAGGAGATTCTCGTGGATCTCCCGCATGATTCGCGCCCAGATGGGCAGGGCAGCGATGTTGCCATAGCGTTTCTCACCCAGACTCACCTGGGGATCGTCCACACCGATCCAAACGCCGGCAGAGAGCTGGGGGGTGAAGCCGATGAACCAGGCGTCGGTATATTGATCAGTGGTACCGGTTTTGCCGGCGGCGGGCCGATTGAAATTATACATCCACCGGACCCGGCTGCCCGTTCCGCCATCGAGCACCCCTCTCATCAGGTCCAGGAGAATGTACGCTTTGTCGGCACTGATCACCTCTATGCGCTCGGGGATAAATTCTCTGATGGTCTTGCCCCGCCGGTCCACCACCTTGGTCACGGCCAGGGGCTCCACCCACACCCCCCCATTGGCCATGGCGGCATAGGCGGCAGTGATTTCCAGGGGGAGCACTTCGCTGGTTCCCAGAGAGATGGCCCGTACGGCGCGCAGGGGGGTGTTGATCTGGAACTGCTTGGCCATGGCCACCACCTCGAGCGGCGTGACCAGTTCCTGGATCATCCGGGCTGAAACAATGTTGATCGAGCGCTTCAGGCCTTCCCGCATGGTGATCAGGCCGCTGGAAGAACCATCGTCATTCTGGGGGTTCCAGATGCTGGTATCGATGAGCGCATCACCGGTGCTGGCCAACGACTGATTGAGCAGCTGGGTGGAGACCGGATAGCCCTTATCGATGGCCGTCATATAGAGGAGGGGCTTGAACGTGGAGCCGGGCTGGCGTCGCGCCTGGGTGGCCCGGTTAAAAAAGTCCGGATAATCCAGCCGTCCACCGATCATGGCCAGGACATGCCCGGTATCGTTTTCCAGCAGGATAAAGGCCCCCTGAACCAGCAGCCGGTCTTTCAGGCGATCATCCAGGGGAATCTCCCCAACGATCATGGCCTTGACCGAGTCCAGTGGGAAGGTGGTGGTATCAATGATGGTGGCAATCAGGGAATCGGAGCCCAGCAAGGCCTCATTGAGCACCGCCTGGTTCGCATGGATTTCTTCCATAAAGATCCGCTCGGCGATATCCTGCATGCGGGAGTCGAGGGTGGTATGAATCTCCAACCCATCCCGGTAAAGGTTGATGCCCAGTTGCTCGTCCACCAGCTCCATCTTCCGCCGGACATGCTCCGTGAAATAAGGTGCGAAACCTGGCGTGGTCCGCTGCCATTCGACGCCAATAGGCCGGTACTTGAGCCGGTCGTATTCATAACCCTCGATAAACCCCTTATCAACCATGGCGTTCAGCACCAGGTTCCTCCGTCGAAAAGCCCGGTCTGGATGGGTCTTGGGGCTGTAACGGGCCGGCGAGGGCAGCACACCGATCAGGATGGCGGCCTGTTCCAGATTGACATCCCTGGCGTCCACACCAAAAAATTCCTGGGCCGCCGCCTGGATCCCATAGGTCCCGTGACCAAAGTAGATGGAGTTGAGATACATCTCCATGATTTCCGTTTTGGTGTACGTGCGCTCAACCTGAATGGCGGTAAGGACCTCTTTTAGCTTCCGATTGATGGTCTTCCCGAAGCCGATGGAATCGTATAGGTTCCGGGCAAGCTGCTGGGTTAAGGAGCTGAATCCTTGCCGGTAGCGGAGGCTGGCCAGGTTCACCACCACCGCGCGGGCCGCATCCCGCATACTGACCCCCCAGTGGTTGTAAAAGCGTGAGTCCTCCATGGAAACCAGTGCGTAGCGCACGTCCACCGGCATCTGTCCCATGGGGATGAGAACCCGCTGCTGGGTAAACAGCTCGGTGATCACCTTGCCGTCCCGGGAGATAATTTTGGTAGCCACGGCGGGGCTGAAATCCTGCAACTGGGCAATGGAAGGGAGTTCCCGGGAGAGATAGTACAGGTAGCCTACGATCATTGACCCGGCCACAACCAGGGTCACGAATGCGTTGCGAAAGGCCTGGCGCCAACCGTTGGAAGGCTTGCCTGCCGGGGGGCTCGTTCCCCGCCCGAAAGAATCAGCCAGACGGGAGATCCGGGTTGTCAGTTTGTCATCTTCAGGCTTGTCCATGCTCGTCCTGCGCTACCTTGGAATAATTTACGCCTGAGAGGACGAAAGGTTCAGGT
>CAZJBG010000033.1:6876-7583 GCA_964543925.1 uncultured bacterium
AATGAGGGGGATGACCGGTCTGGGGCGCCCCTACCCCTGGGGCCGGGTCATATCCATGGGGTCCAGGAGGCGGGTGAGCTCTTCCTCGGATACCACCTGCTGCTCCCGGGCCACCTCCCGCACCGTCTTGCCCGTCGCGTAGGCCTCCTTGGCGATGGCGGCGGCGGCATCGTACCCGATGACCGGGGCCAGAGCGGTACACATGGCCAGGCTCCCTTCGATATAGTCGGCGCACTGCTGCTCGTCGGCCTCCAACTTCTCCACCAGCTTCTCCCGGAACATGGTGGACGCTCCCGCCAGGATCTCGATACTCTCCAGGAGATTCCGGGCCACCAGGGGGAGCATGAGGTTCAGTTCGAACACCCCGCCGAGACCGCCCTGGGTGATGGCGGCATCGTTGCCGATAACCTGGGCGCAGGTCTGGATCAGGGCCTCGCAAATGACCGGGTTCACCTTCCCGGGCATGATGCTGGAACCGGGTTGGACAGCGGGCAGCTTCAACTCCCCCAGACCGGCCCGGGGACCTGAGCCCAGCCAGCGGAGGTCATTGGCGATTTTGCTCAGGCTCACCGCCACCGCTTTCAAGGTGCCGGAAACTTCCACCGCGCTGTCGACGCTGCCCTGGGCTTCGAAGTGATTGGGGGCTTCCATAAAGGTCAATCCGGAAAGGTTCGACAGCTCTTTGGCCATCCGGCTGCCGAACTCAC
>CAZJBG010000033.1:7593-20395 GCA_964543925.1 uncultured bacterium
GTGTTGATGCCGGTGCCCACCGCCGTCCCGCCGATGGCCAGCCGGTCGAGGGCCTGCCGGGCGTGAGCCAGCCGATCCACGCCGTTTTTCACCATGGCCGCATAGCCGGAGAACTCCTGTCCCAGACGGATGGGGGTGGCGTCCTGGAGGTGGGTACGCCCAATTTTGAGGACCTGATCGAAAGCCTGGGCCTTCTGGTCCAGAGCCTGATGCAGGGCCTCAAGGGCCGGCAGGAGTTGGCCGGATAGAGCCACCGCGGCTGACAGGTGAAGGGCCGTGGGGATCACGTCGTTGCTGGACTGCCCCTTATTCACATGGTCATTGGGATGTACCGGTTCCCGAGCGCCGATTTTACCGCCCAGCAGCTCGCTGGCCCGGTTGGCGACGACTTCATTGGCGTTCATATTACTGGAGGTACCGGAACCGGTTTGAAAGACATCGATAGGGAACTGGTCGTCAAATTTGCCGTCCATGACCTCCTGGGCGGCTTGCATGATGGCCCCGACCCGTTCCTTGTCCAGCAGGCCAAGGTCATGGTTCACCTGGGCGGCGGCCCGCTTGATCATGCCCAGCGCCCGGATCATGCCGCTGGGTATCGGCCGTCCACTGACCGGGAAATTCTCTACGGCCCGCTGGGTCTGGGCGCCGTAGTAGGCCGTATCAGGGACGTGCATCTTCCCCATCGAATCCTGCTCAACTCGGGTTCCCATATTGGCTCACCCTCCAGAAGGTATATGGATAGTAGGTTGCGAGGACTCTAGGCTAGCCACCTTCCCGTTGCGTCCCTTTGCGTACCGGGCGAGGCGGTACGTTCAAAATCTCTTTCCGATAGTAAGCAGCCAGGTGGTTCACGATGTCCCGCATGGAGACGAAGCCCACCGGCTTATGCTTACTGGCCACGATGGGCACATGGCGATAACCCCGGTCGTACATATGGTTCAAGGCATGGGCAATGGAATCCTCCATGCGCAGGGTGTCAGGTCCACGGGTCATATGCTCCCCTACCGTCGCCTTGGCGTAATCCAGCCCCTTACCCGCCACCCGGCGGATCACATCGCGCTCGGTGAAAATCCCTACCAGGCGTTCATCCTTCTCCACCAGCAGGCAGCCCACTTTATTCTTTTTCATCAGGTCCAGGACCTCATGAATGGTCGAGGATACTTGAACCAGCGACAACGGCTGAAGGTCGAGGGTACTGATGGGGTCGTCCAGGTGTACAGCCGCAACCAATGTCGGTGCATCTTGCTCACGCTCATCCATCTGCTGGAGTTCATCGTCCAGTCCATCATACATACTAGGCTCCTTCCATATCGTTAATTGACCGTCCAGGTATGACCGGCGCGAAGCAGGGCGCTGATGTCCCCGGGGCCAAGTTTTTTCACAGCCTGCTTCATCTGGGCATGGACCTGCTGCTCATAGGAATCGAGATCCACCTGGTAAATGATGCCCAGGGGCGTCGGCAGATCGGGGCGGTAAGTAAACTCGGAGAGGATCAGGGCCATCATGCGGTCTGTTTTGTCATGGACCAGAATATCATCCACCGCGTATTTTCCGCCGATTTCCACCACCTGGGGTTGGTGCCCATCCAGGTGAATCCCCTTCTGCCCGTTTTTGCCAAACAGCATGGGCTGTCCGTGCTCCAGGATCAATTTCTGATCGTCCTTGGTAGCCTTTTCGGTCACTTCGGAGAAAACCCCGTCATTGAAAATCAGACAGTTCTGGTAGATCTCCAGGAATGACGTGCCGCTGTGGTGGTAGGCGGCGGTTATCATATCCTGAAGGTGTTTGCCATCCACGTCGATGCTGCGCGCAATGAAAGTAGCCGCTGCGCCCAGGGCCACTGCCGGAGGGTTGAACGGATGATCCACCGACCCGAAAGGACTTGACTTGGTAATCTTCCCCTTCTCGGAAGTCGGTGAATACTGACCTTTGGTGAGGCCGTAAATACGGTTGTTGAACAGCATGATGTTGATGTCCAGGTTCCGGCGCAACAGGTGGATCAGGTGGTTGCCGCCGATACTCATGGCATCGCCATCGCCGGTTACCACCCATACGCTTAAGTCCGGGTTGGCCAGTTTGACACCGGTAGCGATGGCCGTCCCCCGGCCGTGAATGGTATGAAAACCGTAGGTGTTCATATAGTAAGGGAAGCGGCTCGAGCAGCCGATGCCCGAGATGAAAACGAATTCTTCCCGTTTGCGTCCCAGATCCGGCATCGTTTTCTGGGTCTGCGCCAGGATGGAATAGTCACCGCACCCCGGGCACCACCGGACGGTCTGGTCCGAAGTGAAGTCCTTCCGTGTAAGGGCAGGGGCGGTTTTAGCGGTCGTCACATCAGCCATCCTTTTTCTCCGTCAATATCTGTCGTATACTCTGCTCAATTTCATGGGCCGTGAACGGTTTGCCCTGGACCTTGTTCAGTCCCATGGCATCCACCAGGAACTCGGCGCGAATAATCCGCACCAGCTGTCCCATATTGATCTCCGGGATCAGAATCCTGGGAAACCGCACCAGCACATCCCCCAGGTTCGAGGGAAAGGGATTGAGATGCCGCAGGTGCATTTGGGAAACGGCATAGCCCTGAGCCCTCACCCGGTCAACAGCCGACCGGATGGCGCCATAGGTGGACCCCCAGCCCAGCACCAGCAGGTCGCCGGTCTCATCACCGTAGACTTCCGTCGGGGCGATATCCCCAGCCACTATCTCGACTTTTCGCTGGCGCCGACGGGTCATCTCCTCGTGGTTGATCGGGTCGTAGTTTACATTGCCCGTCACGGCATCTTTCTCAATGCCGCCAATGCGATGCTCCAGACCGGGAGTCCCCGGAATGGCCCAGGGACGGGCCAGGGTGGACGGCTCTACCTGAAAGGAGTTGAAGGGCTCCCCGTTGCCGTTGGCGGCTGCAAAGTGGTTTTCCATGGGACGCAGTTTATCCAGATCAGGCAGGCGCCACGGCTCGGACCCGTTCCCCAGGTAGCCGTCCGTCAGCAGGATCACCGGTACCATATATTTGGTGGCGATGCGGCAAGCTTCATAGGCCATGTTGAAGCAATCGGCCGGGGAGGCGGCAGCCAGGACCACCAGGGGGGCTTCGCCGTTACGGCCGTACATCACCTGGAAAAGATCGGCCTGCTCGGTTTTCGTCGGGAGTCCGGTGCTGGGACCGCCCCGCTGGACATTGATGATCACCAGGGGTAATTCGGTGGTGATGGCCAGGCCGATAGCCTCTGCCTTGAGAGCCATGCCGGGGCCGCTGGTGCCGGTGATGGCCAAGGTCCCGGCGAACGAGGCGCCGATGGCGGCGGTCACCGCAGCAATTTCATCTTCGGCCTGGAAGGTCAACACGTTGAAATTCTTGTAGGTCGACATGGCATGCAGGATATCGCTCGCCGGGGTAATGGGGTAACCGGCGTAGACGATGCGCAGACCGCTTTTCTGGCCGGCCGTCACCAATCCCAGGGCCAGAGCCTGGTTCCCCATGATATTCCGGTAAGTCCCCGATGGCAGGGAGGCCTTGGGCACCATGTAGTGGGCCGGGAGCAGTTCGGTGGTTTCCCCGTAATGGTAACCCGTCTCCAAGGCCCGCTGATTGGCCTCGATGATCTCAGGCCGCTTCTTAAACTTGGCTGCGAGAAATTGTTGGGTGCTTTCAAGGGGGCGATCGTACATCCAGTAGAGCAGCCCGAGGGCGAACATATTGGTAGAGCGGGCCATCACTTTACTGGGCAGCTTCAGTTCTTCCAGGGCGTTTTCCACCAGCCGGGTCATGTCGATGTTGAGCACGGTATAGCCCTCAAGACTGGCATCATCGAGGGGGTTATGATCCCATCCCGCCAGGGCAAGGTTCTTCTTGTTGAAGTTGGCCTGGTTGACAACGATAATCCCACCGGGCCGCAGATCGGTCAGGTGCACCTTCAGAGCCGCCGGATTCATGGCCACCAACACGTCCGGCTGGTCGCCCGGCGTCTGGATATCTTTGCTGCTGAACTGGAGTTGAAATGAACTGACCCCCGCCAGGGAACCGGCCGGAGCCCGAATTTCGGCGGGATAGTCGGGCAGGGTGGCCAGGTCGTTCCCAAAAAGGGCTGTCGTTTCCGTAAACTGGCTACCGGTCAGCTGCATACCATCGCCTGAATCTCCGGCGAACCGAATGGTCACTTGCTCGAGCTGTTCAAAGGCCTTCTTGGAACCTTTCTTGAGTTCACTCATGATCTTTTTTCGCGCGCTCCAATTTGCATTTTCAGGTTCCAGCCGGTCCACGATGCCGGCGTCAAATTTCAAGGGCAAAGTTACTCCTATACCATAGACGCGCGGTACGAATTTCAAGCCCCGACGCCTCTTTCAGCCACTTGGATCTTTTCATCTCCATCATAGATACGTCCGTCTCTCATGCTCATCTATGGCTTCTTACGGTGTCCACAAAGGTAGCAAGATCACGGCGACCCTACGCGTCGATAGCACCAAAGAAGGATATCGTACCCCTGCCCCCGGTTGGCTAGCAAGGCGTGATTCATCATATTTGACGAGGGCGAATTCATGATTTCTGCCGTGGGATCAGACCGGTCAACCGAAGTCCCTTATGCCGGCAAGCGCCGGTCAGAGGCCTATCTGGGACATTTCATTTTGACGCTGGGTCTGCCGTATTTAAATTGTTTTAAGAATTAAGCCACTTGAATCTTTAATGTTGCTATCTAAAACATCCGAATATGCAATCCGGCTGGTGTTGTGCCTGTCGCGCCATCCCAGGGGTGACTATATCCCCATTAAAATAGTAGCTGATCAGTCCGGCATTTCCTACTTTCAACTCGGCAAGGTAGCCCAGCGGCTGATCAAAGCAGATATCCTCGATTCCTACACCGGTCCCAATGGCGGTGTTACGCTTGTTCGGGAACCGTCCGAGATCAGGCTATACGATATCGTCTCAGCCATTGAAGGGCCGGATCTGTTTGACCGTTGCATCCTGGGCCTGGAAGGCTGTGGAGAAGCCAACCACTGTCCAATCCACAGCCATTGGAAAAGTATCAAGGAACCCATCATGACCCTGTTCAGGGAGAAACGTTTGGATGAATTTACCGATCTGGAAACAGGTGACACCTTGCTGGAGAGCGAGGAATTGCCCCTGATTCGATGAAATCTAGAGGGAAGGAAAAGATAATGCAGGCCAGCACAAAGGGGAGATTTCTCCTCGGCGCAATGATGATCATGATCGTTTCATTTGCATGCTCAAACCGCGCTTCCATCCCTGCTGCACAATCGCCAGGTCAACTGCTCTACGGCGAATATTGTCTGCTCTGCCACGGAGGGACTGGGGCAGGCGATGGCCGGCTGGCCTATGTCCTTTATCCCAAACCCAGGGATTTCACCTCAGGTCTTTTCAAATTGCGATCCACTGCATCCGGTGAGCTACCCACCAACGACGACCTCGTCAAAACCATCATGAACGGCATGCCGGGAACCGCCATGCCCTCCTTCTACTTCCTGGATGCTGCAGAAATCGATTCTCTCGTGGATCAAGTCAAGCAGCTGGGCGGTTTTGCAGATAAGACGCCGGTACCTGTGGGAATGCTCCCCGCCCCGGCGGAGGCGGAGCGGCTGGTGGTATTGGGCAAGCAGCTGTACAGCGACCTGGGATGCAACCAGTGCCACGGCAATACGGGTAGGGGCGATGGACCTTCCGCCAGTACGTTGCAAGATGATTGGGGATACCCTATTCAGGTCCGGGATTTCACTCGCGGGACCTACCTTGGCGGGGGTAGCGTGGAAGAACTCTATCTGCGCTTCGTAACCGGTATGACCGGCACACCCATGCCATCCTATCTTGAGATTCTGGAGGATGTCGGCGAGTCGGATCAAGAGCGGCAGGACATGCTCTGGGGATTGGTCTATTACGTGAAAAGCCTGGAAACTGCCGACGCGCGGGCCGATCGCAACATCCCACCCGCAGATGGTTCGATCCTCACGCAGAAGGTCGCCGACTCACTCACCGAGGCCGACTTGAATAATCCCCGTGGCGAGGTCTGGAAAGCAGCCCCTGCCGTTTCGATCCCCATCTCGCGCCTGTGGCAAAGGGGGAGCGATAACCTCGATTATGTAGACGTTAAAGTGTTGTATAACGATCGATATCTTGCCGTGCTGCTGGAATGGGAAGATGGCACCGAGGATGGAGCCAACTACCGTGTTCAGGACTTTCAGGATGCAGCGGCGGTGCAGTTTTCCTTGTCCGGTGAGGCGGGATTTCACGGCATGGGGTCACCCGTAAACGCGGCCAATATATGGTTCTGGAAAGCCGAGTGGCAGTGGCGTCAGGACCATGATCAAGCACCGGATATTGAGATCGCCTATAGCCGCCGGGTGAGCGATGGTGATGTCGAAACCTACCCCTCCGAGATGGCCGAACTCACCTATCTCCCGGGGCGGAATGCCGGGAACATTGCCTCCACAGTAGAGATCCTTACCCCGGTTGAAGATGTCAATGCCGCAGGACCCGAGACGTTAACCCCCCAACCGGATAATGCTCAAAACGTCCTCGGCAAGGGGGTCTGGGATGGGCGGAAATGGCGGGTTGTCCTGATGGGTGAGATGAACTCCACCAGGGGGGAGGATGTTCAGTTCGGCGCCGGTGGAACCTACCCGGTCGCATTCGCTGTGTGGAACGGTAGTGAAGCGGATCGCAACGGACAAAAAATGATTTCCACCTGGTACACCTTAGTGCTTCAATAAGTAAGAAGATTTCCATAGTTGAGGAGAACCGAAATGGCCCGTTCAAAGAAAGAGCACACCCGCCGGGATCAGAAAGCATCCAACGGTACAAACATCAGCCGGAAGGATTTTCTGAAGACGGGCTTCACCGGCCTGGGCGGCATGGCGGTGCTATCCGCCGCCCCCGGCAGTCTGTTTTACCTGCAAACCGTCCCCGATATTGTAAATCCGTTGGGCTATTACCCCAACCGCGACTGGGAGACGGTCTACCGGAATCAATACAAACCTGACGATAGTTTTACCTTTATCTGCTCCCCGAACTGCACCCACGAGTGCCGCCTGCGCGGTTTCACGCGCAACGGTGTGATGATTCGCTCCGAACAGAACTACGACAACCACAAGATCAAAGATCTCTATGGGAACCAATGCACCTATGCCTGGAATCCCAGGGGTTGCTCCAACGGGTTCACCTTTCATCGGCGCATCTATGGCAGCTACCGGCTGAAATATCCCTTGGTCCGCAGAGGCTGGAAACAGTGGGCGGAAGACGGCTTTCCTTACCTCACCAAGGCGAATAAGCAGAAATATAAGTTTACCGCCCGCGGCGAGGACACCCTGGAGAAAATCTCCTGGGAGGCTGTGGAGAACCACATGGCCCGGGCGATCATCAAAATAGCCGAAACCTATAGCGGCGATGCGGGGCGCAAGCGCCTTTTAGAGCAAGGTTATCCTGAAGAAATGCTACACCATTGGGAAGGCGCCGGCACCCGGACCATCAAGCTCCGGGGCGGCATGGGGCTGCTGGGCGTCATCGGCAAATACGGCGCCTACCGGTTCTCCAACACCCTTGCGCTGGTGGATTCCCACGTGCGAAATGTGGACAAAAACGAGGCCCGCGGCGGGAGAAACTGGTCCAACTACACCTGGCACGGCGACCAAGCTCCGGGATTCCCGTTCGTCCACGGACTGCAGGCCTCCGATGTGGACTTCAACGACATGCGCTTCAGTAAGCTGCACGTCTCCATCGGCAAGAACCTGGTGGAGAATAAACGGCCGGACAACCATTTCGTCACTGAAATCATGGAGCGAGGCGGCAAGCTGGTCGTGGTGTCACCGGAATACGGCCCGTCAGCCTCCAAGGCCGACTACTGGATCACCATTCGGCCCAACACCGACGCGGCCCTCCTGCTCGGTATCGCCAAAATCATCATCGACAATGATTGGCACGACGAGAAGTTTGTCAAGGCATTCACCGATTTCCCCCTGCTGATCAGGAAAGATACCCTCAAGCGGCTGAAGCCCGAGGATTTCATCTCCGATTACCGGCCTCAACTGAAATCAGATAGCCCCAGCTACACGATCCACGGTTTGAAAAAGGAGCAATACGAGCAGATCGGCGATTATACGGTTTACGACGGCAAATCCGGTGAGATCAAACCCATCACCCGGGATGACGTCGGCGGGAAGCTGCAGGCAAGAGGCATCGATCCGCTGCTGGAGTGGGACGGGAAAGTCACCGGTCTAGATGGGCAAGAGATCGAGGTGTGTACCCTGTTCTGGGCCTACAAGCACGTGCATCTCAAGGACTATGATCTGGATACCGTGGCGGAAATCACGCACTGCAACAAAGAACTGGTCCAGCAACTCGCCAAAGACATCGCCACCATCAAGCCGGCTTCCATCCATATCGGCGAAGGGTTGAACCACTGGTTCCATGCCGTGGAATCCAACCGGGCGGCCTATTTGCCGGTGATCCTGACCGGCAATATCGGTCGACCCGGCACGGGTTGCCATACCTGGGCGGGTAACTACAAGGCCGGATTGTTCCAGGGTTCGGATCAGATAGGCCCTGGATTCAAAGGATGGGTGGCGGAGGACCCGTTTGAACCCAATCTGGATCCCAAGGCTAAGGCCAAAGATCTGAAAATCCGTGGCACCGCCCGGGGTGAGGAGCCCGCTTACTGGAACATCGGTGATACGCCGCTGATCGTCAACACACCCAAGTACGGGCGGAAAGTCTTTACGGGTGAAACCCACCTGCCCACACCCACCAAGATGATCTGGCACAATAACGTGAATCTGCTCAACAACGCCAAGTATGCCTATGAGATGGTGAAAAACGTGAATCCGAACATCGAGTTGATTGTCAGCCAGGACATCGAAATGACGGCCACCTGTGAATACGCGGACATCGTACTGCCGGCCAACAGTTGGGCGGAGCAGCAAACCTCGGAGTTGACCGCCTCGTGTTCCAACCCGTTCCTCCAGATCTGGAACGGCGGTCTGAAGCCGATCTTCGACTCCAAGGACGATGTGCTTATTTTCGCGGAAGTCGCGCGGCGGCTGGGTGAAATCCTGAAGGATAAGCGTTTTGAAGACTACTGGAAGTTCGTCCATGAGGGGCGGACCGAAGTATACATCAACCGGTTGTTCGACGGCAGCAACACCACCCACGGCTATACCGCTGAAGATATTAAGGCGGGTAAATACGGTGAGCCGGGCGCCGCCCTGATGCTGTTCCGCACCTATCCGCGCATCCCCTTCTGGGAGCAGGTGAAGGATGACCTGCCATTTTACACCCCCACGGGACGGATGCAGGCCTATAACGACGAGCCGGAAGTGATCGAATACGGGGAGAATTTCATCGTACATCGCGAGGGCCCTGAAGCCACACATTACCTCCCCAACGTCATCGTCTCGGGCAATCCCTTGATCCGTCCGGATGACTACGGCATTCCAGCGAGCGCAACGGGGGCGGATGAGCGCCAGGTGCGGAACATCAAGCTGCCCTGGAGCAAGGTGAAGGGCACCAAGAATTTCCTCTGGGAGCAGGGCTTCAAATTCTTTTGCCTGACACCGAAGACGCGGCACGCCACCCACTCCCAGTGGCAGGTCACGGACTGGCAATTCATCTGGAATAATCCCTTTGGCGATCCCTACCGAACGGATAAACGCCAACCCGGCGTGGGTGAGCAACCGGTCTACATGAATCCGCAGGCGGCCAAGGATCTGGGCATTGAGAATGGCGATTACGTCTATGTCGACGCGGACCCCCAGAACCGGCCCTATAGAGGCTGGAAGAAGTCCGACCCGTTTTATAAGGTGGCCAGACTCAAACTGCGCTGCGTCTACAACCCGTCCTATCCCTATCATATCGTGATGATCAAGCACGGTGCCTGGATGGCCACGGAAAAATCGGTGAAGGCCCACGAAAGCCGCCCCGATGGGCGGGCGCAGTCGGTGGACACCGGCTACCAGGCGAGCTTCCGGTACGGCTCCCATCAGTCCCTTACCTACGGCTGGCAGATGCCCATGATGCAGCTGGATAGTCTGTTCCATAAGGCCAAGGCCAAGATGGCCTTTCTTTTCGGGTACGAGGCAGACAACCATGCCATCAACACGGTACCGAAGGAAACGCTCGTGCGGCTCACCCTGGCCGAAAGAGGCGGTATAGGCGGCAAAGGTAAGCTGGATGTGGTGAAGACCGGCTATACCCAGGCAGAGGAAAATGAGTTCATGAAGAGCTACCTGGCCGGGGAAATCGTCGAGACCGGGTCGTGACCAAAACACTCGAACACGACGATCCGTTTCAGCTGAACGCCGTGGAAATCCCTGATGGGGATCTGGAGCTACAGGCACGGGTGATCATCGAGGAATTTTTAAGGATGGGTCAGTCCCGCGAGGAATTGATCCGGATGTTCGACGACCCGTTCTATGGAGGCACCCATCAGCTGACCAGGGCGTTGGGACAGCAGAGGATCATCGATCTCATCAACGCGGTTGTCAGTGAGCATATCCAGGCAATCGCCCAATCAAAGTAAGCATTGAGAAGGGAATAGGTCATGGCGAAAGTGTTTAGCTGGCAGCTGGGCCGGACTGCCGAGTACCCTTACGAAGGGAAATATCCGAAACAGCAATTCGCTGCGGTATTCAACATCAATCGTTGCATAGCCTGCCAGACCTGCACCATGGCGTGCAAGAGCACATGGACCTTCTCCAAGGGCCAGGAATACATGTGGTGGAACAATGTGGAGACCAAGCCCTACGGCGGCTATCCCCAGTTCTGGGACATCAAGCTGTTGAAGCTGCTCCGCGAGGCCCACGACCGTCAGGGACGGGAAATGCGCTGGAACGCCAACGGCCAGTACGAAGGCATGACCATCTTCGAGGCTGCCCAGCTCGAATATACCACCAACGGCCAATCACGTGTCCTGGGATACCTTCCCGAAGACCATGAATGGACCAAACCAAATATGGGGGAGGATATCTCCCCCATCTCCCCAGGGAAAACAGACCGGATGGGCTATCTCACCGATGCGGTGAAACTTCCCGAACACTCCTCCTACTTTTTCTACATGCAGAGGATCTGCAATCACTGCACCCACCCGGCGTGCCTGGCGGCCTGTCCCCGGAAAGCCATTTACAAGCGTCCCGAGGATGGCGTGGTGCTCATCGATCAAAAACGCTGCCGCGGGTACCGGAAATGCGTGGAGGCCTGCCCCTACAAAAAGGCCATGTACAACGGCATGACGAAGGTGTCCGAGAAGTGCATCGCCTGCTATCCGCGTCTCGAGGGGAAGGACAAGGAGATCACCCCCGACGGAGTTCCCATCGAGACCCGCTGCATGGCATCCTGTGTCGGGAAGATCCGCCTCCAGGGCCTGGTGAAGATGAACGGTGATGGCACCTGGAAAACCGATGAGGGGAACCCCCTCTATGCCCTGGTGCACCAGGAAAAGGTGGCCCTGCCTCTGTATCCGCAGTTCGGCACCGATCCGAATATCTTTTATATCCCTCCCCGCTGGGTGCCGCGGGCTTACCTCAAGCAGATGTTCGGCCCGGGGGTCGATAGGGCCATCGACAACTACATCTGTCCATCGCGGGAGCTTATGGCGATCCTGCAGCTGTTCCGCGCCCAGCAACAGATTATATACAAATACCGCATCAAAAAGGGTCCCAAACTGTATGAGAAGGAGATCACCCTATCCAGCGGCGCATCAAAAACCCTGACAGTGTACAACGACACCGTCACCGGTTATAACAAAAAGGGCAAAGTGTGTGTGCGGATTAACGTCGAAGAACCGATTTACGAGCGGCCGCAGGCACATTTTAACTCCATTTGAACTTGAAATAGACGGGATGAGATAGCGTAATCGATGGATATTGAGTTACTGCAGGCCAGGTCGGCGCTCTATTCGTTCGTCTCCGCCCTTTTCTCCTACCCGAAAACGGAGCGATTCGCTCTGCTTTTCGATGGGGACTACCGCACCCGGATCAGGGCAGCTTGCGAAACGTTGGACGGTGATCATAAGCCGGGGACAAAGGGTCTGGTAGACGCTGCCGACCTAATTGTCCGGTCTCTTCCTGAGAACCTGGGGGCTGCTGAACAGGCCTTTATCGACGTCTTCGGCCATACCCTTTCCAAAAAGACGGCACCCTACGAACTGGAACACCTCCATACCAAGGAAGTGTATCACCTGACTCAGAAGCTTGCGGATATCAACGGATTTTATCGGGCATTCGGTCTCGAGATCGAGACCAGGGAGCGAGCCGATCACATTGCGGTGCAAGCGGAATTCCTGGCCTACCTCATTATGAAAGAGATCCATGCGAGCCGTACGACCGATAGTGAAGAGAACGTGATGATCAGCCGAGAGGCTCAAATGCATTTCTGGCGCGACCATTTCGGCTGGTGGGTGAAAGGGTTCTGCCAAACCCTCTACGAACAGGCAAATGTTCAACTATATCAGGACGCGGCTCACTTTCTGGGTCGATTCATTGAAATTGAAGCATCTTACCTGGAGCTGGAACCAGTTGAGCCGTCCTGATTCATCACGGGGCCGGTTTTCACCAGGGCTTAACCGTAGCGGTCCCGACGGAAGGTCGGGATAAATTCCGGGACTTCCCTCGAAAATACTCGGGATAAACTTCTCGTCCCGCCAACCCATAAGATGAATAAGCCCTGGTTTCCACCAGGGCTTAAGGGTAGCGGTGGAGGGACTCCCCTCGACAGACTCGGGGTAAACTTCTCGTCCCTCTACACCCGCCGTAGCGGTGGAGGGACTCCCCTCGACAGACTCGGGGTAAACTTCTCGTCCCTCTA
>CAZJBG010000034.1:0-19735 GCA_964543925.1 uncultured bacterium
GCCTTCTACAAGGGTCGCCCCCTGGTCCCGGGCATATTGGGTGGCGGCGTCAATAAGCGCCCCCATCACCCCCCGGCCCCGGTAAGCCTTGTCGATGAAGAAGCACGTGATGGACCAGACCGGTTTATCGTCCACCGGTTTGAGGGTCCGTGATCGTTGGAGCACAGGATAAACTTCCCGAGGGCCTACCGCACACCAGCCCACCGGTTGGTCCCCCTCATAGGCCAGCAATCCCGGAATTTCCCCCGAATCAATGATAGCCTGCATAGCCCGCCGGTTACCCGCGCCTTTTTGGGCTTCATACTCTGAGCGCTTTAGACGCAGCCACATGCACCAGCAGCCGCCGCAGGCTCCACGGTCGCCAAAGAGCTGCCCAAAGTCTTGCCAGCGGTCAGGCGTGACGGGATGAAACGCCAGCGCGCGCGGCCCGGCGATCACCGCCAGCCATAGCCTTTATGGAAACCCAGGCCCACGGTGAGCATGCCTGCGCTGCGCACCGCGATGGACAACAGATACTTATCCTTGAACAGATAGTCCATCCCCAGGACAACTGAGACGGTGGGCGTAACTTTCAATTTCTTGTTGACCTCCAGCCCGGGACCGAGACCGATGAATCCGATAATCTTACGCTTGGGTTCATACCGGGCGCGGGAGATAACCGCCGCCTCGCCATAGAACCCCTCGCCTCCCGTAACAAAATAGCGGACAGCATAACCGGGAATGAAATCAAAAAACTTGAGGGCTTTAGGGGCGGCCCGCTCGGCCGACGCCCCAACGACCCCGGGGCCGCCGAGGACGAAGTTAAGGGTGATGTTGCTGGCCCGGCTCCCATCCAGAAAGGTAAAGGAGCCCAGCTTGGTCTGGCCCAGGGTCAGGACCGGCAACAGGGCGAGTAGGAGGACTTTGATCGGTCGCATAGTTATCCTTGATAATAGGTGAGGAACCGCCGGTCGCCGTCCCAAATGGCCGGCGTTGCCAGACCTGGGATTTTATCACCATCCCAACGGTGAATCAACCCCAATGGTTGGTATTAGGGCGTCGAATAAGAAAGGTTGCTACCTATTCCAGGTTTTCGTATGCTTGTGGGTTATGGAACCGCAGGACGTCTCGAGGCAGATGGCCCTCTACTATGTCATCGGCATTGTCGTGGCCGCTGTCATCTTTCGCATTATCCGCGGGTGGCGGAAGGGCCGCAAAGAGGACCGGTCTCCCCCACCACTCTAGAGTCACTAACGGCTCGTCAGCCAGCTGACGGGGATCACAGGGGGTCTCTAGGCCTTGGCGGCCTCACCGTCCGGGGATGGCCGGGGGCTATCCAACACTTCCCCATCGACTTTGCCCTCATCGTAGTCCTTCAGGAACTGCTTCTGCGCATCGTAGTCCTTGTTCACGATGCCGGCGCGGCTCTGGAGCATGCGCCAGGCCTTGCGACGTTCCACGCAGAAGAGCACCATCTGCCGTGAAAGGGCGTGATAGGAGGGTGTGCCGTCGGCGCTGTAGTCCACCAGGTAGACGCCCCAATCGGGGATGAAGGCGCGGTGCGACGGATCCAGAAAGTGCCGCTGGACGACGTCCCGCTGAACGATCCGCCCGAGTATATCATCCAGGCTGATCATGCCGTCAGCAGCCTTTTCACTGGACTTCTTGTGGTGATACCGGAAGCGCGCCTCGGTGAGGGCCCAATGGGCGACGGTATAAGTGAATTTGTTGGTCGTTTTATAGATGGTTTTGTGGTACCAGTCCCGGTCGACGCTGGGATTCCCCTTCAGGCTCAGGGTTTCGGGGGTGAGTTCGCCCAGGTCGGGGTTGGAGATAAACTCGGGCATTCCCCGGCTGTCACGGATCAGCTGGGCCTGTCGGGTGGAGGCGAAATCGGGTACCCCGTGCTCCGGCTGGCAGGAGGTGTAGCTCTGGATGAAGGCCGTCCCGCGATATTCCAGACCCTCAATAATCGCCTTATACAGGTTGGAGGAGTTGGCCATGGACACCTGGGCTACGTAGGGTGAACCGTGGCCCACCGTCAGGATTTCCGACACACTTTTCTTCTCGGTCAGCTTGCCCTGGGTGGCTGCGCCCAGCTGGTTCATATCGAACCCGCCGGCCATGACCGATGAATCGGAGTTTTGGCCACCCGTATTGGAGTAGACCTGAGTATCCAGGAGCAGCATCTTCACGTTGGGCCGGTTCTGGAGCACGGCCTTGGAGACGTTCTGAAACCCGATGTCCCCCATGCCGCCGTCCCCGCCAACGACCCACACCTTGGGCAGTTCGCCCACTTCCAGGTCGGTCATGTTATGGTCGGAGAAATGCGTGTATAAGAAGTAGTCTTCCTCGGTAAAGGCGCCACCACTCAGGATCTTGTCGGCGAGGCGCTCGGGGATCACCGACCGCTTGGTGTGATCCATAATAAAGCTCTCCCCCATGATCCAGCCAATAGTGGCGCCGTCCTGGAACAGAGAGTTCATCCAGGGATAGGGATGGGGGTTGTTGGGGGGCGTGGAGCCATAGACGGTGTTGCAACCCGTATGGGCCGCCATGGCCATGGCCGACATGCCGTTGGCCAGCCGTCCATCAAGAGCCTGGAGATCACGATGATTGAAGGCATCCTGCTTGAGCACCATGACCAGCGCCTCCACGATCTGCTCATCGGTGACCTGCCGCTCCTCCATGGCCGCCGTCACCTGCTCGGCCTTTTCGCGACCCAAGTGCATGATCACGTGGGCCACAGTGCGGCTCAGGATCTCGTAGGCTGCGGCGTCCTTCTGCTTCAGTTTCGCCAGGAGTTTGACGCCATTTTTTTCCAGGGCCTCGGCCTTTTCCATCTGGCGGGCCGCCTTTTGATGGAACCGGGGGCGCATCAGGGCTTCGGTGATGGTCGCGATGGCCCGCAGGATCGATTTTTCGCCGCACCCGGCACAGGCCCCATCACCGGAGACCAGGGCGTCATAGTAGCTGCGCACCATGAGATGATTCTTCAAGGCCGCTGCGATGGTCTCCTGGGGATCCTGATAATCATATTTGCCCAGGTATTTGGCGGGCGTATCCGGCAGGGTGTCCATGAACTGCATCGCCGAGTTGTGTTCGCCGTTGATCAGATCGGTCTCGTCCACCATGCGCAGGGCGTCATGGTCGCCGCACTCGGTGGCGCACTCACCGCACCCTTTGCACAGGTCATTGACGAAAATGCTGAACAGTCCCCCCGCCCCGGGGTCCTTCTTCTCCAGCATTTTGAAGATGGCATTGGTGCGGGAGTAGGACAGGGGCAGCTTGGGCAGCATGGTCTTCAAAATGTCGAGAGCCCCATGGTTGAGGGACGGATCTGCCTCTTCCACTTCTTCCAGGGTTTCAAGGACTATAGCGGAGAACGGCACGTCGAAGTTTTTCTCAGCCAGCAGGGCGTTCATTCGAGTGCGCACCGTGCTTTCCAGATCGTCCAGCCCTTCCAGGAGCCGGCCACGCACCGCCCGGTCCTCCACATAGCTGATGATGGCCGATTTGAGCACGGTCGTGATATCCTGGGCGGCGTTGGGCAGGGCCGTGTCGGGGCAGGCAGTGATACAGGCCATGCACTGGGTGCAGTTCTCCGCGATGAATATGGGGACCTGGCGCCGGGCCACGTATTTGGATGCCGTGGCGCCGGTAGCCGCTGCCATCATCCCCACTGCTGCCAGAGGTGAGGCCGGCTGGTTATATCCGAGACCGGCCCGGAACTCGCCGTCAAAGATGGCCGTGGTATGCAGAGGGGCTTTATCCAGGTTACAGCCGATTTCAGGTGAACCAGCGAAGGGGGTGATGAGCGGTCCCCGCATGCTGGAGATATCCTGGTCGTCCAGCTGGCCATAGGGGAGTTCAACCACTCGGTTGAAGCCCTCTTCCATGACGCGCATGTTGGAGGTCACCACATCATCGCCGAACCGGCCGAATTTTTTGTTGTACTGGGCCTCGACAATGCGATGGAAATCGTGCTCCTTAATGGCATTATCATCCAAAAAGCTGGACACCCTGAAAAATGCGCCCAAAAAGGCGTTGCCCTGCATGCGCAGCTGGAGGTCTTCCCGCTCGGTGGCTCCCTTGGCTATGTCAAAGCCGGGCAGCAGGTGCACCTTGATCTTTTTTTCGGTGATCTCTTTACGGGCCCAGCCGGGGATGCGCTGCCAGGCTTTGTCCGTATCGGCTTCGCCGAATTCCCACACGAACGCCCCCCCGGGCTTGATCCCCTCCAGCGGATTGGCGTGGGTGAAGATCTTGGGATCGGCTGAGAGTACCACGTCCACGTGCTTGAGATCGCAATTGACCCTGACCCGCTCCGGGGCCACTACCAGGAAGTAGGCCGTGGGCGCACCTTTTTTCTCCGAGCCGTACTTGGGATTGGCGCTGATGTGGAACTCGCGTTTGCCGGTGGAACCGTTCTGCCGGTCACGCTGCTGGACGAAGTCACCCATGGCGCCGATGATTTCGCCCATGTTTTTCCCGGTGGTAATCATCCCCCAGCCCCCGATGGAGTGGAACCGTACAGCGATGGCGTGGTCGGGCAGCAGGGATGGGGTTTCCTCGGAGCCCACGGCGTAAGGATGGTCGATCCCCACGTAGAACAGGCTCACCCCGTCGGAAGCCCGTTTGCCGTCGTTCCGGGCGATGCGGTCCAGGGCGAAATCGTAGGCGCCGATGATCCCTTCGGGACGGAAATCGCGGGACCCCAGGCCATAGATTCCTCCAAACATACGGGGCACTTCCTCCGATGAAAGGGCCGGGAGGTCGGCGTGGGTCGGCTCGTGGTCATTCTCCACCGCTTTGGCCAGGGCCGCACGGATATCCCGGGCCAGGGGGTTGTCCCCAGCCGTCTGGTCATCCATGCGTTCCAGGACAATCACCCGCTTTTTGCCCCGGAGAGCCTCGATGATGGCCTTTTCCGGGAAGGGCCGCAGAACGTTCACGTGGATCACACCCACTTGCTCACCGCGGGTCGTGGCCAGGTAGTCCACCGCCGCCTCGATGTTCTCGGCCGCTGAGCCTAAGGCGACGAAGACGGTCTCGGCCCCTTCACAATTGTATTGGGAGATCAGTCCATAGGACCGCCCCGTGAGCCGGCCAAACTCCTCGTAGGCCTGTTCAAGGAACGGCAGGACCGGCTCGATGAAATTGTTACGCCTGGCCGCCACCCCGTTCATGTAGTGTTCCTGGTTCTGCACCGGTCCCAACAGGATGGGGTTTTCCAGGTCGATCATTTTGGGAATCCGGCGCCGCATGGGGCCGAACAGGGTCCGCTGGGCCTCGGTGGGGCATTCGATGACATCGTCGGCGCGGCCCAAAAATTCCCGAATGAAGTCCGATTCAGGCATGCGGGCGGTGCGTTCCAGATGGGAGGTCAAAAAACCGTCCTGGACGTTCATACCGGGGTTCAGGCTCAGTTCAGTGACTTTTCGCAGGATCAGGGCCTGGTCGGCGGCCTGCTGGGCATCCTTGGAAAACAGGATGGTCCAGCCGGTGTCCAGGGCCGTGTAGACGTCATCATGACCACAATGGACGTTGAGGGCGTGCTTGGTGAGGGCCCGGGCCGCCACCTCCACAATCATGGTGGCCAGTTTCCCCGGTGCGTGATAGTACTGCTCCAACCCGTAGACAATCCCCTGGCCCGAAGTGAAATTGACCACCCGTTTCCCCGCCACCGCGGCGGCGATAGCCCCGCCCTGGGCGGCATGTTCCCCTTCGGCCTCGACGGCGAGTTTGGAATCCCCGAAGACCGTGAGTTCACCCTTGGCATACGAGAGTTGAAAATTTTCCCCCATCTCGGTGCTGGGGGTGATGGGATAGAAAATCCCAGCGTCGGCCAACCGGGCCTCGGTATAGTAGGCCACCAGCTGATTGCCGTTGGTCGTGACCGGAATGCCGGGATATTTCGGCGTTACCGGTTTGGCCTTGGGGGCCGCGACAGCGTCGGCTTGAACTCCCGTTTCGTGGTTGGTGGTAACAGCCGTCATATTAGAATCTCCATCTCATGCTTCAAGCGCCAAATGGAAGAACGGGAGCGCATGCGTAAAGGCGATCTCTTGATCTTCTTATGGCTTGCGAATTTACACATACTTTTTACCTTTTATACGGGTAAATACCAACGTCAGGGGCCACCGGCGTCAGGCAATAGCCCTTCTCGCCAATGAGCCCGTTGAGGGAAAAAAGGGCCTGGGAATTTCCCCAGGCCCTTTTTTCCTAAGCCGAAGTCTTTGGGGAATCAATCAGTCCGTCGTCCGCCCATGATTACATCAGTTTATCCACAAGCGCTTGTCCCTGCTCAGCCGATATGCCCAGGGAACGGTGTACCAGGGGACCACCCTTCCGGAGCACCGGCTCCGTCTCGTGCAGGGCCGGGCGATCATGGTTCTCAAAAAACAGACCGATGGGTATCTCTTCGTCGCTCCAGGTAAAGGCTTTTTCCAGGGCTTGGCGCCAATCTTTGGGGTCGTGCCCCTGGTCTTCCAGCTTTTTCACCCGCTCCCGGAAAAAGGGATAGGTCTGGTCCTTGTTGTAGGTGACACAAGGGCTGAAGACGTCGAGCAGGGCAAACCCATTGTGCTCCATGCCGGCCTTAATGAGCTGGCTCAGCTGCTTCGGCTCGCCACTGAAGCCACGGCCGACCCAGGTCGCACCGCCGCTGATGGCCATCGCAAGGGGATTGATGGGCATATCCATATTACCGAAGGGATTGCTCTTGGTCTGCATGCCGATCAGGCTGGTGGGCGAGGTTTGTCCGGTGGTCAGGCCATAGATCTCATTGTTCATGACGATGTAAAGCAGGTTCACATTGCGCCGCATGGCATGAATCAGATGGCCCACCCCAATGCCGTAGCCGTCGCCGTCCCCGCCGGTGACGATCACGGTGAGTTCGTGATTGGCCAGCTGGACTCCGGTAGCGACGGGCAGGGACCTTCCGTGGAGGGTATGCATCCCATAGGCGTGGATGAAGCCCGGCAGGTTGGACGAACACCCGATGCCACTGACGGTGACAACCTCATGGGGAGCCTTGCCGAGCTCGGCCAGGGCCTTTTTCAGGCTGTTCAGCACGCCGAAATCACCGCAACCGGGACACCAGTCGGGGTCCACCGGCCCCTGAAAATCCTTGGCCGTTAGGGTGGGACGTTCTTCTACTGTCACGGATGCCATTGATCGCCTCCTTAGACCATAATCTCGTGAGTGGGTACATATTGCGCTGACTTGCCCTTCAGCAGTTCCTTCACCCCGTCTACCACGTGGTGCGGCTGGAACGGCTCGCCGTCATACTTGCGGATGTGACCAGCGGCCATAAAGCCGGTCTCCGAGCGCAGGTAACGGGCAAACTGACCCGAGTAGTTATTCTCTACGATGAACACTTTCCGGCATTTGGCGAGGATCGCATCGATTTCCTCACCGTGGAGCGGCACCAGCCATTTGATCTGCAGGTGATTGACCGTCACACCGTCGGCGTTAAGCTGCGCCATGGCCTCCTGAATAACCCCCTTGGTAGATCCCCAACCCAGTAGCGTCACCCCGGCGTCCGGCGAGCCTTCCAGCTGGGGAACAGGGATCATGGCCTGGGCCGCCGCCATTTTTCGACCGCGCTTCTCGACCATGGCCTGGCGCTTGTTAGGGTTGGTATACTCATCACTGATGAGGATGCCGTCCTCGTCCTGCTCATCGGTGGCCACCACATGGATGTACCCTTCCAGGCCGGGGATCGCCCGTGGTGAGATTCCGCTGTCGGTGAGCTTATATCGAAGATAGGGACCATTATCTTGAGCGCCGTTCGACGCAGTGATCAGATCCCCACGGTCAATCTTCTGGTCCCATTTAAACACGCCGGGGTCAACGGTACCGGTGCCTTCGGACAGCAACAGGTCGCTCAATACCATGGCCGGGCACTGGAGTTTGTCCACCACGTTGAAGGTTTCTGGGATGGTGGTAAAGCAGTCGGCCAGGTCAGTCGGAGCCACGATGATGCGCGGGAAGTCGCCCTGTGAGGCGCCCAGCATCTGCCAGAGGTCGCCCTGCTCGGTTTTGGTGGGGACACCGGTCGAGGGGCCGGCCCGCTGGACGTCGATCACCACTACCGGCGTCTCGGTCATGGCCGCAAAGCCGATCCCCTCGGTCATGAGGGCAAACCCACCGCCCGAAGTGGCGCACATGGCGCGGGCCCCGGTATGAGCGGCGCCGACGGCCATGGTGATCACCCCGATTTCATCCTCAACCTGCCGTACCATAATACCCAGGTCGGGACCGTTAGCGGCCATCCAGTGCAGGACCCCGGTGGCCGGGCTCATGGGGTAGGCACAGTAAAACTTCACCCCGGCGGCAGCACCGCCCATGGCCAATGCCTGATTGCCGGTTAACACCGGAAGGGCCGGCTGCGCGGCGGGAATCGTGTGGGCTAACGGCGAAAAGTGCTCTTTGGCGAAGTCGAAACCGGCCTGGGCGGAGCCCAGGTTTTCCTCCACCACCTCCGGTCCTTTGCGGGAAAATTGTTGGGTCAGCGAATCGGCCAGGGGATCGATGTCAAAGCCAGACAGATAGAGGGCCGCGCCGGTAGCAATCGTATTGGACAGTTTTTTATTGGTAGGATTTTTAGCGAGTTCGCTGACCGGCAAGGCACACAGGTTGACCTTGGCGGGAGCATCCAGCGGTTTGATTTTCTCCCCGTCGTAGATGACGAAGCTCCCGGGCCGCAGGTTCACGATGTGGCGGTCCAGGGTGTCCTGGTTAAGGCAGATCAAGATATCCACCGTATCACCGTGGGTGGCTACGGGATCGTCACTGGTGCGGATGGTGAGAAACGTGTGCCCCCCACGAATGATAGACTGATAGGCATTGTAAGCGGTGACATGCAGCCCCCTGCGGGCGAAAATCCGGGCGAGAATGTTGCCCACGGAGGCAATACCCTGTCCGGCCCCGCCGCCGATGGCAACTTTCAGATCAAACTGTGACATATACCTCCTCTCGGCATCCATTCCACCGATCAGGTTAATGCGAGGTGCCCCGCTGGACGACTGTCATGCGGAACGCTCACCAAAAGCCGTGACAGCGGAAAGCTGCACGCTTTTACTCATCATTCAACATCGACGACGATGTGGTGGCATCGTATCTCTCGTCTCATTGGCCGACAGGCCAAACAACAGATTGGAATTTAGTCAATATTAATCGTTAAAGGGAAGCACTGCTGCCCACCGCGCGTCACATTTCCGACTCCCTGTAGGCCTATGCGTCCGGGCCATCGACGCCGGCCTGAGTCGCCAGTGAGTATCATCATAGATGTCACGACGTATAGATATACCTGTCATTATGGTGAGGACGCACTGGTTTTGCAGAAAATTCCCCTGTAAATTGAAAACGATTGGAATAACGGTATTCGATGGAATAGGTATGGTTTTCCGTCCACCTCATCTGGGGGCGTGTAAGGTCTTGAAATGAGTGATTGGCGTCGAGATAGGATGGGGGCAATATGAAGATATATGCCCGGTATTTCGAAATAAATTGTGCACGCCCGTGCATCTAATTCCCTGCCGCTTACGGTCAAACCGTTCAAGGTGAAAACCCCCATTATGTGTTCCAGGGTAGGACTATGAGTAGCCCCCTGCTTACCGGCAGGTCAGCCCAGATCATGGAGCGCTCCAAAGCCTTGATAGCCCGGCCCACGTTTGCCCCGTCCCCGCCGATTGATGTGCGGTCAATCGATGAGGAGTGAATCACGTCATGGTCCCTGTCTACCCGTACCGTACTGCCTGTGGAAAGCGGGTCAGGTCCTTCTAATATGGCCGGTGTTGAATGGGTGTCGTCTGGAAGAGTAAGGTGTGTATTTCGTAAATGTTACCCAATGATTCAAATGATAAAGCAACGTTGAAGAGTCTCAAGATTGCCATAGCGGATGCCCTGGCCCTGAGGAGAGTGCAAGCGTATCTCGCGGTGACCCTGGGCCTGCTCATCGGGTTTTTCCTGGTGCGAAACAGCGCGTGGCAGGGCAACAAACAGCTGCACACCCTCATGGAACTGGCGGCAACCATCCTGGCCGCCTCCGTAGGCATCCTGGCGTTGGTCCGCTACTATACGCAGAAAAACAACGTCCTGCTGCTCATCGGCAGCGCCTTCCTCGGTACGGCCCTGCTGGACGGCTATCATGCGGTGGTCACGTCCACATACTTCGATATATTTTTCCCCTCGCCGTCCCCCTCCCTGATCCCCTGGAGTTGGAATGCCTCGCGTATCTTCCTCTCCATCCTCATGTTCTTGAGTTGGGCAGCGTGGAAACGGGAGGAGCGCCTGGGAAAGGCAGGCCGCCTCAACGAGAGAACCGTCTACATCGCCGTGGGCTGCTCCACTTTGTTGACCTTTTTCTTCTTCGCCTTCGTTCCTCTGCCCCGGGCGTATTATCCCGAGCTCGTTTTTGGGCGTCCCGAAGAATTCCTGGCGGCGGCATTCTTCCTGCTGGCCCTCATCGGCTACCTGAGGAAGGGCGGCTGGCGGACCGATCTTTTCGAGCACTGGGTGGTGTTGTCGTTGATTGTCGGTTTGATGAGCCAAGCCATGTTCATGCCGTTCTCATTCCAGCTATTTGACACGATGTTCGACATGGCCCACCTCCTTAAAAAGGTCAGCTACATCGCGGTGCTGGTCGGTTTGCTGATCAGCATTTATCGAGCCTTTGGGGAGGCCCATGAAGGCCGGACGCGGATTCAGGCCATGGTTGATACCATTGTGGACGGCATCATCACCATCGACGCCGGGGGCCACATAGAGACCTTCACCCCCGCCGCCGAACACATTTTCGGTTATCGCGCCGACGAGGTGATCGGCCAGAACGTGAACCTGCTCATGCCCGAACCTTACCACAGTGAACACGACGGGTATATGCGCAACTTCCGGGAGACCGGCGAGGCCAAGGTTATCGGGATCGGCCGGGAGGTTACCGGCCGGCGCCAGGACGGTTCCACCTTCCCCATGGAACTGACCGTCGGTGAGATGTGGATCGGCGACCAGCAGAAGTTCACCGGCATCGTGCGGGATATCACCGAGCGCCAGGAGGTGGAGGCAAAACTTCGGGAGAATGAGGAACGCCTCAAGCTGGCCCTGGAAAGTTCCAACGACGGCCTCTGGGACTGGAATGTGGCCACCGGTGAGGTCTATTTCAGTCCCCGGTGGGAGACTATGCTTGGGTACGAGCCGGGAGAGGTTAAACCGCATGTCAGTTCATGGGAAGGACTGGTCCACCCTGATGATGTGATCCCGGTAACGCAGGTGCTGAACGATCACCTGGAGGGACGCGCACTGGCCTATGAGACCGAGCACCGGGTTAAATCGAAAACGGGAGACTGGATTTGGATTCTGGATCGGGGCAAAGTGGTGGACCGCGACGCGGAGGGTAAGCCCCTGCGAATGACGGGTACCCATACCGACATCACCGAGCGCAAGCGGGCAGAGGAGGTCCTGCAGCAATCAGAGCAGAAACTGGCCTTCCATATAGAAAGATCGCCGGTAGGTTTTATCGAGTGGACCACCGCATTCAAGGTCGCCTCGTGGAATCTGGCCGCAGAGAAGATCTTCGGCTACAGCAAAGCTGAAGCCCTGGGGCTCCATGCTTACGATCTGATGGTCGCCGATATGGTTCGCGAGCAGGTGGATGAGGTATGGCGAGATCTATTGGTGAAAGAGGGCGGCACGCATAGCGTGAACGACAACGTGACCAAGGATAGCCGAACAATTACCTGCGAGTGGTATAACACCACCCTGGTTGACGAGGGCGGTGAGGTGATCGGGGTCGCGTCACTTGTTCAGGATATCACCGAGCGCAAGCGGGCGGAGAAAAGCATCTCACAATATAATCAGCTCTTAGAAACCATCAGCAGGGCACAGAATGAATATATCGCCAAGGTGGACGTCAATACCCTGTTTGATAATCTCCTCACCAACCTGCTGGAGATTACCGAGAGCGAATATGGATTTATCGGGGAAATACTCAGAACTCCTGAAGATCAATCCTATCTGAAAACCCACGCCATCACCAATATTGCCTGGAATAAGGAGACCCGGGAGTTCTACGAGACAAACGCTCCCACCGGACTCGAATTTTATAACCTCAAGACCCTCTTTGGCGAGGTGATCACCACCGGCAAGCCGGTCATCGCCAACGATCCTTACCATGATCCCAGGCGCGGCGGTCTGCCTGAGGGTCATCCCCATATGGCCGCCTTTCTGGGTCTGCCCATTTATAGTGGGCCGGAGCTGGTCGGCATGGCGGGCATCGCCAACCGTCCCGGGGGGTACGACACCGAACTCGTTGCTTTTCTGGAACCCCTGGTGAAGACCGCCGCCAACCTTATCGCCGGCTACCGCGCCGAACTAAGCCGACGGAAGGCAGAGGCAGATCTGCAGGAAAGCCAGAACAGCCTGGCCGAAGCCCAGCGCATTGCGCACCTGGGTAACTGGGATTGGAACATTGAAAGTGATGAAGCCTACATGTCTGTCGAGGTTTCCCGTATTATCGGCATCGGCGACGAAGATGCCATCACCTCGTTACAGAAGTTCATGCCCTTTGTGCACCCCGACGACCAGGCATTGATTCAACAGTCCATTGAGACCGCCCTGGCCGGCGAAAAACCGTACAGCATCGATTTTCGCGTCATCCAGCCCGATGGCAACGTATGCACCGTTCATTCCCAGGGGGAAATTCACCGCGACGAGGCCGGCAAGCCGGTCCGCATGGTCGGTACGATGCAGGACATCACCGAGCGGGTACAGGCTGAAGAGGAGCTCCGGCAGGCCAAGGATACCGCCGAAGAAGCCAGCCGGACCAAGAGCGAATTCCTGGCCAACATGAGCCACGAGATTCGCACACCCATGAACGGCATCATCGGCATGACCCAGCTGGCCCTGGATACGAACCTCAGCGATGAACAGCGGGAATATCTCGAAGCTGTGGCCTCCTCGGCCGATTCCCTGCTCCATCTGCTCAACGATATCCTCGACTTCTCCAAAGTGGAGGCGGGTATGCTGGTGATGGAAGCGACTGATTTCACCCTTTCAAAAATGCTGGGTGAGACCCTGAAAAGCCTGGCCGTTCGGGCCCAGAAAAAGGGCTTGGAACTGGGTTTGCATGTCCCGCCGAAATTGCCCAATGCGCTGGTGGGCGACCCGGACCGCTTGCGCCAGATCATCGTCAACCTGGTGGGCAACGCCATTAAATTTACCGAAGAGGGCGAGGTGGTGGTGAGCGTGGAGCAAGACGCATCCAGCAATGGCCGGGTGACCCTGCACTTTGCGGTGAAAGATACGGGCATCGGTATCCCGCCGGAGAAGCAGAAGAGAATCTTTGAAGCCTTCACCCAGGCCGACAGTTCCACCACCCGCGCCTACGGCGGCACCGGCTTGGGCCTGGCCATCTCATCCCAGCTCGTCGGCATGATGGGCGGACGATTCTGGTTGGAAAGTGAGGTGGGCAAGGGGAGCACCTTCCATTTCACCGCATCGTTCGACCTTGCTACGTCCCCACAAAGTAAGACCCTACCCGAGACGCTCAACGATCTGACCGTCCTGGTGGTCGATGACAACGAGACCAGCGCGCGTATTCTGGAGGATATCCTCGCCCATTGGGGGCTGAAGCCTGTGGTGGTCACCGATGGGAAGTCCGCCCTGAAAACCATGAAACAGGCCCGGAAGAAGGGGCACCCGTTTGACCTGGTCTTCCTGGACGCCAAGATGCCGGGCATGGACGGTTTCGATGTAGCCCGTACCATCAATGACGACCCCGGCCTTGTGGGAAGCATCGTCATGCTCCTGGAGGCCGCCGATCTCCAGAAAAGCAGGGAACACTGCCGAAAACTGGGACTGGGGCACTGTCTTACCAAACCGTTGACCCATTCGGACCTCTTTGACCTGATCATCAGTTTACCCATCATCTCAGCCGATGATCTGGTGGAAGCCGCGGCCCCCGGCACACCGCCCGCACCGGACCGGAAATCACCTTCCCAAGCACCCCACCCGGGCCGCCACTTAAGGATTCTTTTGGCAGAAGACAATCTGATCAATCAAAAATTAGCTGTAGCCATCCTTGAGAAGATGGGACACACCGTAGCCATCGCTGACGACGGTGAGGAGGCCCTGGCAGCGCTGGAGGAAGACACCTATGACCTGGTGCTTATGGACATTCAGATGCCCAAAATGGACGGCCTGGAAGCGACCAAGGCCATACGTGAGCGGGAGCAGCAGACGGGCCGGCACCTTCCCATCATCGCTATGACAGCCCATGCCCTGAAGGGCGACCGGGAGCGGTTTATGACGGCGGGCATGGATGACTACATTTCAAAGCCCATACACATCGAAAAACTGCAGGCGGTCCTGAACACAGTGGCTGATCAGCACACGTAGCACGTAGAAAAGGAATAGCATGGAACCCAACCCGACCGAAGAGAGCCCCGTCAACCTCGACCAGCTCAATCAGAGCATTGGCGACAATACGAGCCTGCTGCTGGAAGTCATAGACATATTTATCGACACGGGGCCCGCCATGTTAACCGCTATCAGGGCGGCTCTGGAGGCGGAAGATGCCCAAGCTTTGGAAAAGACAGCCCACGCTCTCAAAGGGGCCGCCGGCAACTTTGGCGCCCGGGCCGTGGTTCGTCTGGCGGCAGCTTTGGAGGCCCTCGGGAATAGCGGCAGCCTGGCCGGGGCAGGGGAGCTGCTGGGAGAGTTGGAAGGTGAACTGGATGCCATGCTCGCAGCATTGAAGGAGATAAAGGAGAACATACCGGTCTAAATGGGTAGGCCGCCAGGTTTGCCGCATTCAACTCTAATCGAATAGGTAAGTGATCACATGAAAGTATTGGTGGTTGACGATGTGACCATTAATCGCGTGCTCGTTGAACAGGTACTCGAATCTGAAGGATATACCGTCGTGTCGGCGGGCGGCGGGCAGGAAGCGTTGGATCAACTTGCTGAAGACACCGGCATCGATGTGGTTCTCTGCGATCTCCTCATGCCCGATATGGACGGTGTCGATGTGTATAAAGAGTATCTTCGGCGCGGGATTCATGGGGACCAGAGTATCGATATCCCCTTCATCCTGCTCACCGCCGCCCAGAACATTGGGCGACTGCAAGACGCAAAGGATATTGGCTTTACCGATATCTTGACCAAACCACCCGATTATGAGCGTCTGAAAACTATTCTAGCGGATTTTGCGGCCAACCGAACCCGGAAAAAGCTGGCAGATACGTTTGACACCCAGCTGAAATCCATCGAGGAGCTCACCACGTCGGTCATCGAGGCCAAGGATGTTGAGAGCGCGCGGATCTTATACAAGGCACTGGACCAGGCCAGAGTCAGGCTCCGAAAAGTGACGCCATGACGATCCCCGAGGATAAACACCCGACAAGTATCCTCATGGCCGAAGATGACCCGGTATCGCGTCGGCTCCTTGAAACCTATTTGATCAAATGGGATTTTGAACTGGCGGTGGCTGAAGATGGCATAACAGCCTGGGCGGTGTTGGAGCGTCCGGACCCACCCCAGGTGGCCATTCTGGACTGGATGATGCCTGGCTTGGACGGCGTGGAGCTGTGCCGGAAGATCCGTGAAACACCGGGGATCGACGCCATGTATATCATCCTGCTCACCGCCAAAGGGCGCCTGGACGATATTGTGACGGGCCTGAGGGCCGGGGCCAACGATTATATCACCAAGCCGTTCGTCCCTGCGGAGCTGCGGGCGAGGATCGAGGTGGGTCTGCGGGTGTTGGAACTCCAGAACAACCTTGCAACCAAGGTGGAGGAGTTAGAGGCGGCGCTTCTGGAAGTCAAGCAGCTCCAGGGGTTGTTGCCCATCTGCTCGTACTGCAAGAAGATTCGGAACGAGGATGATTCCTATCAGCAGTTGGAAATATATATTTCTGAGCATTCGGATGCCGAGTTCAGTCACGGTATCTGTCCCGACTGCTACCAGGAACACATCGTTCCCCAACTCAATGCGCCCCAATCCGGCCAATGAAGAGACCGACGCGGCCTATCCGGACGACTTCCCAAGGGGAACACCATCATCAAAAGGATGACTGCGGATGGATCGTCATGGGAGCCAGGGCCTGCCCAAGGATGATCCTGATCACCCGATGATGGTTCCATGGGCGATGATCATCGCTGGGAAACCGAACCCATGCCTTTGATCCTTGTCGTTGACGATTCGTCGTTCCAGCGCCGGGTGATCTGCGACATGGTCCGCGATGCCGGGTACGAAACCTTGGAGGCCGCCGATGGTCAGGACGGGCTTGAAAAGATCGCTGCCGACCGTCCAGCCTGTAGCCTGGTCGATCTGCTGATGCCGAGGAAAGGCGGTCTTGAGCTGCTGGAGTCACTCAAAGACCAGGGGTCGAGTATCCCCGTCATCATCCTCATGGCGGACATCCAGGAGAGCGTTCGCCAACAATGTTTGCAGCTGGGCGCCGCTGCTATTGTCACCAAACCGGTGGATGCTGCGGTGCTCATCCCGGCCATAGGCAAGGCTCTGGATCGGGCGTAGCGTTAAAGCGTAAGTGCCAGCTCATGGTCAGGAACATGCCAGCTGAACGGCGTCCTCGGTCGATTACCCCAGCTAGTCCGGTTCGATATCGCTAAATATTCGTTCGGCCTCTTCGGGACCCAGATTCTCGGAGACACGCTGTCTGGCCAAGGCCAGCGATACCCTGAGCAGTTGACATCTGGCTTTCCAGAATTCAAGTCGTATATCCGGATCATCATTGCCAAAATTTTTATCAGCTTCGCCCTGGCGTTTATCATTGATAAACATTTCACCTCTCCCCAGTATAAGCCACTCCGCGTTGACATCCAGCTCAATGAGCCAACCGATGAGCCGGGTTGGGAGATCGGCTCGCGATCTTTCATAACTATCTATATTACCGCGATTTAAACCAAATCTGCCGGCGAAGGCGACTTGGCTTTCACCCAAGTATTTACGGACGGCCCTCAAGCGGTTACCAAGGCCGGGATTGGCGGATTTATTTTTCATATTGTGTTGATCCGCTAAATAGATTTACATTCCTGCAAGTGGTAGCTGCCTGTCGCTAGCATTCATCACGCTATTACAACCGGTAAACGAGCTTTTATGACCCGGATGAACCCGTCAGACCACATGTCACATTCCAACCGGAAAAGAGTTAGGTCTCACTTAATCACGGGTGATAACGAGAAAGACTGCCAACGCTTACAAATACTATTGATTATCAACAACACGACCCAGACCAAGGTGGCCAGGGCCCTGGGGATGACCCCCCAAACGGTGTCCGGAGTGATTCACCGTCGTTATAATCTCGCAACAGTTATGCGATATTTGGAGGCCCTCCCTATCCAACTCGATTATTTGACCCAGTTGATCTAGTCAGCGAATGAAATAAGTTAACAATGTTAAGCCCAATGACCTTCATTTTATGGCAATGGCTAGCTGGCTCGATTTGGGTGGAAAGAGATTCGTTAACAATATACTCCTTATCGGTTGCTTGATGTTTTTATTCAGTTGGCGGTCCCCGCCCGCCATCCATCTGGGACCAGCTCCGCTACGATTTTTCTCTAACGGCATACATGGCAATTGCCCGGTCGCGTCGTTATCGTGCTCTTGTGATTTTTGCCACAACAGAATAGGACTGTCGCCGGCCTAACATAGCCCGCTCCACACCATGGTGAATCCCCGACCAAAATCCAAGGCCCAACTCCTTGAAGAAATCCAAGCCCTCCAAGAGCGTCTAGCGCAATTAGGAGACGCCCAAGGCGAACCGGACAGCACGTCCCAGGATCACATATCTGCCGGCGAGGAGGTTTATCGAGACCTCTACGAAGAAGCCCCCGTCGCTTACTTTTCCATTAGCCTCGATGGAAAAATCCAGAAGGTTAATCGACGAGCGGCGGAACTACTCGGCTATCCTCAAGACCAGTTGGCCGGGCAATCCATTATCAAGTTTTATGCGGAAACACCTATGGGCCAGGAAAGAGGACGCGAGATTTTCCGCCGATTCGAGGCCGGCGAGGATATCCATAATGAAGAGTTAGAACTCGCTCGGGCGGACGGCCGTTCCCTGTGGATCAGTTTGACCGTGAAACCCATTCTGAATGCCCAGAATAAAGTTGTGGCCTCGCGCTCGATTGCGGTGGACATCACCGAGCAAAAGCAGGCTATGGAGGCGTTACGAATCAGTGAGGAGCGGCTCCGGATCCTCTTTGAGACTTCCCCGGATGGGATACTTATTGACCAGGATGGAAGCCTCCTCTTTGCCAATTCCGCCTATCAACAGATGTTCGGTATCAAAGACCTCAGCCGCTGCCTGGGCAAACCATACGCTCCTATCATTGCACCTCGGGACAGGGAGCGAGTATTGGCAATCTCTGCCGCTCGGGAGACTGGCGAGGTGGTCCCCACTACTTACGAATTCATCGGGAGACGGGCAGATGGAGTAGAGTTTCCGGTGGAAGTCACGGCAGCTCCCCTCGTTCTTTATGAGCAGCCGGCCACCATGGCGATCCTGCGTGACATCACCGAGCGCAAGCAGGCCGAGGAGGCGCTGCGGGCCAGTGAAGAGCGGTTCAGAAACCTGGTGGAAACTTCACAGGGTTTGATTTGGAGCTGCGATGCTAAAGGCCGCTTCACTTATCTCAACCCCGCTTGGGAAAAGTTACTGGGTTACGAGCTCAGTGAAATGCTCGGCCATACCTTCAGTGAATTCAAGCCACCCGAAATTGCGAAGCGGGATCTGCAAACCTTTAAACGTATTCTCAAGGGTAAGCCTAGCTTCGGTTACGAAACGGTACACATCTCCAAGTCTGGTGAGCATAAGAATCTGGTTTTCAATGCACGTGTGGTGAAGGACAGTAATGGCAAAACCCTCGGCACCCAGGGGACAGCGCACGACATCACCGAGCGCAACCAGGCCGAAGCAGCCCTGGCGGCCGAGCGGGAACGCCTGGCCATCACCTTGCGGAGCATTGCCGACGGAGTGATGGCTACCGATATGGCAGGGCGGGTGGTGCTCCTTAACAAGGCCGCCGAAGAACTCACCGGCTGGGACCAGTCAGACGCCCTGGGCCAACCGCTTGCCCATGTCCTCACTCTAGTGAACAACATCACCGATAAAAAAATTATGCTGCCCACGGCTGAGCTCATCCTGGGGGACCTGGCGTCCGTTCCCCTGCGGCCGGCACTGCTCCTCTCCCCCAGCAGCGACCGGATACCGGTGACCCTATCCATGTCCCGGTTGACGGATAAGCAAGAGCAGGTCATCGGCCTGGTGGTGGTTATTCGGGATGTTTCCGAGAAGGAGAAACTCGAGTCGGAAATGCGCAAGGCCCAAAAGCTGGAGTCGCTGGGTCTGCTGGCCGGCGGGCTGGCGCATGATTTTAATAATTTCCTCATGAGTATCATGCTCAACGTCTCCTCGGCCCGCTTACATGCGCGTGAACAACCCGAAATACTTGACCTGCTGAGGGAAGCCGAGCGGTCGGTGCACCGGGCTAAAGGGATCACCCAGCAGCTGCTGACGTTCACGCGCGGGGGACAACCGGTCCAGGCCAACATGTATCTCACGCCCCTGCTCAAGGAGACGGTGAAGTTCTCCCTCCGGGGCACCATCGTCCAGCCCAGGTTTGATCTTCGCAAAGACCTCTGGTCTGTTTCCATTGACCCCGACCAAATCAACCAGGTGCTCAACAACCTGGTGATCAATGCCGTGCAGGCCATGCCCAAGGGGGGC
>CAZJBG010000035.1:0-19086 GCA_964543925.1 uncultured bacterium
GGTGCCGCGACCGCCGCAGCCGATCACCCCGACCCGCACCGTGTCCGAACCGGCGGCAAAGACCTTGCTGGCCCCCGGCATCATCGCCGCCATGGACAGTGCCGCCGACGTCTTGATAAACTCGCCACGAGAAACCGCGTGGCCCGGTAAGTTCCTTTTACCACTTTCCATGTCAGACCCCTTGATGTTAGGTTTTACGCCCATCGACCGGTTCGAATAGCCCGGCGGCTAAAAGTTGTCGGCCGCGATATAGGCGTCGATGACCGCCCGCTCCCCCGCCTTACCCTTGGCGCTGTTGCCGTGTTCCATTCCGACGATCCCCTGGTAGCCTTTGGCATGCAGGTGCTTGAAAATGTTCCTGAAATTAATCTCGCCGGTCCCCGGCTCGTTGCGGCCGGGATGATCGCCCACCTGGAAGTAGGCGATCTCCTCCCAGGCCAGATCGATATTGGGGATCAGATTACCCTCCGTGATCTGCTGATGCCACAGGTCGTTGAGTATCTTGACCGACGGACTGCCCACGGCGCGGCAGATCTGGTAGGCCTGGGGAATCTTGGTGAGGAACAGACCGAGATGATTGCGGGGGTTCAACGATTCCAGCACCGCGATGAGCCCCGCCGGTTCCAACACATCCGCACACCATTTCAGGTTCTCGATGACGTTGGCCGTCTGGTAGTCCCACTCGAGACCGTCATCGTAGGCCCCCAGTACCACGGTGGTCCACCGGGCGTTGACCCGCTTGGCCACCTCCACGGCCGCCTTCATCTTGCCCACCAGCATATCCCGCATAACCTTGTCATCGGTGACGAAGGATTTCACCCCGAAGTCGCCGTAGGCCACAAAGACCCCCATGGTCAGGCCCAACCGGCCCATCTCCCGGGCGCGTTTCTCCTGTTCACCCTTCGGGCGGCTCGCCATGTCGTTATCCTCAACGGCAGTGAAACCCTCGTCGGCAATGAACTTGAGCTGATCGACAGGGTCCTTCCCGGCGTGTTGCCCGAACATGCCCGGTGGGTCGTCGATCCAATTATAATACAGATGAGGGGCATAGTTGAGTTTGAAGGTCGCGGGCCTTGGCGCCGGGGCCGCTGCCTGGGTCCCGGTGAGGACTGACCCAAGCGACAGGCTCGTGGCCGCCGCCGCGCTGCCAGCTAAAAAGTTGCGGCGGGACAGCTTCCTGACCGGTGACTGAGGGGACGTCTCGGGAGGGTGAGTCACAATGGCCTCCTGTTCATTCGCTGCGCCAGACACGGGATCATTGGGGGGACCCACCACTACAGTTCGAGGAGCCAGATGTTGCGAAACTGGACACGATCACGGTGGTCCTGGAGGAAGATCCCACCCGGTTGGGCCACATCGGTATCGAGGCCCCCGGCGGTGGGTTGGGGCAGTTCGATCTCATCGTGAATGGTTACGCCGTTGTGGACCACGGTAACCCGCGCGTTCCCGGTCTGCTTGCCATCCTCGTCAAACCGGGGTGCGTGGAAGGTCATGTCGTAGGTCTGCCACTGCCCCGGAGGCGCGCACATATTGATCGCCGGCGCCGCCACTTTATAGAATCCGCCGCAATAGTTGTCCCGGCGCTCCAGGCCGTAGCTGTCCAGGACCTGCACCTCATAGCGCCCCTGAAGGTACACCCCGCTGTTGCCTCGCTGCTGCTCCCTGGCCGTGGGCATGAAGGGTGAGCGGAATTCCACATGGAGCTGGAAATCGGTGAACTTCCGCCTGGTGACCATCGAGCTCGTACCAGGTACCACCTCCATGGCGCCGTCCACCAGTTTCCATTTCGCCGACCGATCCGGGGAGACCTTGATATGCTCCCACGCCTCCAGGCCCGTGCCGTCAAACAGCACGATAGCACCCTCCGGCGGCTCGGCGCCCAGGTTCGGTGACAGATGCTGGGCCTTATGCAGCTCAAAACTACCGATCTTGGACCCGTCCATGACTATCTCCCCGGCAAAGCTGTCCCCCTCGATACTGGCCTGCAGATCAATGGCATCGGCCTGGTTGGTCGGGAGCTGGCCGGTAAGCTGCACCGCAGCGCCTACCCTGACGCCATCAAGCGTCGCTATCGGTTCCTGCGCAGCATCAAACTGTTGGTGAATAATCACCCGGTAGGCATCATCACCCAGGGCAATAACCTGGGCGATGATGTCGCCAGAGTCCGAGCCGTCGCTCAGGGCATAACTTCCCCGCCAATCGCCCATCACCGGATCGATGGGCTCCACGGCCGGGCGGGGGGGCGCTTCAACCTTCTTGACCAGGGCCGCGCAGCCGGAGAGAGCCAAAGCAGCGATGGACAGCGCCGCAATTGTTTTTCCGGCGCTGATCAAGCCGCTTGTATGGATAACGCTCAGAACCATCACTGTTCCTCCTCTATGACATTTGTATGGCCATCGCACAACGGGACGACCACTACCGGACAAGTTTACCTCAGGCTCGCCAGAGGCGGGTCCGGTCAAGCTCACCAGCCAGCATATTTCTGGCAAGAATGGCATCCTCCCTGATCTGAAAATCAAACATGCCTGCGACAATGAAATCGGCGCCGCTGTTGAAGGCATACTTGAAACCGTCCCCCGGATGGATCGCCCCGGCTGCCAGGGTCTTGTAGGCGATCCAGGGGGTTTTCACCTTTTCCATGAACGCGATCGTTTCAGTGGGGTGCAGGGCCCAGATATTGTCGTGGCCCCGGCCAACCCCGAACCGAGGCCGCTCTTTTTCCGGTTCAGGGGAGACCGACCAATAGTTCCCGTGGTGCAGGGTCTTCATGTAAAAGTCAGGCTCGATGCCCGCCTTTTCAACGGCCATCGGCACCTCGATAGAGTGCCCCCCGACGCCGGCGATCAGTCCATTGGACTTGATGAACGAGACCACCTCTCCGATGAGGTCGACACGCTCATTTTCGATCCAGCGGTCCCCGATGCCGCCCTGGATAAATGCCCCTACGGCGCCGGCATCGATGGCCTCCTTGATGTTGGTCGTCAGGTCTTTGGACCTGGGGTTGCACTGGGCAATCCATTGGATCTGTCCTCCACGCTCATCCCAGTATTTTTTCAGGACCTTGCTGGTATTCTCATGGGGGTTATTGTTGGCGATACAGGTATTGATCCCGTTTTCCTCACACAGCTGATAGGTTTCTATGATTTTTTCTGTCGTGAAGTAGTTTTTCAATAATGTCGAGGCGTAGATCAAATCCCTGGCATGGGCATAACCGTTGGTGAGGTTCCCCCCGCAGATCAGGCGGCTGATCTTAACCTTGCCGATCTGGCCCATGGGCAGGCCCGGCGCCGAGCTGGTGGAGGGCACCGCAGCCGATCCTGGTTTTGATTGGGCCAATAAGGCTTGCTCTTCCAGGCTTAATCCGGCAACAACCCCGGTGGAAATCATCAGCGATTTTTTTAGAAAGTTACGTCGATTTATATTTTTAGACATCTTCGACCTCGTTATGGTGCGACGATTAGATTGATTGAGCACAAGTTGCAGGCGGCCTCACCGGCGAGCTTCGCGGCCATACCGATTGACGGCTACAGCCTGCCACCCTGCGCCTCTTATGACAAAGGTATCATCCTCCTCCTACATGATAGTTAAAAAGCCGGTCCCTGGCCGAGCCGGGGCCCTGTCCAACTGATTTCATGGCCGGTTGCCCCCCAGGGGGACCACCCGGATATTGCGGTAGGCCACCGGTCCATGGTCGCCCTGGAGCATAAGTGGGCCGGTGGTCAGCTCATCCTGGAAGGCGGCGGCCCGGGTCGGTCCGGTCACCTCCACATGCTCATGGACCACGACGCCGTTATGGGTGACCTGGTCAAACCGTGCGTTGGCAATCTTTTCGCCCGCGTCATCAAACCGCGGCGCCCGGAAAATGATATCGTAGGTCTGCCACTGCCCTGGGGGCCGGGAGGCGTTCACCTTGGGCGGGTGGCCTTCGTAGCCTTTGGGTTCCCGGTCCTCGTCCCAACGCTGATAAATCCCGCCGCAGTCCGAAAATTGTGGCTGATCCACGCCCCAACTGTCAAAAATCTGAATCTCGTAGCGTCCCATGAAATAGACCCCGGAGTTGGAGTCCCGGGGCACCATGAACTCCACATGGGCCTGGACATCGCCAAACTTGCCGGTGCTGAACAGATCCACCGTGTTACCCCCGGGACCGTTCATCAGAACACCGCTGCCCGATTCGGTGGCCAACCGGCTTTCATCATCGGCATCCAACGCGGCTTCGCCGACGACCTGCCAGGCGCCGGTGTTTTCGTTCCAGGCGGATAAATCGCCAGCGCCCAGCGTGACCGTGGACCCGGCCGCCCCCAGGTCGTCGGCTGGCTGTTCCCGGTCCCTGGTGCAACCTGACCCGAAAAGGAAGGTCAGCGTCAAAAGGGAGGCTGACAGCACCACCCCGGTCCTGCCGCCGGTCATTACGTCAATCCAGATCATCGAGGAAACCTTGCACCCGGTTGCGCCGCTGCTCATTTTGGGTCACCCGGACCAACTTTTCCAGCGCATCCCTGGTCCTGTCGGGATGATCCTCGTAGGTGCCCTGGGCGATACGGGCCACGGCGACTTCAGCCTCCTGCTGCAAGGCGCTGTCGTCCAGGTAATCAGCGGCCAGTTCCAGTGCCCCCACAGCCTGCATGTTGGCCAGCCCCGCTAGGACCATCCGCTTTTCACCGTCGTTGGACGCCAACGCCAGGGCCTCCCGGTACAGGCCGGTGGCCTCCTCGTCGGATCGATCACTTTCCAGGCCAAGGAGATGGACATACCCGCGAAGGGCCAGGACCTGATGCACCGTGTTGCCCGAAACCTGGGCCACCTCCTGCAGGTCCGGCAGCGGCTCGGCGGTGGGCCAGGCGGAAAGCGCCCGGATGGCGGCGGTCTGTACCTCGACATTGCCATCGGCCAATGATGCCCGCAGGACGGGCAGGGCAGTGCGGTCACCAATCTCCCCCAGGACCTGGAGCAAGTGATCCGCGCACCGCCAGGTCTTCAGCCCCAGGCAATACTGCCAGAACGGCTGCCGCCCGGCGATCCTCCCTGGCAATTTGTTGGGCCACCGCCACGACGGTCTGCTCGGCCGCCCTGCGCTCGGCGTCAGTTTGGGCCCCTACCAGAAGGTCGACCAGGGCCGGTAGGTCCTTCTCACCGGCAGCGACCTTCAACACCTTGATCGCTTCAGTGCGAACGCCGGGGTCCGTATCGGCGGCCGCCTGGAACAGCGTGCGGGTGGCCCCGGTGATTCGGCGATGCTCGATGCTGCGGATCAGTTCCATTTTGATGTCCGGTTCGGCATCGGGGATACGGTCCAGAATCGCCTTGTCGGTCTTGGAGTCGGTCAAACGGTAGAGGCTCCCACGGGCGGCCTCGCTCTCGGCGCCAAGGCCGGCGGCGGCTACCCGGGTCAGGAGGTCCACGGTCGATCGGTCACCCAAAGGCGCCAGGGCCTTGATGGCGGCCAACCGCACCTGGGCATCATCACTCCCGGTGGCGGCCACCACCGCCTCCAGGTGGGCCGGATCGCCGCGACGATCCAGGGCCGTGAGCAGCTGGACCTGGCCGGCCGCTGCGAGGGTGGGCAGCTGCTGCACCAGGGCAGCGATATTTTCGGTTCCCGGCAGGTCGCGGACCAGCCCGATAGCCACAGACGCCAAATCCGGCTCAGCCCTGCTCAGGGCCTCCATGATGATCTCCCCGGCATCCCCCGGCGAAGTTTGCACCAGTCCCCGTAGGGCGGCCAGCCGGACCGGCCCGGTCTCACCGGAGGTATACAACTGCCGGTAAATGGCGTTCGCCCGAGAGGGTTCCCCCTGGCCCGCCAGCCCGTCGGCGCACTTGAGATAGGCATCCAGGACCAAGAGTCGCAGCTTGCCGGAGGCACCGTCGATGGCTGCCGCCAGCGCCTCAGTGGCCTCAGGACCGGCAATGTGTCCCAGGGCAGCCACCGCGGAGGCGGCCACCGTCGGGTTGGCATCGAGGATGAGGCGGCTCAAAGGGGCTACCGATGCGCTATTACGGCGCTGCCCCAAGGTATTGATGATACCGACCTTTTCATTGCTCCCGGCCTTCGGCAGGGCCTCCCCCAGGGCCGCATCGACGGCGTCACCCGGAATACGCTCCAGGGCGTAGCGGGCCATATCCGACGTCGAGGGGTCGGTGAGCATGGCGGCCAGGGTGGGCACCGCCGCCTGCGTGCCGATAATGCTCAGCCGCCGGCAGACAAACTGCTTGGCCGCCAGGGTGGCATTCGATTCGAGGAACGCCAGCAGCCGCTCCTCAATGGGTTCCAGCGCCTCAGGCGAGCCGTAGGCCGTGCGCACACTCTCAGTGAGATCGGTGAGGGCCAGACGACTGTCACCGTAATCGTAGGCTGCCAGCCGCGACATGACATCTTCCAGGCTGACACTGGGGGCAGTCTCGACCGGGAGATCGCCCAGGGCAAACTGGAGGCCGTCGAGATAGTGCTGCAGCACCACCGGGTTCCAGGTAAGGTGCTCATTGTGGCCCAGCCCCGAGTAGAATACCCGTCCCTGGCCGTAGGTCCGCACCCAGCTGACCGGCAGGTCCGTATCGGTGGGCCGCACCCCTTCGGCTTGGGCGGTGGCCTCATCGGTCAGGTCCATGCTCATCAGCACCCGGACCCTCACCCGCGAATAGGGGGCCTTGATGCGATAGATCTCGTCGTTGATACTGAAATTTTCACCCTCGAATGCCGCCATAAGCGGGTGGTCCGGCTCCTCAAGCTTGATCGCCCAGGTTCCCCGGGAGTGCCAGGGATGGCCATCGAAGAGCCCGCCCATCATGGCCGCCGCCTCCGGCCAGTCGTAAAAATTGTCGGTGGCGGCATGGATACCGGCAACACCCTTACCCCCCTTGACGAAATCCATCAGGCTCTGGCGCAGGGCGGGGTCTTCGAAAGCGAGCTGGGTGGTATTGACAAACACGACCGCGTCAAACGACCTGAGGTTCCTCGGTTTGAAGCTGGACATTTCATCGCTGATGACGACGTCGAAGGCGCCGGTCTTCTCACCCATGATCTCCAGAGCTTTGGCAATATAGGGGATCGAGGCGTGCTTGTAACCCTCGGTCCGGGTAAAGACCAGCAGCTTGCGCGGCTGCTGGGGGGTCGCCGTCGCCTGGGCAGGTACGGCGCTCTCTATTTTCTGCACATCCTCCGCGGGAATGGCCGGCGGGGTGGTCCGGTCACAACCCGGCACGGCAAGGAGATACGAGAGGGCTAGGAATGTAATGATGGAAGTTTTAGGCTTGTGAATCATGGTTGACGTAATCTCCTTTATTCAAAGGTGCGGTGATGAACACCAGTCGCTCAAACTATGGTCAAATGCGAAGCAGCGCATCCGCTCCTCAGGCATGCCAGGGGCTGCGCTCAGGCCGGGAGAGCATGCGATTGGCTTCGGGGTCGTTGACAAACCGCTCATGCTGCGGGTCCCATTGCAAAGGGCGCCCCAGTTGGTAAGCGAGGTTGCCCAGGTGACAAACGGTAGCCGAACGTGCGCCGATTTCCACGTCGCAGACCGGTTTGCTGCGGGTGCGTATGGCCTGCAGCCAATCGGCGTAGTGGTTATTACTTTGGTACAGGTGAACGTCACCGGGACCTATGCGCACCTTGGCCAGCTGGTCGGGCCAGGTCTTTATGTATTGGCGATTGACTTCAATCCGGCCCTCGGTACCGGTGAACAGGACCCCAAAACCGTCAAAGGTGTCCCGCGTCATGGTGACCCGGTTGGCGTAGGCATAGGTCAGTACACCGGTCTTACTGGCACCGGGGGGATCAATAGCGACCGGGCCGCTGTGGCCCATGCCCAGGGCCCACTGGGCGATATCGAAATGGTGGGCTCCCCAGTCGGTCATGCCGCCGCCGCCAAAGTCACGGTATCTGCGCCACATGGCCCAATTATCATCGCTGATCGGCGGCGCCAGGATCGGGTGGTACGGCCGCCAGGGCGCCGGACCGAGCCATCGTTCCCAATCGAGGTAATCGGGCACCGTTTCGGCCGGCAGGTCGCAGCCGATGGGCGGACCGCCCACATCCACCGTCACCGTTTCGACCCGGCCGATATAACCGTTGCGGACAAGTTCGCAGGCCAGGCGGAAACGTCCGTCCGACCGCTGCATGCTGCCCGTCTGGAAAACGCGTCCGAAGCGTCGCACCGCGGTCACCATGGCGCGAACTTCCTCAATGGATTGGGCCAGGGGCTTCTCGCAATAGATGTCCTTGCCGGCCCTGGCTGCGTGGATGGCCGTATTGGCGTGCCAGTGATCGGGCGTGGCGATGACCACGGCATCGATGTCCTCCCGGGCCAGCAGCTCACGAAAATCGTTATAGCCGGTGCAACCGTTGAACGTACCGACGGACGAATGTTCGGCATAATAGGCTTCGGTCAGGTCCTTGGCGCGTTTGCGTTTCAGGGCGTCAACGTCACAGACCGCCAGCACCTGGGTGCCCGGCTCGTTTAAAAAGGACCGCAGCAGATAGGTCCCCTGCTTGCCCACGCCAATAAAGCCCAGGGTAATGCGATCACTCGGCGGGACAGCCCCGGTGGCGGCCCATACCGATGAGGGAATCAGGTAGGGGAAGGCCACCAGGCCCATAGCTGCGCCGGTGGCTTGCCTGATAAACTGGCCGCGGGTTACCTGCTTCCGGGATGACATGAATCTATCTCCGTAATACCGCTGTCATTATATATGCCAGGGACTGCGCATGGCGTTGCCGAGCATGCGCGTTGCCGTCGGGTCATCAAGGATCTCTTCGGTGTCGGGGTTGAAACGAATTTTCCGCCCCAGCAGCATGGCGATCTGTCCCAGGTGGCCCGGTGTCGCCGACCGGTGGGCCACCTCACAGGGGGCAATGGTCGTGGCCCGGCTTTTGACGCAGTCGAGGAAATTGCGGAAGTGCCCCGGTGAGCGATAAAGGTGTGTCTCATCAGGACCGAACCGCTCACTGAGCAGACTCGCCGGGCTGGCCTCAATCTGGTCACCGCGATTAACCCATACCCACCCCTCGTCACCGATCCACCTGGTGCCCATGCGGATATCGTCGTGTCCTCCGGCGATGATCATGGTGACATCGTCGGCATATTTGGCCGTGAGGCGAAAACGTGTGGCACTGTTCCATAACCCGTCCTTCGGGTACTCGCCGTAGCCTTCGATCTCGTGGGGACCGCTGTACTGAACCCCCATGCCCCAGTGGGCGATATCGCCGTGGTGCCCGATCCAGTCGAGGAGCTGCCCGCCGCCATAGTCGAGATGCCAACGCCAGTTCTTATGCACCCGCGCGGGGCTGTAGGGGGCATAGGGCGCCGGTCCGAGCCACCTGTCGTAGTCGAGTTCCCTGGGTACCGGGGCGAGATACTTCTGATCCTTGGTACCGGCAAAATCGGTATGCCCGGAAGGCAGACCCACCTCCACCGTATGCAGTTTGCCAATGCGTCCGTTCAGCACCAGCTCGGCGCCAAACCGGAAATTGTTGAGCGACCGCTGCCAGCTGCCGGTTTGCCATATCCGTCCATAACGCTTTACCGCGTCGCACATGGCCCGGCCTTCCACCAGGCTGTGGGAAAGGGGCTTTTCGGCGAAGATATCCATGCCGGCCTTGGCGGCGGCAATGGCGGAAATGGCATGCCAATGGTCCGGCATAGCGAGGGACACGGCATCGATGTCATCGCGGGCCAGCAGCTCACGGAAATCGTGGTAGGTGTCGCAGTCCCCGTTACCATACTTCTCATCCACCAGCCCTTTGCCCACCCCGAGGTGGTTGGTATCGATATCGCAGACGGCCACCACCTGGACGTCGGGTTCGTTCAGGAAATTAAAGAGGTTGCCGGTCCCCTGCATGCCGAACCCGACTGCGCCCATCACAATCCGGTTGCTCGGTGCGACACCGCCGGCCATACCCAGCGCGGATGAGGGGATGACATAGGGAACACCGGCCACACCGATAGCGGCAGCGGTGGCTCTCTTGAGGAACTTACGCCGGGAGATCGTCGGATGCTTTGCCACGCATTGTTCTCCTGATCATGGGTTGAGAGCAGCCTGCTCTAAAAATCCAGGTACCGGGCAGCTATGGAGCCGGCATCTCATTCGTTCTCGAAGGCGGCATCGAACACGACCGTCGAGGGGGTGAAGTCAATATCTTTGACAAACTCGCAGGCCTCCTGTGCGCCCTGTTCGCGATCCATGCCGCTGTCCTCCCATTCCACTGAGAGGGGACCGGTATAGCCGATCTGGTTCAAGGCCCTGATGATTTCCTCGAAGTTAATGTCGCCCCGGCCCAGGGAGCGGAAGTCCCAACCGCGGCGGGCATCGCCGAAGTTGAGATGGGAGCCCAGGATGCCGGTGCGGCCGTTCAGCTGGAGCGCGGCGTCCTTCATGTGCACGTTCAAAATGTGGTCGGAGAACTCGTTGAGGAAGACCACCGGATCGATCATCTGCCAGTGCAGATGGCTGGGATCAAAATTGAACCCGAAGGCCTCACGGTGGCCGATGGCCTCCAACGCCCGCTGGGCGGTGACGATGTCAAAGGCGATCTCAGTGGGATGCACTTCCAGGGCAAACTTCACACCGCATTCGTCAAACACATCCAGGATGGGGTTCCACATTTCCGCGAAATTTGCAAACCCGGCTTCGATGGTCTCATCGGTCGCGGCCGGGAAACCGTACAGCATGTGCCAGATGGACGATCCGGTGAAACCGTTGACGACCTTAAGGCCCAGGTTTTTCGCCGCCCGGGCGGAATTCTTCATATTTTCAACGGCCCACGCCCGTTTCTTTTCCGCATCGCCGGCGCAGTCGTCGGGGGCAAACCCGTCGGTTCGACTGTCATCGTTCAGGTCGCAGACCAGTTGCCCCGCCAAGTGGTTGCTAATGGCGAACAGTTGCAGATCATGCTGCTTCAATACGTCCAATTGTTGTTGACAATACTGCTTGTCGGTAGCGGCCCGGCCCACGTCCATGTGGTCGCCCCAGCAGGCCAACTCCAGACCGTCGAAACCCCAGCCGGCGGCCTTTTGGGCCAATACCTCCAGTGGCAGATCGGCCCACTGGCCAGTGAAAAGTGTAACAGGTCTCGCCATCTTTAACGCGCCTCCTCAATTCGGGTCAATCGGATGATGGGCCGCCGACCGCGGTATATTTTTGCCATTTTCCAGGCATAATCATTTTAACGTCAGAACAGCTTACGAACGAACGTCCCTATGAAACTTGAAAGCGCACTATGGCCACTTTTCTAGGTATTGACTGCGGTACGCAAAGCACCAAGATAATTATTTATGATCCGTTAAGGAAGGAGATTGTTGCCCAGGCCCAGGCGCCGCACCAACTTATTTCCGATGGGACCGGCCGCAACGAGCAGGAGGCCTCCTGGTGGATCGACGCATTGAAAGCGGCCATGCAGGCAGTTCCTGGGGAGGTTCGGCAGTCGGTCGCCGCCGTCGGGGTCTCGGGCCAGCAGCACGGTTTCGTGCCCCTTGACCGGGATGGGGCCGTTTTAACGCCCGTCAAACTGTGGTGCGATACCACCACCGCAACCGAGTGCGACCAGATCACCGCGGCCTATGGCGGTGAGGAAAAACTGCTGCAGGAAGTGGGCAATCTCATTCTCCCCGGCTATACGGCCTCAAAAATTCTCTGGTTTAAGGATCACCATCCAGACAAGTACAAGCAGCTGGCAACCATCCTGCTGCCGCACGACTACCTGAATTATTACCTGACCGGTAACACCGGGATGGAATACGGTGACGCCTCGGGCACCGGCCTGCTCAACATCAGGACCCGGCAGTGGGACAAGGCTTTGCTCCGCCTCCTCGATCCCCACCGGGACCTCCTGGCCTGCCTGCCAAGTATCATCGATGCCGGGGGGCCGGCCGGGTTTCTCACCAGCCGGGCAGCCGGCGAACTGGGACTTGCGCCCGAGATTCTGATATCGGCCGGCGGCGGTGACAACATGATGGGGGCCATCGGCACCGGCACCAATACCCATGGGTCGATGACCATGAGTCTGGGTACGTCCGGGACACTCTATGGCTATTCGGATCAACCGATCATCGATCCTAAAGGGAATTTGGCGGCGTTCTGCTCCTCTACCGGTGGTTGGCTGCCCCTGCTTTGCACCATGAACTGTACCGTGGCCACCGAGCAAATCCGCGCCCAGTTCAACATCGGTCTGGACCGGATGGAAACCCTGGCAGGGGCCTCGCAGCCGGGTGCGGGCGGGATCATCATTCTGCCGTTTTTCAACGGGGAGCGCGTCCCTAATTTACCCCATGCGAAAGCCAGCTTCATGGGGCTGGATGCCACCAACTTCAACACCGGTAACCTGCTGCGCGCCGCCATGGAGAGCGCGCTGTTCGGCCTCAAACTGGGACTGGAATCCTTCACCGCCCTGGGTTTCAAGCCTGAAGAGATCAAGCTCATCGGTGGCGGGGCCAAAAGCAAACTGTGGCGGCAGATGGCTGCCGACATTTTTGACCTGTCCATCCGCAGTCCGCTCCATGAGGAAACGGCGGCCTTCGGGGCAGCCTTGCAAGCCTACTGGAGCTACCTCAATCACAGGGGTGAAAAGGCCGATCTGAACGCGACCCTGTCTGATCACGTCGTGTTTGACGATCGCAAGCGCCACGAACCCGAGGCGGAAAGGGTCGAGCAGTATGACGCCGTTTATACCCACTACCAAAACATTCTCAACACCGTCAGTCCACTACTCAAGTAAATAACCGGAGACACGCTCATGTCCATAGAGATCACCGTTGGCCAGACTGAATATTTCCCCTTCACCGGTAAAATCCCCTATGAAGGGTCCGACTCGCCCAACCACCTGGCTTTCAAATACTACGATGAAAGCCGCCTGGTGGGGGGCAAGTCCATGAAGGAGCATCTCCGCTTTGCCGTCTGTTACTGGCATACCTTCTGCTGGGGTGGCGGCGACCCCTTCGGCTCAAGCACCAGGCAGCTGCCCTGGTCGACCAGCGGCGATCCCCTCCGAGCAGCGAAAGACAAACTCGACGCCGCCTTCGAATTCTTCAGCAAGCTCGGGGTCCCCTACTACACTTTCCATGACCGTGACATGGCGCCAGAGGGCGGCACCCTGGAGGATTCGGAAAGACACCTCCGGGAGCTCGTGGCCCTGGCCCAGGAAAAGCAGGCGGCGTCGGGGGTTAAACTGCTCTGGGGCACCTCCAACCTGTTCTCCCACCCCCGGTATATGAATGGCGCCGCCACCAATCCCGATTTCGCCGTGCTCACCCAGGCCGCGGCCCAGATCAAGGCGGCCCTGGAGGCCACGGTGGAACTGGGCGGTGAAAATTATGTGTTCTGGGGCGGGCGCGAAGGCTACGGCACACTCCTTAATACCGATATGAAACGGGAACGTGAGCACAGCGCGCAATTCTTCAGGCTGGCCAGGGATTATGGCCGCAGCATCGGATTCAACGGCACCTTCTTAATCGAACCCAAGCCTATGGAACCGATGAAACATCAGTATGACCACGATGCGGCCACCACTATCCAGTTCCTGAATGAGTTTGACCTCCAGGATGACTTCAAGCTCAATGTGGAAGCCAATCATGCCACCCTGGCGGGCCACACCTTCGCCCACGATCTGCAAGTGGCCTCCGATGCCGGGCTGCTGGGAAGCATGGACGCCAATCGAGGCGATGCTCAGAACGGCTGGGATACGGACCAGTTCCCCACCAATCTGTACGACACCATCGAGGCCATGCTCATCATCCTGGATAACGGCGGTCTTCCGGGCGGGATCAACTTTGACGCCAAGATTCGGCGGAACTCCGTTGATCTGGACGACCTGTTCATCGCCCACATCGGCGGGATGGATACCTTTGCCCGCGGCCTGTTGATCGCCCACGAACTGCGGGAAAAATCCGATCTCCTGAAACTCAAACAGGATCGCTATGCATCCTACAACACCGGCGCCGGTGCGCGGTTCGAAGCGGGCAGCCTAAGCCTTGGTGACCTGCGTGACCTCGCCGTAAAACAGGGCGAGCCCCAGTCCATCAGCGGCAAACAGGAGCTCTATGAGAATATCATCAATCAGTATATTCGGTAGCGTCCCCAGCAGTGGGTGGAAGGGCAGCTGCACGGCCCGCCGGTTGGTCCCGGTAACCGGGGAATTGACTCGCTTCCCGGCGCGGGGCCATCTAATTTTGCCACCGACCGGTCCATGCGGCAGGAATTCGTCCACTTTATCATGCGGCACCATCTGAAGGAATCAAACGATGTCCACTGTTGATGAGCTGTTCAATTTAGACGGTAAGGTTGCCGTGGTGATCGGGGGCAGCGGCGTACTCGGAGGCTCCATGGCGGTTGCTCTGGGAGGGGCCGGGGCCAGGGTCGCCGTGCTCTACCACCACAACTCGGCCGGGGCCGACGCCCACGTGACGGCCATCGAGGCAGCCGGGGGTGAAGCCATGGCCATCCAGGCCGATACCGCCACCAAATCGGACCTGGTGAAGGTCAGGGACGCCATCGTTTCCCGGTGGGGCGGCGTGCACATCCTCCTGAACGCCCCCGGTATCAACTCCCCCACACCGGTGCTCGCCATCACGGAAGATGAGTGGCAGAACATCCTGGACGTCAACCTGAAGGGGGTCTTCCTGGCCTGCCAGGTCTTTGGCGAACTGATGATCGGGCAAAATCAAGGCGGCAGTATCATCAATATTTCCTCGGTTTCGTCCATCCGCCCACTGTCGAAGGTCTTCACCTACGGCATATCGAAGGCGGGCTTGAACGGGATGACCCGTTTTCTGGCGCGGGAGTGGGCGCCCCATCATATCCGGGTCAATGCCATAGCGCCCGGGTTTTTCCCGGCGGAGCAGAACCGGCGCATATTAACTGAGGAACGCCAGCGGGCCATCTTTACCCATACGCCCATGGCCCGGTACGGTGAGCCGGAGGAACTGTCGGGCGCTGTCATATGGCTGGCCTCCGACCGGGCAGCTTCCTTCGTTACCGGGGCCATTATCCCGGTGGATGGCGGCTTTACCGCCATGACTATCTAAATTGGAGGTGAGCATGCAGACCCGTCAGGAAAGATTAGTGCAGCTGCTGGACCGGAAAGTCATCGCGGTGATTCGCATGACCGACACCGACAGGTTGACCGATGTCATCGGGGCGATCCAGAAGGGCGGCGTCGAATGGATTGAGATCACCATGGTGGTCCCCGACGCCATCGAAGTACTCAAAGAGGTGGCCCACCGGCAAGGCGGCAATGCCGTCATAGGGGCGGGCACGGTCCTCGACCCGGAAACGGCCCGTCTGGCCATCCTGGCCGGAGCCGAGTTCATCGTATCGCCCATCCTGAACCTGGACCTCATTGAGCTGGCCCATCGCTATGACCGGCTGGCCATCCCCGGGGCCTTCACCCCGACGGAAATCTTAACCGCGTGGGAAGCCGGTGCCGACGTCGTCAAAGTCTTTCCGGCTACGGCACTGGGCCCAACGTTCGTCAAAGATGTTCGCGGGCCACTCCCCCAGGTGAAGCTCTGCCCCACCGGCGGGGTCACGGTGGAAAACGCCGGTGAATTCATCGCCGCCGGCGCCGCCTGTGTGGGCATCGGGACCAACCTGCTGGATAAGAAGGCCATTGCCGAGGGCCGGTATGAGCTGCTCACCGAGCGGGCCGAGCAGCTGGTTGCCAACGTCCAGGCCGTTTCCTAAACGCGAATGCACCGCCATTTCCTTAACCTTTGCCGGATCCGTGCGTCTAATAGGTCTGATGAAGGCATAACGGCCAGACCTTCATCTTGAATATCTCCCCCAGGAAGCAAGAGTCATTTCAGACGTTACTGAACGCAATCACCAACCCGTTCGCGCGGAGACCGCACTTATGATGATCGCCCGGTATATTCGGTATGCCGTCACACTCGGCCTGTTTGCCCTGGTCCCGATCACGCCCCTGTGGTCATCGGTTCATCAATCTCTTGAGTCCAGTCAACCCCGTAGCCTGGAGGCTGTCCGTCTCGCTGACGACGAACGCATCCGTCTGGATGGCCGCCTGGACGAGTCCCTCTGGCAACGGGCAACGCCGGCGACCCGGTTCCTGCAGCAGGAACCCAGGGAGGGTGATGCGGCCTCTGAGAGAACCGTCGTCCACATCCTGTATGACAGCGACAACCTCTATATCGGGGTGATCCTCTACGATAGCGATGTTGACGCTATCCTCGCTTACCAGAGAAAGCGCGACGGCAACATCTGGACCGATGATCGGTTCATGTGGATCTTCGACACGTTTATGGACGGCCGCACAGGGTATTTTTTTGAAATCAATCCCCTGGGCCTCATGGGCGATGGATTGCTCGGTGGGGGCGGCTTCTCCCGCTTCCCCATCAACAAGTCCTGGGACGGGATCTGGGAAGCGCAGGTGGCCATGCTTGAAGACGGGTGGTCGGCCGAAATCCGCATCCCCTTCCGGACCTTGAATTTCGACCCTGGGCAGGACACATGGGGCATCAATTTCCAACGCACCATACCCCGTAAGAACGAAGATATGTTGTGGAACGGCCATCTCCGGAACCAGGGAATCTTTCGTCCCGTTCACGCCGGTCGACTGACCGGATTGCGGGACATCTCCCAGGGGATCGGATTTGAGGCCAAACCCTATGCCGCCGCCGGCTGGCGCAACTCTCCGGGGGTGGTGGACACGACAGATACCCCCACCGATGTGGGTTTGGATTTCACCTACAGCATAACGCCGAGCCTGCGTGCCGCGGTCACCATCAACACCGACTTTGCCGAAGTGGAAGTTGACGAACGGAGGGTCAACCTTACCCGCTTCCCCCTCTTCTTCCCCGAGCAGCGTGATTTCTTCCTCGAGGGATCAGGGGTCTTCAGTTTCGCGCCCCGGAACGGTGTAACCCCTTACTTCAGCCGCCGGATCGGCCTCCAGGAAGAGGAACAGATTCCCATCACCTATGGCGCTCGCCTGGGCGGACAGGTCGGGCGCTACGAGCTGGGCTTCATCCAGGCGCGGACCGGACGCCAAGGCCTCCTCCCCGGCGAGGACTTCACCGTGGGCCGGGTGAAGCGGTTCCTGTACGAGCAGTCATCTGTCGGAGCACTCTACACCCGCAGGTCTTCGGGGGTAACCGATAGTGTGGCGGCCCAGCCTGACCGCCATACCGCCGGCGTAGACCTGGACTTGTACAGCTCACGCTTTCGCGGCAACCAGAACCTGCAATTCGAAGCTTTTGTTGTGTGGAATTCGGACCCGGAAGTCTCCACCAGTTCGTCCTTCGGGGATCTCTCAGCCCGGGGCGTCAGGCTCAATTATCCCAACGATATCTGGCGCGCCCATCTCTCCTACCGCGAAGTTGGTGAGGCTTTCGACCCGGCGGTTGGATTCACCCGCCGCAACGGTTTCAAGCGCATTAATCCATCGATCAGCTACCAACCCCGCCCGGAAAACATCGCCGCCATCCGGCAACTGGAATTTGGCGTCTTTTATGAATACCTGACCGATTTTTCCAACAGGCTTCAAACCGCCTCGATCAACGTCGACCTGCTGGGCATCGAGTTCGAAAGTGACGACAATCTGTCGCTGCAGCTCACCCAACGCTTCGAACGCCTGGAGGAGGTCTACGAAATCCATGAGGAAATTGTCATCCCCGTCGCGAATTACAGCACACGGGCGTTAGAATTTCGGGGCCGCACCGCCCGCCGCCGGGCCGTGTCGGGTAATTTCGAGATTTCCAGGGGGGGATTCTGGTCCGGACGCCGATGGGCCTATGAACTTGGCATCACCGCCCGGCCTGCTACCGGCATCAGCCTGAGCACCGAAATGGAGAAGAATGACATCAGCCTGCCGGAGGGAAACTTCTCCACCCACCTCTTCCGGCTGGTTGGCGGCTGGGACATCAGTCCCTGGATGTCGGTAACCGGAAACCTCCAGTACGATGATGTGACCGAGATAGTCGGGCTGAACGCCCGGTTCAGATGGATCCTGCGCCCCGGAAGCGATCTATACCTCGTCTACACGCACAATTGGCAGGATTTTGAAGTGGCGGATGTGGAGCCCGGAATCCTTGGCCTCACCGTCCGGTCACGGTCGGCCATGATGAAAATCAACTATACCCATCGATTCTGATCAGGGCCGCTAGGCTAGTCGCACCTCACTGTCGCTGACGGGCAGCCGCCGGATGCGGGTCTTGGTGGCTGCATAGATGGCGTTGATCACCGCCGGTACCAGGGGCGGAAGGGATGGCTCACCGACACCGGTAGGCCGCTCGGTGCTGGACACCAGGACAACCTCCAGAAGGGGGGTCTCGGCCATGGTGACCAGTGGGTAGTTGTGGTAGTTGCTCTGCTCAACCCGGCCATTCTTGAGGCTGATTTTCCCGTATAGGGCCGCCGTGAGGGCCATGATGGAGCCGCCTTCCACCTGGTTCCTGATCCCGTCGGGATTGATGGCAATCCCGCAGTCCATGGCACACACGATCCGCTCGATCTTCACCTTTCCCTGCCGGTCCTTGGAGACTTCCGCCACCGTAGCCGCATAGCTATTGAAGGAGGCGTGGGCGGCAATCCCGCGGTAACGCCCCCGTTTGCGTTTGCCCCAGCCGGCTTTCTCTGCTACCAGGTCGAGAGTCTTCAACAGGCGGGGGCTCTTTTCCTTCATGAGTGCCTGGCGAAACTCGTAGGGGTCCTCTTTGGCCGCCTCAGCCAGTTCGTCCATAAAACATTCATTGACGTAGGCGACCTGGGTATGGGCCACCGACCGCCAGGCACCCGTCGGGACCGGAATATCGGACGTAACCCTGTCCACGTGGATGTTAGGGATCGCGTAGGCCAGGTCAGCGGCGGCGTAGGCGAAACTGCCATTCTCCGGGCCGGAAGCACGGTGGGTCCAGGCCACCGGCCGCTTCTTCTTATCCAGGCCGCCTCCCATCTTATGGTAACTGGCCGGACGGTAATGGCCGTGCTGAACGTCCTCATCCCGGGTCCAGACCACCTTTACGGGCACGCCGAGGGCTTTGGATACTTCGACGGCGTCCTCGATAAAATCGGTCTTCAGCCGCCGCCCGAAACCGCCCCCGATGAACAGGGGATGGACCATCACTTTCTCAGCCGGCA
>CAZJBG010000036.1:0-12514 GCA_964543925.1 uncultured bacterium
CATGAGGATCCACCCGGCCTGCCGGGCCGCCGCCAGGGCTACGTCCAGGGGCGCTTCAATATCGAGGGTTGACATCCTTTACCAGCGTGGGCGATCCGGGGCGAGGCCCGCCAGACGCATACGGGAAGGGTATTGGATCCTCTTACGAGGCATTTTGCTGTTGATACTCCTGAAAGGTCAGGTGTGTCCGGGAAAAATATTCATGGGTCATGACCTTGAGGGTACCGGTTAAAAATACGACGGCGATCAGGTTGGGAATGGTCATCAGGCTGAGGGCGATGTCACCAAAATTCCATACGAAAGCCAGGGGTAAAATAGCGCCCAAAAAGTTGAACAGGACATAGAACCAGCGGTAAGGACGAATGGCTTGGGGGCCGAAGAGGTATTCGATGGAACGATCACCGTAATAGCTCCAGGCCACCATGGTAGTGTAGGCAAACAGGAATACGGAGCTGTTGACGATGATGCTTCCCACCAGAGGGGCCATACTGAAGCCGGTGCGGAAGGCTTCGCGGGTGAGGGCGGCGCCCGTGAAGGAGGTGGACTCCAGAACGCCCGTGGACAGAATGGCAACACCGGTCATGGTGCAGACGATGAGGGTGTCGATGAAAGGCCCCATGAGCGCCACCACCCCTTCCCGCACCGATTCCTTGGTCTTGGCAGCGGCATGGGCAATCGGCGCCGATCCCTGACCCGCTTCGTTGGAATATAGCCCCCGGCGTACGCCCCACATCAGGACGGTAATGAGCCCGCCCCAACCGGCCTCTAAGGAAAATGCTTCCCTGAAGATGGATATGAAACTCGGCAGGATGGCACTCGGCCTCGATAGGAAAATGATCAGGGCGCCACCTACGTAGAGGATCGCCATGGCGGGTACCAGGCGGCTGGCCACGGCGGCAATGCGCTTGATGCCACCGATAATCACCAGTCCCACCAGGACGGCAATGATCAGCCCGGTCACCCAGACGGGTACCCCATAGGTGCTTACGGTCTGGGCGATAGTGTTGGCCTGGTTCATGTTGCCGGTGCAAAAAGAGCAGATCACGGCCAAGCTTGCAAATGCAACGGCCAACGGTTTCCAGGACGGACCAAGACCCCGCTCGATATAATACATGGGGCCGCCGGAGGCGGAGCCGTCATCGTGGATCGTACGATAGTGATGGGCCAAGGTACATTCGGAGTATTTCAGAGCCATACCCAGCAGGGCGGTCATCCACATCCAGAAAAGGGCCCCGGGACCTCCGAGGCGCAGGGCTAAGGCCACACCGGCGATATTGCCGATGCCGATGGTAGCGGACAGGGCAGCTGAGAGGGCCTGGAAGTGGGTAACATCCCCTTCGTCGTCCGGGTTGTCATATTTTCCACCCACGACCGCAAAACTGTGCTTGAGTTTGCGCAGCTGAATCCATCGCAGACGGACAGTGACATAAATACCTGTCCCCAAAAGAATAACGATGAGCGGTATGGAGATCCAGCCACTGAAGGCTGCCGTCCATTGGGTTAATAACCCGCCGATGTTGTTGAGTGATTCCAAGGGTTTCCTTTCCTTCAGGACCAGTTGGGCTTAGCTACACTATTCTCGGGTGAAAGTTGGCCGGATAATAGGTAATGAACCGGGCGCCCTCCAAGTTAAAATCGCCGATTGAGTGTTTCAGGCGGGTGATGATTCGGTTGTATATTTCGCCACGTGAACCAGGTTCTGATCAAGAATATTCAACTTTGGTCCGTGGTGCGGACGATCTTTCCCGCCATGTGGATGGTTGCCGCCCTCATCACTTTCATCAGTTATCTTATTGCAGGCGGTGTCATAAGCTCTTTGGTGAGCGAACTCACCGATGCACCTTTGGTCGATTCGGGCTCCGGGGTGCTCGCGGGCATCTTTATCAGTCTTTTTCTGGGATTTTTCGGTACCATCCTGATGACACTCTCGGCTGTTATCTTTGTCGTTATATACAACTTTCTCTCATCCATCGGTGGCGGGATAGCCATCAATCTGGCCGAACAGCCCGATGTGCGGGAACCGGACGGGGAAGATCGTGATGCCGCTCGGGCCGGGGAATCTTAGCAACCGCCTCTATAGGAATGATGGCGCAGAGGACTTCTCGCGGCTTAAATTCATATTTAGAACCGATGGACCATCGTTAGAATGTATCTGAATTCACCAAATATCTCGGTGTGGAGCGTGCCGCACAAGCCTACAGCCATAACGCGATTATCGCGCCGCAGACCAGGTCTGGGGCCAGGCTGGCTCCTGTCTTGGGTATTGGCCTTGGTGGTCGGGCTTCTTCCCGGGCAGGTACGGGCGCCGGGTTCCGACGGCGTGACCCTGTTTGTACTGGATTTCGATAATCGGCAAGGGGATGAGCGGCTGGACTGGCTCTCGAAGGCGCTCAAGGATATGGTCCTGCTCCGGATGGAAGAAGAACCGCGGATCACAGCCAAAGATGCCGGACAGATTGAACCGTTCCTACAGACCCGTGAGACCCGTCGAAATGCCCCTGGATATCGCGCTGCCGACACCAACATCCTGCTGATGGGCAGCTACAACCGCGATGGCCCCCGGCTCCTGGTCGACCTGCAGCTGCTGGACATGAGCGACTGGGCCAGTTTGAGTCGAACCTCCATTGAGGCCCTGTATGGCAATATCCCGCAGCTGAACGCGTCGTTGGTGCAACGGGTACAATCTATGGTGGATGATCTGGGTGTCTTCCGCGATCAGGGCCGCGAACCGCTACCGGGAGAAAGACCCCCTCCCCGGCGTTTGTCGGAGGCGGAGCAACAAGACCTGGACCATGCCGTGGAATACAGCCGGCAGCTCCCCGGCCTGCAGGAGGACTTGGCCAGGGCACTGGACGACCTGGAGGCGGCCATGGATACCTATGCGGGCTACCGCCCGGAACCCAGTGCTACGGTCCAGACCGGGAAGACCTATTTCCGGGAGTTCGATCTCGAGGGGACCGGCGCATTCCCGGAGGAGCGGACCCGGCACACGGCCCTGTTCGAGAATGTGCTGGACCGGGTGGCGGAAAATCCTTACTCAGCCGACATCGGCGATCTCGAATTGCAGGTGGACCCCTTCGACAGCCGGGTCTATATCAACATCCCGATTACCTACGGTATCAAGCAGACCCTCCTGGAGGATATGCTCTACAGCCTCCCCTACGAATCCACCAGGGAGATCGGACGGCTGCGATCCATCCGGTATGACCAAACGAGGTTCAACTTCTCCCCGGACCTGATTCGCAGTATCGCCCGGGGGGATTTCCGGGTGGTGCCGGTGGTCCAGCTGCTGGACCGGGCGGGGACGATCCGGGCCGTCATCGTTGACAGCCCGAACATGTCCTGGGAACGCTATTTTCCCAGTGAAGGCGTTCGCGTCGTCCGTCAAAAGGGGTTCGGCCCCCTGCTGGCCATCACCACCAGTGGCTTCAGCGTGGACGTACGGCTGGAGACGGCAGACGTGGACGTCGTCTATGAGTTTGATGTCAACATCGACCAGCTCTCCAGTTACGCCCGGGTCGTCGTGCGGTTTATGAAGGAAAACGAGCTGCACGCCTTTCTCCAGACCCTGTAAGGGCCTCCCCCGCGCCCCACCTGCTTCGCATCTTGATCGCTCCCCCGTTAGGAATTATATTCGGGGGGCTTTTTCAGGTGGGGAATCGTCTAATGGCAGGACATGTGGCTCTGGATCACAAGGTCGGGGTTCGAATCCCTGTTCCCCAACAGGGATGGTCCCGCGACCCTGCCGGGGCCCCCAAGGATACCCAGGGCGCATTCGTCTAGTGGTTAGGACGCCGGCCTCTCACGTCGGTAACAGGGGTTCGACTCCCCTATGCGCTACAACCGTTGTCGTTTTAACCCAACGGCCCGTAACTTTGGCGGGCTGTTTCAGTTTGAATGCATGCGCCCGTAGCTCAATTGGATAGAGCGTCTGGCTACGGACCAGGAGGTTGGGGATTCGAGTTCTCCCGGGCGTACACTTGAGTCCCCCGGTTTCCCTCAGGAAGTCGGGGGTTTTTGCATTGTGGGGGAGTGCGGGCTGTGGCGTTCTGGGGCGGCCTGGGATGCCACAGAATGGGCACACCACTGTCCCCATAAAGTATGTTCCAGCTGGGCTGTCAGTGAATTATGCTTAAACCGATTATGTCAATACCTAAATTCGCAACTGCACTTGAAGTATAGAAATACAAATCACTAAAACAGGAGTCCGTCCATGATAGGAGGAGGGGAAATGCAGGGGGCAGAGCTTCTAATAAAAATGCAGGATGCCGTCAAAATTATTGGAACTGGGATATCTCTAAGAGCAAAGGAATTCATAGGTAGTGAGAAGGAATTAGATATAGAGAAGGTTGCATCGGTGGTTATGCAAAAATTCATATTTGGAGGTCTGATACTTGATGAGGATAGAGATATCGAGGAAGAACATGAGGAATTAATCAGTCGGGCTATGGACAATCTGGCTGAAGATGAGGAGGTCAAACACGCAATAACGGATTCTGTAAGAGTGCTCCTTATAATCGCATCGGCGATGAGTGACGAATCAGCTGTTGAAACTACAATGCAGCATATTGAGTGGTTGCAGGACAATGGTTATGCTGAAACTGATAGAGCCACCCCCGAACCTGGTAGTTTCATCCCATTTGCGGTAAAATTCTTTAACGATAGCCCCGGAGCCATGGGATGATGGATTTCAGTAGCATTTATTAAGTGCAGTATATAGCACCATTGAAGGGTCCAATTTCTTGATAAGTGTAAATCTGAAGGTTAGGGATAATGATAATGAGAAGTCATTTGAATGAGGTGGTCGCAAATTGCGACCACCTCCACCGCCACCGTAGTTTCATGATTGGTCCTGAGAGCAATCTGTCAATATTCCCACTATGAAATCCCCTGACGATCGCTTTCTCCGCCAAGCCCTGGACGAAGCCCAGCGCGCCTTCGAGGCCGGTGAGGTGCCCGTGGGGGCCGTGGTGGTCCATGGCGGCCAGGTCATTGGCCGGGGGCATAACCAGCGTGAGGCCCTCCACGATCCCACCGCCCATGCCGAGGTCCTGGCCCTCACCGCAGCCGCCAACCACCTGGGCGACTGGCGCCTGACCGGCTGCAGCTTGTATGTCACCAAGGAGCCCTGTGCCATGTGCGCCGGGGCCCTGGTCAACAGCCGGCTGGACCGACTGGTCTTCGGCGCCTGGGATGAGCAGGCCGGCTGCTGCGGCTCCCTGTATCAGCTCTGCCGCGACCCGCGCTTTAACCACCAGGTGGAGGTCACCGGTGGGGTGCTGCAGGCGGAGTGTCAGGCCCTGTTGCAGGCGTTTTTCCTGTCGCGTCGAGACCGTCCCACTAACTGAGGCAAGCTTCCCTTCCACGGCGATTCCTGTGTAATATGGCCTTGGGCTACGGCTGGCTGCTGGCCGGCCCCGGTCATGCCGGATGGGAACGCACCGGCATTTTGGAGAGGTGGCAGAGCGGTTGAATGCACCGGTCTCGAAAACCGGCATCCGTCAATCGGCGGGTCGAGGGTTCGAATCCCTCCCTCTCCGCAATAGTTGTGCATCATATTGTTGTTGTTGCATTTGCATGACAGTGCTTACCTTCTGCGTGGCAAAAATGTGCCAGGCTTCCCGGGAATAATAGTGATATAAAGGGATAGACATGGCCGTTCCGAAGGTCCATCTCACTCAAGTCCAACGAAAATCAGGAACCACCTACGTTCTTGACTACACTGTAAACGGTAGGCGATATCGTCAGGCGGTGGGCAAGGACAAGCGTACGGCCGAACTCGTTGCAGCAAAACTGCAAATGGATCTTGTCCACGGCCAATTCGGTCTTAGTCATCTAAATCAGAAGTCGGTTGACCTTGAGACACTTGTCCAGGAGTTTTTGAGAAGTAAGGTGAATACGATTCGTGACTCTTCCCTGCAGAGGTATCGAACCCTCTTGAAGGCCTTCGAGGCTTTTTTCGAACAATATTTCCCAGCAGTCTGCAGTGATGTTCGTCTACTCCAGGGAAAGTATTCGAAAGAATGCTTCGATCACCTTTTGAAGGAGGGCAAGGGAAATAGCAAACCTTGGCAGCGGAAGACGGTGAACTTACTCCGCGAGACAGCCAGTGCGATGTTCCGCTATGGCATCTCCCAGGGGTACTTAAATGAAAATCCCATCAAGCAAACGAAGAAATATCCTATTCCCGACAAGGGTGGTGTAGACTACTTCACTGATCAGGAACTGGAGTTAGTTTGGGAGGTCGCCGCTCCATACTGGATAGAGCCACTTAAGTTTATTCTGCACACCGGATTAAGGAGTGGTGAGATGATTAACCTTCGTTGGAAGGATGTGGACCAGTACGGCAATCCACCTTCGATTAAGGTGACCTCTTCAGATGACTGGCAGACAAAGACTGGCAAGACTAGGATAATTCCACTCAACGAGACTGCGCGAAGTATCATTCAGGCTCGCAAGGGGAAGCATGATGAATATGTGTTCATCAGTATACATGGTCGCAGACTCAATCAGCGTAGCCTCCTAAAAGGACTCCAAACTGCCCTTTATAAACTTGACCTCCAAGGAGACGTACATAAACTGCGGCACACATTCGCTAGTACGTTAGTTATGAGGGGCGTAGATATTTACACAGTCAAGGAATTACTGGGACACAGCGATTTAAAATCAACTCAGATTTACGCACATCTCAGCCCCAAGCACCTTCAATCGGCCGTGGAGAAATTGGAATAGTGCGACAAGCCCATCAAAAACCACTTGACTCTGAGCCCAGATCACCTATATTAAAAGTAGGGATGAGTTAATCCCGTCTATACTGCAGCAAACGTTGCATTTAACTACTATCACCATACTACAATGAAGAAAGTAAATCTCTCGATCGCTCCCAAGAGCCTGGATCCATCCAAGGCAGTCTGATTCCGCTCTCAGACCCCCCCTGTATCAGAATTACAGGAAATTCTCGCCATGCACAATTACAGCCTCATAACCTGAAAAATCGATCCCAAACAAAAGGAACGGCAGTATAACCGCTACCGTCGGGAAAAGTACTTCGAATCGGCATCGGGATTTGTCATCGATATTGATGAGGCGCTCTCGATCAGCGATGCTCAGCAGCGTCTGGAAGATGCGGGACTCAACTATGTGGTCATAACCTCGACCAATCACCGCAAAACGAAAAGTGCCAAACCAGCCGCCGACCGCTATCATATCCTCGTATTCTTCACCCACCCGACCACCAGCCCTGCCAAATACCGGGCGAGTAGCGAGTTTCTTTATGGTCTATTTCCTGAGATGGATTCAGCGACCAGAGATCTGGCGCGCTTTATTTTCGCTAGTCCAGAGGACGCTGAATATTATGAGTGGTTTGATGGTGATTATCTCGATCTGGATATCCTCCCCGAGTATGAAGAGATCAGCGAGAAAGCCAATAGACCCACGCGGGAGTTTGATTACGGGATTCGGGTCACTCTGGAGAATGGACAATCCGTCCCCATTGTAGACATCACCTCAAAAACTGTAATCCACTGCCCATTTCCGGGACATGAGGATAAATCACCCTCGGCATTTGTTGACTATCTCGAAGGTAAAGATGCTCATATGGTGTACTGCTCTAAATGCGGACTAGTAGGCTGGCCTGATCGCACCAGGTTTGAGCATAATCTTTCCGATAAGATGCCCAATTTCTATTACCTGGGCAAAGATATCATAGAGATGGGGCTGTCTGAGGGGCAGTTCTATGCGACCAAATTAGCTAGAGATGCTTTTGAGATCGTGGTGGGGGCGAAGACCAAAAAGGAGAAAGCATCGGCCTTCCGCAGCCTGGTAGAAAGCAGGAGGTTATCCAATCTACACCAGGTTCGCCACATGGGTGAGCCGAAAATTAATGTGAGTGACTACTCAGTTGCCCTGAAGAAAGGGATTGTTACCGTCCGGATCGCAGCAATATCAGAGGATATCCGGGATACCGCCTTCATCGAGATATTCCTGAAGCAACTGTTTGGTCAGTATGCTGACTGAGTTAAGCGCTATCTGGCTATGTATGCCTATACCAATTATCAGCACCTGCCCACATTGGTGATGTATGGCGGGCGTGGCACCGGTAAGAGCACTTTCAGCCAGTTGGTATCAGATATATATCCGAGCCTGGCTACCGATTGGTCAGGGCATGAAGGCAATTTTACCCCCGAGGCTGAGAAGAAGCTGGCTGTGGTGGAGGAAAATGAAGCCGGTGACAACAAGGGGCAGTATAAGACCCTGAAGAAGTACACTGGGCAACCCTATCTCCGTGTGAATAACAAGTATCAACCAGAGTATCTGGTCCCCAATAACTTGAATATCATCTTACTCTCCAACGAGCCGATTCCTCTGTATGTTGAAAAGGGGGAACTGCCCACTGATGAATCCAATAACCAGTTTTTTGTCTGGAGCTTTCCCATGCTGGAAGGTATCCCGGATGCAGGCTATGGGCAGAAGTTGCGAGCAAGACTTGGGCATTATGTAAGGACCGAGTTAAAGGAAGTTTTTGAAAGTATCGGCACTGGCTATACCAGGTATGGCATTCCTGTGCCCATCACAGAGGCTGAGAAGCGGCTTTTCGCCAATAATGCCACCAACCATAGAGTTAGAAGCAGATATGGTCTTAGAGCGCGTTTTTAATGGCCGGGAGAATTTATTTGGCGATGTTGCTGGCCCGATTGAGTTACTGGATGATAATTATCTGCCGGTTACTCTCATCACCGCTTTCTCCAAGGGTCGCGTGCATCCGAATGCCATTATAAAGAATCTAAAAAAGCGCGGGATTATCGCCCAGGAGGCCCAGAGGCGCTTCAAAGGCAGTAAGAAGTATACTTGCTATGAGATAATTGATAAAAAGTGGACACCTGGTGATTAGGTGTCCACTTAAGTGTCCACACATAAGTGGAGCAATAATAATATATAAGAGCGATATGGACACCTGGACACCTAAAAACTATAAACTTTAAAGAATCATTCTACTCTGACTAAAATGATAGAGCCAGAATCAAAAGTTTTTGAAAACAGGTGTCCTGTCTGTCCAGGTCGTCCGCGAATAAGCAACATGAAAAAGGAGCGTACAAACTATGGATGAGACACAAACAGCACGAAAACATAATTACCCTATGGACCGACAACCAAGAGACACTAGATACAGCGAAGCCTACAGGCTTACAAAAGAAGTGGGGCTGGATGCCATCTTCGCAGCATGATATGAGACGGGGATGTATCGCACGGGCAGGAAGTTTAAGACCTCACCTTATGTGATACGGTATCTGGCCCATAAGCATGGCTGGAAGAGGCCAGCAGAGTTGGCACCAGCCGCATACAAAGGAGTCCTGGCAGGAACTGTTCCTGCGGGATTCTATAAGACGCTGATATTTGCGTCGATAAACGACTAAACCACATTAGAATAAATGGAAGCAACACAGAAATGCCTAGCATTCGTCGACCGCGATGGAGGTTGGGACGATTACATCAACTTAGCCTATGTGAGCCGAGTGCGAAAGAAGTCAGAAAAAGAGATCGAATTCACACTGAATCATGGTGAGAAAGTGATCTGGACCTATCGAAGTGCGATCAAAGTGCGATCAAAGTGCGAGAAGATATGGCGGAAATCTGGCGGCGACAAGACCAGATCCTCGGACAAGAGTAGTTGAAGGGCCATGGGTGGACATAATAGGAAATGACTAAAACACTAAAGGAACTCGGATTCAAGAGCAATCGGGACCAACGGCGCAAGCCCAAGGTCCCGGGCTCAGAGTATCATTACAGGCCGACGCTTGAAGAACTAGCACAAAGCAGGCGATATTTAGAGCGACATCCATCTCCAGGTGTACCACCCGACACAGGTATCGGGGGAAGCGGTCATGATGATGCGATCCGCAAAGGCGATGAGGGATTTGAGACTTGAGTTGGGAAGTGGCGTGAGGGGTATCCGAAGTAGCGGCTATTCCTGCAATGCAAAAACATTGACAAGCAAGTAGGGTCCCCTTTCAGCCCCTATGGGAAACCACATAGCAATCGCCCAGATTTCCACATATAGAAAGGATACCTTTCTGAGAGAAAACCCAAATCTGAAATTTTTTCTAGAAAAATAATAACCAGCCCTATATAGAAGCGGCTATCCAAGGTAAAAAGAAGGCCAGCCGAATCGACTGGCCTTCAATACCTGTACCTAATGATATCGTAATATCACTCCTCCATCACCAACGGCCCAGCCGTCGCTTGAGTCAATGAAGTGGATTTTCCAGATATCTTCCGTTGTTGGGCTATTCATCTCGGAAAATTCGATCCCATTCCAGTGATAAATGTGGCCATAATATCCGGCAAACCACACGTCAGTGCTCGATGTACCTTCAACATAATAGATATAATTATTAGTTTGGTAATACGTCCATGTTGAGCCATTCCAATGCCATACATAAAGACTAGAAGTGCTACCGGGCGGCCGTATCGTGCGTCCTCCCACCCAAAGATTCGAATTATCAATCGCCCAAACACTATAGGCATAGCCGCTAGAAGTGACATAGAAGTCATACACTAGAGCCCACGAAAAACCATTATAGTGAAAGACCTCTCCCGCCGAAGAAATTGCCCACCCATCGGAAGGACTATTCATGCTGATGTCCGAGATTCGATAGCCTGCACCAACAGTCGAAGTACTCCAGGCTGTACCATTATAGAAGTGAATCTCACCGACGCCCGCAACCCACACTGAATCTGCTGAGACATGGTCTATGCCATAGCAGGCAGTAGTAGGATACCCGGCTTCTTGGACCCATAGGGCGCCGTTATAGTGCCATACGCCTTCTTCTCCGGAGATCCAGATGTCATTCTCGGCAATTATGGTAACACCACCAAGCCGCTCGGTGGTCGGGGACTGCTCTTCGGTCCAGCTGGTACCATTCCACTTATAGATTTTCCCCGAATCCCCAACGGCATAGACAAAGTTGCCAGATAGAGCACTGATCCACTTGAGGTCAACACCCATGGTCGCAAACGAACCCCAGACCCCAGGCTCACTCAACGTTGTGCCGCTGACCACATTACTACCTGTTGTTTGGTGGGCACCATCCTCAACAAACAACCTGTAATAATAGGTTGCACCATCCTGGAGATTTCCATCGGTATGCTCGGTTGTGTAGCGGTTAGTGATGGTTGTTACCAAGGTAGAACTCTCATCGACCGTTGCGTTAGCTCCATGGTACAATTTGTAGGACAGGAAATCAGTCTCAGCACTCAATTCCCAAGAAAGGGTCATGGCGCTCGCAGCAATATCCGTTGGCTCATAGAGCTGGACAGCTGTAGGCGGTAGATCTGCAGGCACATTCATCAGCACAGCCACATCACCTGTCCCGCCATTGGAACTGACAGTGACCGTTCCGCTATAGTCCCCGGTGGAAAGACCATCCCTTGAGACAGAGACGTTTACAGAGCCGTAGTTGGTACCCGAACTCGGGCTGGTTGTGATCCATCCCTGGTTGTCGGTTACCGACCAGGTCAAATCACCCGAGCCAGCATTTGCCACATCGAAGGGAAGCATTGTTTCGCTACTGCCAAAATCCAGTGAAGTTGGAGTTATAGACAGGGTAGGCTCATCAGGTACCGTCATGGTGACAGTAATGTTCTCATTGCCTCCATCGGAGCTTACAGTTATAGTACCGGTATACGTCCCCGGACTGTGGCCCAGGCGGTCCAGTGTAACCACAATTTCGTCCGTTTCGGTTTCGGTTGTACCAGATTGCGGGTCGGCCGTGATCCAGGCTTTATCATCCGTAATGTTCCAGGTCAGCATCCCCGTACCGGAGTTCGTGATGTGGAAGCTCATCTGGGTTTCACTGGTACCGAAATCAAGCGTGATAGGTGATACGGAGAGCTGCGGCTGGTTTGGATTCGGGATGGTCATCACTATATCGAGGATCTTGCTATTGGTGTTGGAAGTGACCGTTATGGTCTCATAGTGATTGCCATAACTCATCCCGGTGCGGTTGACAGTAACGGTAACTACATCGGTCTCGGTCTCTGTAGATCCACTGGCTGGATTGACAGTAACCCAGTTGGCATTTGAGATTATATTCCAGGTCAGTGCCCCAACGCCTGTATTTGATATGCTGAATGTCTGGTTTGTAGATGACGTTCCGAAATTCAGTAGGGTAGTCGAAACCGCCAGTTCCGGACCTTGCGGCGTCAATTGGATATCCGCCGAGGCCGTTTCACCTGCCACAACACTCACAATAGTTGTGTTGGTATGATAGCTGGTTTTGGAGGCCTGTACTGTAAAAGTACCTGGCTCCACACCTTCAATCGTAAACGCGCCTTCGCTGTCGGTGGTTTTGGATGAAGTGAGAGGATCAGTGGTAATCGTGGCGGCACTGATGGGCTGCGACGACGACGCATCGAGAATCGTACCGCTAATACTCCCAGTAGTAGGTGCATCAGTAGGTGGTTCACAGTTGATGAGAAACATTCCACACACAATCCAGGCGCTGTGGCGAAATAC
>CAZJBG010000036.1:12524-18850 GCA_964543925.1 uncultured bacterium
ACCCAACGAAATTTCATAATCTTTCCTCCTAGAAAATGACTGCCAGGCACACAGTCGGTGCCGGGAATTCTCCTTTCACATAGATGACGGGCTGATAGGCATACTTCTTCGCTCCCTTGGCGGTTACCGCATCGAAGATATTGTAGGCGTATGCAACTCCAGCCATGATGCCGCTGATCATGCTGATGGTATATGAGCGGTTCGACCAGTCGTTGTAGAACTTTCTCCGGTCCGTATCCTTTTCACTGGATGCCTTGCGATTGTAGTCGCGGCTGAAGTGGTTAGAGATGAAGAACATTGTTACGAAAGCAACCTCAGATCCCATCAGGCGCAACCCTTTCTTCTTTTCGCCTTTATGGAACTGGCCCAGGAATATTGTTGAAAGTATCGATAGAGATACAAGCACCATCTTGAGCAGGCTGGAAGATCCACTCCGGACTGACAGGTGGGACAGACGTGGCATGGTAATGGGGAGTGTGCAATCTGGAAAAACAGCCAACTACACTGGACTGATTTCTAAGGCAATCGATGCTGGATATAAATTAGTCGTAGTTCTTGCAGGCGTGCACAACAGCCTGCGCAGCCAGACACAGTATCGACTGAACGAAGAAATCCTCGGGTATGATAGCGACAAAATCGAGGTATTCGAGGGTGCGGCTCGTCGGATTGGGGTTCGTTACATGTTCAGGGATCACCGAATAGTCCAAACCCTGACTAGCAGCAATGAGAAAGGTGATTTCCGAAAGATCGTGGCGTCACAAGCCGGTATTGTTCCCTCACCAACCGGCCATCCTACAATCATGGTTGTGAAGAAACACGTCTCTATCCTCAAGAATCTTATTGACTGGTCAACTGCGATTATTGGTCTGGAAGACGATTCCGGGAGAAGAGTTGTCACTGATGTTCCTCTTCTCGTCATAGATGATGAGTGTGATTACGCCACAGTGAATACAAAGAAGGTAGTAAAGGATGAAGATGGCATTATCCTTGAGGACTGCGATCCTGCGAAGACGAATCAGCGAATAAGAGAGCTGCTCAATGCTTTCCAAAAAAGCGCTTATGTTGGATATACAGCAACACCGTTCGCTAATATATTCATTCATCACGAAGATAAACACCCGACCTATGGCGAGGATCTATTCCCGCGCAATTTCATAATAAGTCTTCCACAACCAAGTAACTACATGGGACCAGAACGAGTTTTTGGATTGCTGGAACACAAGGCCATTGGGCTCGAGGCTGAAGAACCACTCCCACTGGTCCGTGAATTAGTTGACAGCGAATCGATTATTCCAAGAAAGCACAATAAGGATCTCGTAGTCGGGTATCTACCAGAGTCGCTAAAAGAGGCAATCAAAGCATTTCTAATTGTCTGTGCGGTCAGAAGATTCAGGAAGGTTCACCCGCCACATAACTCCATGCTGATTCACGTAACTCGTTTCACAAACGTCCAAGATCAAATCAGGGACCTCGTTCAGAAAGAATTCCGCCGCTATGCGTCGAGAATCCAGAACAGGAATGATTCCTTGGATGACTTCCGCGAGTTATGGGAGACTGATTTCGTTCCAACAAGTAGAAAACTCTATGAAGAATTCCCACATAAAGAAAGTACATGGAAAGAGGTTTTTGAGAATCTATATCCTGTCATACGCCGGGTGCGGATTAAAACAATCAATGGAACGGTCAAGGATTCACTTGATTATCGAGATACTGAACTGGATGCGCAGAATCGAATGACAAAGGGAGAAGCAGTTCCCTGGGAAGAACTAGGTGAACATGTCATCGCTATCGGTGGAGATAAACTTTCACGGGGACTGACTCTTGACGGGCTCACCGTGAGCTACTATCTGCGTGCCTCAAGGATGTACGACACTCTGATGCAGATGGGGCGGTGGTTCGGTTATCGCGATGGATATGAAGATCTGTGCAGGATCTATTCAACACGTGAGTTGGCAGGGTGGTATAGATATATCGCAACAGCATCGCTTGAGTTACGACGGGAACTGGAGTACATGGCGCTGATAGATGAAGAACCGAAACACTTCGGATTGAAGGTATTATCACATCCGGGCCAGCTCATTGTGACGTCTGTCGGAAAGAGGCGAAATGCCGAGAGGCTAGATCTTTCGTATTCCGGAAGGATGAGTGAAACAGTCGTATTTGACCTCGCATACACTAGGAATAATTTAGCAGCGCTATCCAGCTTGGTCAGTGGTCTTCGGCAGACTGCGAAGCGCAACGATAAGACGAAATCAGCGTTACACTGGACACATACACCGCCGGAGATCGTTATACAATTCCTCAACACTTATGAGACGCAGAGAGATGCCGCCCGACTTGTTAATCCAAATAGAATTGCGCGATTCATTGAGGAGCAGTTGCGGTTTAGCCAAGAGGACCTCACTGAGTGGGACGTGGCTCTCATCTCGCGCCGGACTCCCCCGATCAAACATACACTTTCATTTGATGGCACTGAAATAGGATGTGTCGAACGAAAACCACTATCACTTTCCGGAAATAACCTCACGATCAGGAGAATCGTGAGCCCATCTGATGAATGGATTGACTTCTCAGATCAAGAAAAAGAGGATGCACTGGAGAGATGGAGGGCACTCCGCATAAAGAGCGACATGGCACCACCGGAAACTGTGGGTTTACCTTCAGGACCCGCGATCCGTGCCGCACGTCCTAAGCGCAGAGGACTTATGTTGATTTACGTGATCTGTTACGATGAGCACGATCAGCAATACGGTCTGAAAAAAGGAGGAGAAGTTCTTGGATTTGCGGTCAGCTTTCCCAGTAGTTCCTCTACAAAACAGGTCCGATACGAGGTCAATTCAGTTTATCAGGATGCGGAGGACTCTCTGTGATTCGCAACATCAGATCAATCTGGGATGATCTTAAGGGTGAAGCTGAGGCTGGACACGATCCATCCTTGCGTTTATATAGGGCTCTTGGCGAATCTGCAATAGGTGTCCGAGCCGGCTTCATCCCCCGGGATCAGATTCTGGAATTGTTGATCGAAGTGCCCGCAAAGCGGCAGGAATCGAGGCCGCTACCAGAATGGAGGGGGATGCGATTCGAATACGTTCCAATCAAATTGCCGCCCAGGCAAGATGCCCGTCAGCTAAGACTCTATCTAGTAGATCTCGAACACAAAGACATTTTTATCACCTTCTGTGAAGATCTTGTAGATACGTTAGAGGGAATATCCGATGTAGAACTGAGAGCACTGCAGATCGAAGAATGCCTTACACGGTGGAGCCGATTTTTTAAGAAAAGTGGTCATGCCGGCCTCCCACCATCTTTTCAAAGAGGGCTTTTTGCGGAACTCACTTGGCTTGAGATGATGCTCACGAGAGGGAGTGATCTCATCGCTGCAATCTCCTCATGGAAAGGCTGCGAACGTGGATATCATGATTTCGATGTGAGTGGTGATATTATAGAGGTGAAATCAACGATGACGCGTGAACCACGCAGTGTAAGAATAAACAATGAAAGACAGCTGGATGACCGGGGCTTGATTTCTTTGCACCTCTTTGTTTTGACATTACAACAGACAGAAGGTGGTGGTATGACGCTCCCTGAGAAAGTGACAGAGATCAGAGAGGAATTGCAGGGAACTCCTGCTGCGGCCTCACGGTTCGAGAGATGTCTTGTGAGTGCAGGCTACTTAAACCAGCATGAAAAAAGATATCCCATACATTACATAGTAAGACACCAAGAACTCTTCCATATCTCGCAAGGTTTCCCTCGGATCATAGATCCCCCCAAGGGCGTGGGAGATTTGAAATATTCGATTTCCGTGTCTGCATGTCAGAATTATGAGATCGATCTGCATGCGTATCTCGCCAAATTGATTGGGAGGCATGATGCCTGAAAATCCCCTCAAGGAATTTTCCGTTTCATTCCATGATGACATTGCGATCGATGCCCATGCGCTCGAGATGCTCCGGGAACATGCCTTTGTTGAAAAAATGGGTGAAATCCTCTCGGATTACGGAGAAATCAAGGACCTCATCCCATGCCACTGGAAAGATAAAGGCCTCAAGATAGACGCATATGAGATTGATGAGGATTTCGCAAATCTGATTCTGATCGTATCAAACTGGGTTGACAAGTCAAATCCCAGCGATGCACGCGTACCAGACAGTGAGATCGAGCGAATTTACAAGCGCGTATTCAATTTCTTTGATAAGAGTCTGGATGGCAAATTACAGCATAGAATTGATGTGTCGAATCCCGCACAGGAATTATCAGCGTTGATTTTCGAGTGTAGGAAAGATCTGCTGTCGGTAAAGTTGATCATCATTACTGACGGCGTTGCGCGTGAGCGACATGCCGAGTCTGAGATCTATGAAGGGATAGAGATTACCAGAGTGATCTGGGACATTCAGAGGATAAACCTGTTTGTTCAAACGGGCGAGCGCGAAAAGATATCAATTGATTTCAACTCTGACTATGGTGGCGCAATCCCATGCATAGAACAACCAAGCCCGGATGGGAAATATACTACTTACCTGGCATTCTTACCTGGCAACGTGCTGGCTGATCTATACGCAGATTGGAAGATCCGACTACTGGAACGGAATGTCCGGGTCTTCCTTTCACGGCGCCCAAAAGTGAACCAAGGGATCAGAGACACGATTCGGTCAGAACCAGAGATGTTCTGTGCCTACAATAACGGCATCACTGTCTACGCTCAAGATATCGATTTGGCCAATTTAGACGATGGTAACATCGGCATCTCAGCGGTCGCGGACTTTCAAATCGTAAATGGTGGTCAAACTACAGCCTCTTTGTATCACACTCGAGAAAAAGAAAAGGCAGATCTGAGTTCAATCTCAGTTCAGATGAAGCTAATGCTCATCAATGACGAAGCCCGTCCGGAAGATCTACCTTCTGATCAGAAGCTTTCTGACGTACTCGTTCCCAGGATAGGTCGGTTTTCAAATACACAGAACAGGATCCAGATGGCCGATCTGCTCGCAAACGATCCTCCTCACCCGGAGTTACATGCTATCTCTATAAATACGGCTGCTCCCGATCCCACAGGAGGCTCTGTCCAGAGCTTCTGGTTCTACGACAAATCTCGCGGCAGCTGGGAAGAAACAAGACGCTTGCTCGCTAACACTCAGGCGCAGAAGAAGAAGTTTGATCAGAAATATCCGAAGAAGCAGAGGTTTGACAAAAGCAAGTTCGGTAAATCGTGGAATTCATATCGACAAAGACCACACATGGTGTGTCTGGGTGCGATGAAGAATTTTGCCCACTTCAATGCATGGCTGCATGAGCAGAAAGATGAGGACTGGGTAGCATTCTTCAGAAAAACTGTCGCATTGGTGATGATGTGGAATGAAGCTGAAAGGATTGTACGGAGACAGAAGTTCGGTGGCTACAACCACGCCATCGTGACATATGCACTTGCTTGGCTGCACAATCTCACTGACATGAGGATTGATCTGGAGAAGATCTGGCACGATCAAAACCTTCAAAAGTCAATCCCTGAAGCCATTGAAAGCGTATGTGTGATTGTTAATGAGCATATACGCAGCACCACGTTGAATGTTACAGAGTGGTGCAAGAATGAGGACTGCTGGAATGGACTCCTCATGAAACAGAAACCCTTACTCCCTGATATGACAGAAGCATTCGTCTCTAAGGGAATTAGGAAAAAGTACGAAGCGCCAGGAATATCTGAGACTGATAATATTGTGTTCTGTTCGGAAAAGGGCGATGGTGCTTGGTGGGCGCTAGCGTCCTGGCTCAAACAGAGAAACTTCATGGGCGGAAAACAAAGGAGTCAATGCGGCAACATGGGACGCACCCTCCAAAATGGCAAGAATCCTTCAGTCATTTTATCCACAGCCTGCAGAAGCATCTGGGAGAATGCTGAAAAGAGCTATGGATGGACTTATACAGAATCCGAGGGGAAAAAATAATGCCCCATCCTACCCTCGCGGTATCGCTGCACACCGATCGGAATTGGCGGCAGGAGTCTGGTGCTGAAATCAAGGTCGCTAGCCGCCAATTTCTGGTGTGCGAACTCTAACATTATGTGGCTAACACTAGTGCCACAATGAATCTAGTGCGGACCGGCCCAATACGCCTTAATGGAGGTATCGTAGGGTGGAATGGCCTGCCCCCCAAAAGCTGTACCAGATTTTAAGTCGTGATTTGCCAGCCATACTCCCACTCAACTTGCATCAATAACTGGCGGTGAGAAGTGGACCCCAAAAACTGGACAGTGGCTTAGATGTAATCCGCCAGCTGGCGGACTGCCTGAACCTTAACACATAGGGGACCGCAGAAAATGAGTAAAAAGC
>CAZJBG010000037.1:0-8633 GCA_964543925.1 uncultured bacterium
AACAGGTCCATGAAACCGGTGGGACCGCACGATTCCCCCCCGGTGCCGTGGATGGTGCTTCCCGATGGCCTGAGGGCGGAGAGGTCGTGGCCGCAGCCGCCCCCGTATTTGTAGGTCAGGGCCTCATCGATGATGGCCTGATAAATGTCGTGAATAGAGTCGTTCTTGATGGCCACCACGTAGCAGTTGTTGAGGGTGGTCTTGATGTCGTCCCGTCCGGCGCCGTGCATGATACGGCCTCCGGGTACGAACCGGAAATCCTCCAGCACACGGAGGAACCGCTCCTCCCACTCCGCCTGCAGTTCTTCGGTTGTTTCCACGGCGGCAATAGCCTGGGCCTGCCGGACCCACAGATCCCAGGGATTTTCTTCCCCGGGAGCCAGATACTTGTTCCTTAGAATATCTTTGGCAATGTCGTCATCCTGGTAATAGGTATCCAGGATGTACTTGGGGGGGCAGAGCTCCCTGGCGGTCTTGTGGGGCAGGGAAGCCTGGGCCATACCGGTTGGAAGGGGTCCCAGCTCATCAGGCTGGGCCGGACTGTCTTTACTTTCTCCCATCTCGCCATCGGGAAAGGGAATCTCAATCGGGTTGGCCATTCGACAATCTCCTCACCCGGATCACTGGCCACCCACCCCAGGGGCCTAGACAATCCAGATGTTCATGGTGCAGTTCAGATAACGGGGGGCATTCAATTGCCGCCGTCAATGTATGCAACCTGACAATCAGGTGCAAGTGAAATTGTGATTTAAACCACAATATATGGGGTATTTTTAAAGTCACTTACCTATATCTGGCCCATATCTGGCTATGCCTGGGTGTCGTTTGGGCCCCCAAACAAGGGCCGGATCGGGGTTGATTTGGGTCACCCCCCACGGGTAATTTCAGGCTCACCTGGCGGGTGTAGTTCAGTGGTAGAACACCAGCTTCCCAAGCTGGTTACGAGAGTTCGATTCTCTTCACCCGCTCAACCGCCGTTGTCCAGTTCTGTCCCGTATCCGGTTGCCTGGGGACGGGTTTCCCGATGGTTGTGCGCGAGGTCCTCGGCGCCTGTAGTCCGACCAGGCTCCTGTCCCTGTTGTATGGGCCAATCCTCTTGCAGCTCGGGCCATCCGTTTATACCTTCATTATTGATCGCCTCCCAGCCGGGCGAGTCGTTAACCTGCCTCTGTAGGAGTCTGCACGGTGCGTAGCCCTATCTTCCTGCTCTTTTTACTTTACGGCCTGACCGGGTGCGCACCGTCAGCTGTTTCCCGGTTTGACACGGCATCGCCGGAGCACCATTTCCGCCGCGGTATCCAGAGCCTGGAGGCCGGTGATTATGCGGCGGCGGCCGAGGCTTTCCGCCGCGCAGTGGACCTGGATGCCGGGTTCGCCCGGGGCTGGGCGGGCCTGGGTCTTGCCGAGGCTTACATGCGGCGCTTCGAAGCCAAGGAGCAGATGGTGAACCGGGCGGTGATCCTGGCGCCCCAGGACCCCTGGGTTTGGGCCTTTCGGGGGCGCTACTGGGTGGCCACTCGTGGGAAAAGGAGCGACTGGCTGCACAGAGCCGAAGAAGATTTTCTCCAGGCGTTGATCCTCGATCCTGGCCATGAGCGCGCCCAATTCTATCTGGGAGAGGCATATTTTTATGGCCTGGAATTTGAGCAGGCCGAAGCCCGATTCGCCAGGGTTATGGAATTGAAGGGTAAACTGGCGGCCAGGTCCGGAGAGCGGTTGGCGGTCTGCCGGCAGATCATTGAGGCTGAACCCGGCAGCGAGGCCGGCAGGAAGGTCGCCGTCAAACCGGCGATCACCCGGGCGGAACTGGCCGTACTTTTGGCGCTCGAACTGGGGCTGGCTCAGCTCATTGAGTATCCGGCGCCCGACACCAACCAAGCAGTCGTTCCGCCAGCGACATTGACGTCTCAGGACGTGATGGGCCATTGGGCCGAGCCCTGGATCAGCGAGCTGCTGCAACGGGGCGTTCTGTTCCTGGACCCCAGCGATAATTTTGCCCCCGACGCGGCGCTTACCCGTGTGGAATGCGCCCAGGCCCTACAGCGGATTCTCATTCAGGTCACCCGGGATATGTCGCTGGAAGTGCAATACCTGGGGGAGTCCCCCTCCCGGTTTACCGACGTGCCGAGCAGTCATTTTGCTTACAACGCCATGGCCCTCAGCACCGACCGGGGCCTCATCCCGGCCGACGCCGGGACCGGTCGTTTTCGCCCCTTCGATCACGTGAGCGGCGTCGAAGCCCTGCTCATCATCCGGCGGCTGCAGAGTGACCTGCAGGGCTATAATCACTAGCTAGGACCCATCTACACCTGCCCTTTGAGCTGACGACCGGCCTTCGGGCTTTGATCGCGCCCATGAAATAGCTTCCCCGACCGACGCTCCGTCCTTAAAATTAAGGTGATTAATCTTAATCCGACTTACTGAGCCAAGTCGAACATCCTAATTTGAGTAACCTGAATGCGGCCTATTCTGGTCTTTACCGGAGCAGTCGTCATCTGGTGTGCGGTATCGGTTCCCGTCAGGGGGCAGCCGCGCCCAGCTCCATCCCAGTTAGCGGTCCTGCGGGACCTTGCCGCCGATTTGCGCCGCCGCTACCAGGTGGATCGGCAGGCGTTGGAGCTGCTGGCCCAAACCGGGGGACTACCCCTGCGCCAGACCCTGGCCGACGGCCGGGTGATGGAGCTTCAGCGCCTGGCCCGGGGGCGTCTCGTGTATTACATCACCACCAACTTGAATGCGGCCCGCACACTGTCCGCTGATCGGGTTTGGCCGGGAGGCGGCCTGGGGTTCGGGTTGTCCGGTCTGGGCGTCACCGTGGGGCAATGGGATGAAGGGCCGGTGTTACCGACCCACCAGGAGTTCGGTGGGCGCGTGACCTACCTGGATGACGCCGCCGGCGCCAGTGACCACGCCACCCATGTGGCCGGGACCATCCTGTCCGACGGCATCGTGGCCACGGCTCAGGGCATGGCCCGCGAGGCCCGGCTCCACTCCTATAACTGGAACGATGACAGCGCCGAAATGGCCGTGGCGGCGGCGGATGGGCTAGCTCTATCCAACCACTCCTACAGTTTTGTGGCCGGTTGGCAGCCCGACTATTCGGGTGGCCTGTGGGCCTGGTTCGGCGATGAATCGATCAGCGCTACCGAGGATTGGCTCTTTGGATTCTACCTGCAGGAATCGGCCGATTGGGATCAGATCGCGGTGAACGGGCCGAATTATCTCATCGTAACCTCCGCGGGCAACGACCGCGCCGATGGGGGACCCGCCCCGGGGACAACCCATTTGGTGTGGAACGCCAGCGACAGTAGTTGGGTGCCGTCCAATGCCATACGGAACCCCGACGGCGATTTCGACAGTCTCCCCGGCGGCATGGGGGTGGCCAAAAATGTGCTGGTGATCGGCGCGGTGGAGGATATCCCCACCGGCTACGGCGATCCCTCCGATGTGGTGATGACCCCCTTCAGTGCCTGGGGTCCCACCGACGATGGGCGCATCAAGCCGGACCTGGTGGCCAACGGCGTGGCGCTCTATTCGACCCTGGCCTCCCCCCCTGCCGCCTACGGGTCCCTGAGCGGCACCTCCATGGCGGCCCCCAACGTCACCGGCTCGGCGGCCCTGCTCCAGCAGCATTACCGGCAGACCCACGGCGGCAGCCTCCCCCTGGCCGCCACATTGCGGGCGCTGCTGATCCATACGGCGGATGAGGCCGGGGCCGACCCGGGTCCCGACTTCGGTTTTGGCTGGGGCCTGGTCAATACGGCTGCTGCCGCGGAGGTGATCTTGCAGGACAGCCTGGAACGGGGGACGATCCAGGAGTTGGTCCTTTATGATGGCGGAGTCTACAGGGCCGAGGTCACCTCCGACGGCGTTGCGCCGTTGAAAGTGACCCTGGCCTGGAACGATCCTCCCGGCGCCGTCCTTGCACCCCAACTCAATCCCGCGACGGCCATGCTGGTAAACGACCTGGATGTGCGGGTCACCCGTGAGAGCGACGGGCAGGTTGCCTATCCCTGGCGGCTGGATGGAGCCCAGCCATACCTGGCAGCGGGGCAAGGTGACAACACCGTCGATAATGTAGAGCAGGTCTTCGTTCCCTTACCGGCGCCGGGGGACTATACCGTCATGGTGACCCATAAGGGCCCGCTCCTGGCCGGGACCCAGGATTTCTCGCTGGTCATCACCGGGGGGACTTTCGTAGCGCTGCCAGCGGTCCTGGTCTGGGATGGAGATTCAACCGGCGTCGATTATAGCGGGGCCTTCATCCGCGATGCCCTGGTCGAGGCAGGTCTGGCGAGCGTTACCTACACCACCGTCTATCCCCCACCCCTGGCCGGCTATGACGCCGTCTTCCTCTCATTCGGGAACTACGGCGGGGGCTGGGATTATACCTTCTTTGACGCTAACATAGCGGACGTGGTCCAGACCTACCTGGAAGGGGGCGGCAGCCTCTATTTGGAGGGTGGTGACGCCCTGGGGAATGACGCCTTCAACCAGGGAGCGAATGAAACCCTGCATCACCTGCTGGGGCTGGCGGCGGTAACTGACGGCGTCTACAGCCATACCGTGGGTGTGCTGGCCGGGCAGGCGGCGACCGTGGCCGAAGGCATGAGCTTTGCCGGGACCAGTCAGAGCCAAACCGCCTACATCGATATATTTGCCGTCGGGGGTGGAGCGGCGGCCCTAGTGGAAGCGGGGTATGGCGCGGTGGCCGTTCAGCACGCCGGCGCCCTCGGGCAGAGGACCTTCGCATTCTCCTACGCCCTCGCCGGACTCGTGGATGGCAGTCCCCCCAGCACCCGCCGGGAGCTGGTCACCGCCCTGCTGGACTTCTTCCTGGAGGCGGCTCCACCCCCACTCACCGCTGTCAATGATACGGTCTCCACGCCCGAGGACAGTTCCGTTACGATTGCCGTGCTGGCCAACGATAGTGGCCCCGTGCCGCTCACAATCACCGGCATCACCGAGGCCGCCCACGGGACGGTGACCCTTGATATCGGTGATACCACGGTGACCTACGCGCCGGAGAACGATTATTTCGGCCCGGACAGTTTTACCTACACGGTGAGCGATACCGCTACCGGAACCGACACGGCCACGGTAATTGTGACGGTGACACCGGTGAATGACCCGCCGCAGATCGTCTCCCCGGCCGCTGTGACAGCGGTTGAAGACGAGCTGTTTGTCTACCACGGGATGGCGACGGACGTTGACGACGAGGTGTTAACCTTCAGCTTTGTCAACCGCTCGAACTGGCTCACGGTGGTGGGGGGTGATTCCGTGGCGGGCATCCCCGGTGAAGGGGAAACGGTGGGCAGTTTCCTGTTCATTGCCCTTGATGGCGAGCTCTCCGATTCCCTCCCGGTGGGCATTACAATCGTCCCGGTCAATGATGCACCGCTGGCCAGGGACGATTCAGTCTCCACGCCCGAGGACGTTCCCGTGATCATCTCCGTATTGGCCAACGATACCGACCCCGACCAGGACCCCTTGACCCTCACGGCGGTGGCCCAGAGCAGCCACGGGACGGTGACCCTCGATGAGGGTGATACCACAGTGACCTACGCGCCGGAGGCCAATTATTTCGGCCCGGACAGTTTGACCTACACGGTGAGCGATACCGGTGCCGTAACCGACACGGCCACGGTTTGGATCACCGTCACGCCGGTGAATGATGCGCCGGGCCGGTTTGCCTTGCTTGGGCCGGGATTCGACTCGACCATCATCGTGATTACCCCCGACAATATCGGTGCCAGCCTCGTGTTCAGCTGGGAACCGGCGGTGGATGTAGACGGGGATTCGGTATGGTACCGCTTCGATGTGTCCGAGACGTTGGCGGCTATATTTCCCGGCGGCGACACTGCCGTGACTGAGGTGCAGCTGGCCTATGAGGATATAGTCAGTCATATGAGGGGCGCCGGTGTAACCGGCCAGCTCATGGGAATCTGGACGGTCATGGCCAGCGATGGCAGCGATAGTACGCCGGCCGACAATGGGCCGTTTGGGTTGACCCTGGACATCAGCACGTTGGGTATCGACGGCCAGAGCGGTGTTCCCAGGGAATTTGCCTTGCACCAGAACTACCCCAATCCCTTCAATCCCCGCACCAGCCTCCATTTTGATCTGCCTCGGGCGGTGAAGGTCCGCTTGGTGGTGTACGATATACTGGGCCGGGAAATCAGGCAGCTGGTGGCGGGATCCCTGCCGGCCGGCTATCACCAGGTGGATTGGGACGGCATGACCTCCTCCGGAAAGCCGGCCCCCAGCGGTATCTACATCGCGCTGATGAGGGCTCCCGGGTTCCTCCAGCGTGTGAAGCTGGTCCTTCTGAGATAGCGGGGGCCGGGCAAAAGTCCGCCCATCCGGCGTCATCACCCAACTGGCACAATGATTGCATAAAATATTGCCAACGATGAAGGAATGTTGTAATATTGCGACAGAGCTATACAATATGATGCGATCAACAAATCAAATAGGGCAATATCTAGTGGAAATCCGGTGGTATGGGGCGATTTCTGCGTCCCGGCAACCGTCAGCCTACCGGATGGGTCCCTGGTCGTGTAGCTGGTCTACTCATTGTCAGCGGACAGGTCATGCTGCCCTGTTGACCGTCATTCCCGTTTAATCCACCCCATCACCAAGATTCCCATGCGCACCCTACTCATACTCCTAACCATACCTATCATACTGGGGAGTGGTGTCCGCAACGAGGTGTCGAGCACGGTCGACGATGTGGACAAACGGCCCCTTGTGCGGCTGGTCCTCCAGGGGCTTGAGCTGTGGACCCCGGCGGCGGGATCGCTGGTGCTGCGGACCGGTGCGGTGGAAAGTCTGTATATGTCCCGCGATGCCCTCAACAATGCACCCGAGCTGGGCTACTGGCAGATCCATCCGTTAACGGCCAGGGATATCCTGTTCCGGTATCTCCAGCGCCCCAGCAAGGCCTTCCTGAAGGTGAAGCTCGAGAAGGTATTGGGTTATGAAATTTCCTGGCTCATGGAAGATGACGACCGGCTCGACCAGCAGCTGCGCAATAATGATGTTCTCGGCATCGCCCTGTGCCGCCTGTGGTACGTCATGGCCCCTTACCGCATCCCCGGAGCCCAGAACCTCACGGCCCAGGCCCGGCTCTGGAAGCGGTGGTTCAACACCCGGAAGGGGAACGGTACGGTGAGAAGGTTCGTCAGAACCGTGGGCGAGCTCGGGGTCTAGTTCCTCCGCCCGGCGATAACCGCTACCGGGCCAGCGTTTTCAGGTGGTCTTCCAGACCCCGGTAGACAGCCCTGGCCAACTTTCGCAGATTCGCATCCTCCAACAAGAACATTTCGTCCAGTGGGTGGGTCAAGAAGGCCCCTTCCACCAGGTAGATCACCGGGTCGGTCTGCCGGGTTACGTAGTAACTCCGGCGGATTTGCCCACGGGGCTCAAGGCCGAGCGCCAGGAGGTGGGGGTACACCGCCCTGACGAACGGCAGGCCCTGGAGATGGGTATAGAACGCACTGGTCCCTGAGACCAGCAGTGGGGGCCGACTATCGCCCACGGCATTGTTGTGCAGCCACACCAGGATATGGGCCTGGGCCGCTCGGGCGAGGTCCACCCGTTCCTTCAGGGTCATGGTGCTGTCCACGGTCCGGGTCAGGAGGACCTTGGCCCCCCGCCGGGTGAGCAGCTCGGCCAGGTACCGGGCATAGATGAGATTCACATCCTTTTCCAAAAGCCCGGTGGCGCCCACCGCCCCGGTATGTTCGCCCCCGTGCCCGGGATCCAGGGCGATAACGAGATTGGCGAAGGGGTTTTTCTTCTCGATTTGCGGCGGCCGGCGGATGGCCAGCTTGAACTGCGTGCCCTCATACCATCCCCGAAAGCCCCACTGCTGGCGGGTGCTGAGGGTGATGTCGAAGCGCAGTAGGTCGTCGGACAACTGTTCCCAGGTGAAACGGTCGATGAGGGCGTCCTGGTAGGGGTACTGGGTCCACTCGTCGGCGAAGTGGGACCGGTGAAAGGTGACCGACAGCCGCTCCGGCGAGCTGTCTTGCGACAGCCGGTAGGGCACCCGGTTGGAAAGGCCGAAGGTGAGGATCACCCAGTTGGAGTCTATCTTCGAGGATATGCCGCTCAAGGAGGCCGCGGGCAGGTCCCGGCCCCGGGGCATGACGGTCACCGAATCATTCAGGATGTAGCCCTGGCGGGTGCTTGAGACGGCCACTTTCCACCACCGGCCGAGTTCCGCCACGGCTTTTAGGGCGATACCTTCAGGCAAGTCCATGTAAATTTCACTGCCGGGACGATAATAGACCAGGTTTGATGCTCCCACGGTCTTTAAAATAACGGGTTGGTTGGTCATGGTCACACTCACCCGGGCTCGGGAGCGACGCTTCTTCCGCAACCCCTTTTTCCCCTTGAGCCAGAAGACGATGCGTTCCCGTTCGCAGTGATCCGTCGGTTTGACGGTGTAAACCCCCTCGTAGACCCCTTCAAGGCCCCCAACCTCCTGGGGAGGCAGTTCCGTCATGGGCCGTTTCCCGTCGGTGAGATGGTCAATCTTGAACGTGGCTTTCCCGCCGGGACTGCCCTGGAAGCGGACGATGAGCCGGCCCCCTTCGTAAAAAGTCACATCGGCGGACGGTTCGATG
>CAZJBG010000037.1:8643-18496 GCA_964543925.1 uncultured bacterium
CGTCCACCACAATCCGGGTGGGAGCCGGTGGTAACGTGACGGGGGCCGGTATGCGGTAGACCCGAATAACTTTTCCCTCGCTGCCGGCCGGCGTTTCCGCCCGGAAGGATATCCGGTTCCATCCCGGCTGCAGGGCCAGGAGGCCCACGACCGCACCGCTGGGATAAACCACCTGCTTTTCCCCGTTCACGAACACCGCCACACGGGTGTTGGCCGCTTTGACGCCGTAACGGATCATCTCGGTTACGACCGTGTCCGAATCGGCGGGAAATGTGACGGTCAGCAGGGTAGCGGCGGCCGTATCGATGACCTGCTGGAGGCCCGGACGGAGTTGCTGCCTCACCTGGGGAATAGGTGGTCGGGTCAGCTGCGCCAGGCCCAGTTGGACCGACAACCCCACGCAGAGGACGGCCGGTAAAAGTTTAGAGGAACGTTCCAAGTCATCTACTCCAGAGATGGTTCTAACAGGTTAAGTGACCGATGGGAAACCAGCAAGATAGGGTTTTGAGGTCCGGGGAAAGTAGCACTATCTTTGACCTCGGTTCAAAACATTATTTTGCTCACAAACGTGATGAATATACGCAGGACCGTCCAGGTCTGGCACCGTGATGGGTTCAACGGTCCAGGGCGCCGGTAACTCCCCATCAACAAGCTATAGGAAGTAGGATAAAATGCGCTATCGAACATTTGGCCGCATCGGTTGGAAAGTGTCGGAAATTGGATTTGGCGCCTGGGCCATCGGGGGCGATGCCTGGGGACACCAGGATGATGACGAGAGCCTGGCGGCTCTGCGGCGAGCCCTCGACTTGGGCGTAACCTTTATCGATACGGCCCAGGTCTACGGCGATGGCCATAGCGAACAACTCATCGCCAAGGTGCTCAAAGAGCGTGGTCAGCGGGGCGGGGGCGGACCGATTCGGGTGCCCACCAAGATCCCGCCGGCCCCCGGCGTCTGGCCGCCGCTGCCTGATGATGTCTGCGCTGAACGGTACCCCGCCGATTACCTGCGTCAGCGGGTCGAGCAGAGCCTGCGGGCGCTCGATGCCGAGGTCCTCGACCTGGTGCAGCTGCATACCTGGACCCGGGCATGGAACCGGGATCCCGTCGCCCTTGAGACGCTACAGCAGTTGAAAAAGGAAGGCAAGATCCTCGCCATCGGGATTTCCACCCCGGAGCACGACCAGAACTCCCTGAACGACCTCATGGGGGCCGACTTGCTCGATAGCGTTCAGGTGATCTACAATATTTTCGAGCAGGAACCGGCCGCTGAATTTCTACACGTCGCCCAGGAACACAATGTGGGCGTGATCGTGCGGGTCGTGTTTGATGAGGGCTCACTCACCGGGAAGTTCACCGCGGAGGCCAGCTTCGCCGAAGGGGACTTCCGTCGCGGCTATTTCAAGGGTGAGCGGCTCGCGGAAACCGTGCGGCGGGTGGAAGAGGTACGGAAAACGATCCAATCCTCCCAGGATGAAATCAAAGATATGCCGAGCGTAGCCATTCGCTTCGGGTTGAAGCACCCGGCGGTCTCGGTGGTGATTCCCGGCATGCGAACGGTCAAACAGGCGGAGCTGAACTGCGCCACCTCTGACCAGGAGCCGTTATCCGATGCCCTGCACCAGGCCCTTAAGGCCCACATTTGGCGGCGGGCGGACTGGTACCAGGACTGACCCCGGCCGGCGGGATAAGCAGAATGACTGAGCCGGGCGGTGGTGTGGCCGGGGATATACCGCGCCTTGGAGGCGGCTTCACCGTCGGCAGGGAGAGCACCGGCTCATGCGAAAAGTATCGACATGACCTGCCTGAAGTGGGTGGTTACAGCAAGAATTGGCCCGATTCGGGCTAGCATAAAGAGCTTGCACCCGATTTCAAGAGAGTGTTATGTTCCCCTCGCTCTGATCATATGATCTTTGTTTGTTTGCTTCATGTTGCTGGTAGGACGATCACTCTCGCTCCATTCCCGTTAACCAAGAAGTTGAGATCATCACGAGCACGATAGGCTTCATAGCCGGGGCGTTTTATTAACGTCACGATGAGGACCCACCTGGTCGCTATGGAGTTTGGTTTTAATCGATATGGTTCCGGATCTATGGCCATTGGTATGGGCATTCTGTCCGGGGCCGCCAGTGAAGAGGAAACAGAAAACAGTGAAGAAACTTTATGTTGGTAACCTGCCATTCAGTACTACGGAAGATGATGTCAGGGGAATGTTCGAGCCGTTCGGGTCTTTGGAGTCCCTTAACTTAATCACCGACCGTGACTCTGGCAGGTTCCGGGGGTTCGGATTTGTGGAGTTGGAAGATGACGCCGCAGAGACGGCCATGAAGGAGTTAGACGGCAAAGACTTTGGGGGCCGCCCGTTACGGGTGAATGAGGCGAATGAGCGTCCACCCCGACGTGACCGCGACTAGACTCTAGCAATATAGCGGGTAGGTGAAATTCAGCCTGGCCCTTCGTTAGAAGGGGCGGGCTGCCTGCTCGTGGCATCGGTTATTGGGGCGGGGTAGGTTATCCCGCCAGGCTCCAGGGCTCGGACGCCCTTGCGAGTCCACTTAGCAATTTTTGAGAGGCGGCAGACGGCTCCTCGGGTTTGCCCAGGTACGTGCCGGCCTCATCGACGTAACCGTCCATCGGGGCGGATCAGACCCTGTTCAGATCCCGCTCCCTGAGCGCGTGCCCCTCCTGGGAACTTCTGGGAATTGACGCGCGGAAAACCACTGCAAGCCGCGCTAGACCCGCCAGTGTGCCAGGTCTTTACCGATCAACGATTCCAGGGCTTCAATATCTTCTGCAAACAACTCCCGCAAATATTTTTGCGTCCCTCCCGACATTGATCTCTTTTGCAGATTGATTTTCATGAGGATGCGTTTAACGGTCCGTTTAACACTTTTCGGGACCAGCGGCGTAACCATTTTCAGGGGTCGAAATTGCCCGAAAAGGATTTTCTGCAACCACATGGAGCGGGGGAAACCGCTCGGGTTGTAGCGCGTACGCACGTCGGGGGTGAAGTGATCATCGACTTCCAGGAAGCGATAGAGTGATTGCATGAACCCAACGGGATTTTCGACCAGGTCATCGAACAGGTAAACGCTGATCTGGCGGCTGTCAAACAGGTCGTGAAACCGCTTGACCTGGCCGTTGTAAAAGCTCTGCCTGCTATACAAATAGCCCCATCTCCAGTTCCCGGCCGCGCGCTCCGGTTCCGCCTGGAGGGCGTCCTCGAAACTGAGATTCTCGTTCAAGGTCATCACATGATCCAGGTAGTGCGAGAAGGTGCGATCGATGGGATTGCGCAGGATCATGATGATTTTACAGCCGGGAATGGCCTGCTGAATATTGGCTGCCGCCTGGGGCAGGAACAGGTAGGAGGTCGAACACTCACCGACAGCCTTTTCATCGGTCACGTTATCGAAAAGTGAACGGTATTCATCCGTGCCGGTGATGATGCCTCCATTCATCGGTTGCCGGTGCGGGCCGATAAAATCCGGCTGAGTTTCCGGGAATGAAAAATATTCGGGTTCTTTTACGGGACTGACATAGATGTCGGGATGCTGCCCCAAATAGTGGTACAGCGATGTGGTCCCGGACTTGGCCGCCCCCACCACCAGGAAGTTAGGTAGCACGGGTTACCCCTCCTTGAGCGGGCGCGCAGGGCGGGCGCCGATCCAAACTGGGGGTGAAACTGCGCCAACTCTCCAGCCCTATGCCAACCGGCGTTTTCAACTCTGACAACTGTCCCCAGGGGGTCCTGGTGGGATAAACCATGTCTATGACCGGTCACTCACTTGCGGCGGATTAAAAAGGATGACTCCCTGAAAGGCGGTCCTGGATTTCAGGTGTTATAACGCAAGCGGGCGCCCGTCCTGAGGGACAGCATGATTTCCTGGGGGCTAAGTTCCTTGGGGAAATAGGTGCCGGAGATATTCGCGCCGCTGATGCTAGCCCCTTCCATGGGGCAACGGCTCAGATTCAGTCCCGCCAGATTGGCCTGACGGAAGTAGGCATTAGATAAATCAATTCCATCGGTCTCCATTCCCCGCAGGTCAACGCCGCGGAAATCCAGACCGGATAGATCACACTCACTCACACTCTTACGCTGGATATTGAACTCTTCGATGTTCTCATCGCGGAGCAACAGATACAGCCGATCGTCGCTCATCCTGGGCGTTTCCTTGGTTACAATAATTCCTCGTCTCATGATACTTCCTTTCAACTTTCCTGGTTCGTCAAGGTACGGAAAGGACCTTGATGCTGCACATATAAAATATAGATAGATTCCGACCGGTGGGGCAGACGAAATCGGCCAGAGGGTTCAGCGCTCCACCCGATCCAGGAGCAGTTGGGCGATGAGGCGAACCGCCACGCCTGAGCCGCCGCCGGGTGTGTAGGGCTGGTCCTTCCCCTGCCAGGCGGTCCCGGCAATGTCCAGATGGACCCAGGGGGTGTCACCGATAAACTCCTTGAGAAACACGCCCCCGGCGATGGTCCCGGCCAGGCGGCCGTCACCGAGGTTCTTGATATCCGCCACCTTGGACTTGATGTCGTCGGAATACTCCTCCCACATGGGCAGCTGCCATACGCGCTCACCGGTCTTTTCCGCAGCCCGCTGCACCTCGGCGATAAGGTCATCGTCGTTGCCCAGGAGGCCGCTGGCCCGGTGCCCCAGGGCGATGAGCACCGCGCCGGTGAGGGTGGCGAAGTCGACGATGGCCACCGGCTTGTGCTTATCCACCACATAGGCCAGGGCGTCGGCCAGGATGAGGCGGCCTTCGGCATCGGTGTTGAGGATTTCGATGGTCTTGCCGTTGTAGGCCCTGACGATATCCCCGGGGCGCTGGGCGCTGCCGCCCAACAGGTTCTCGGTGCTGGGGATGGCCGCGACAATGTTGAGCTGCGGTTGAAGTTGGCTCACCGCCTCCATGATCCCCAATACCGTAGCCCCACCGGACATGTCGAACTTCATCTCGTCCATACTGGCCGCCGCTTTGATGGAAATACCCCCCGCATCGAAGGTGAGACCCTTCCCCACCAGGGCAAAGGGGGCTTCGCCGGCCTGGCCGCCCCTATATTCAATCACGATAAATTTTGGGGGCTGGTTGGACCCGGCCGCCACCCCCGCCAGTGCGCCCATGCCCAGCTCAGTGAAGGCCTTCCGGTCCATGACGGTGGTCTTCATATTGGTCGCCTTACCGATGCGCTGGGCCTCCTCGGCCAGGCGGGTGGGCGTCATGATATTCGCAGGATGGTTCTGGAGGTCCCGGGCGAGGCAGGCGGCGGTGGCCAGCACGGTCCCGCGACCCAGCTGCTCCTTGTGGGCCGGGCCGTAGAGGGTCAGGCTGGTCAACTCCGGCTCGTCATCCTTCGGTTTTTTATACTCGGTAAAGCGGTAGGAGCCGAGAATCAGTCCCTCGGCCATCGCTTGTGTAAGGACATCTTGGGAATCAAAGGCCAGCAGGGTGCAACTGGCCGCCCGGTGCTTTTGGGCCAGAACTGCGGCGCGACCCGCCGCCTGCCGGGCCAACTCGCCGGTGAATTTGTCTGATTTCCCCAGGCCAATCAGGGCCACCCGGGCCAGAGGGCCGTCGTGGTGCAGCAGCAGGCGTTCGCCCTTTTTGCCCCGAAAATCCTTGCGTTCCCACACCTTGCTCACCAGCCCCCCCAGGGCCTGGTCCACCGGCTGGTGGCTATCCTGGAGGCCCTTATCCTGGAAAATGCCCATGGCCAGAAACTCGACGGGCTGGGTGAAATCGGGTTTGGCGATATGCTCAACTTGCTTGACGTAGGACATAGGCGTGTTTCCTTGCTAGCTGGACAGACTATCGTAGGTCATCAGGGCTGGAAATTAAGGCGGCGGGGGGGTGAAAGGTGCTTCCTGATGCACGGCGCTATTGGCTCGTTGCCGGTGGAATATCCACTCACTCCCTTCGTTTCACGAAGCCCCCTCTCTCAAGAGAGAGGGGAAAATCCGCCAGCTGGCGGATGGGGGTGAGTGCTAAAAGGTTCATTCCTCCTCCCCCCAAACCTTTTTGATCAGAGCCTGGAACCGGGGATGGTCGCGGAAGGGCTTGTACTCTGGTGAGACTTTCAGGTAGACGTAACCTGGATCACCCCACTGGAACTCAGCTTCCAGCTGGTCCAGCACCAGTTCGTAGTCCCACCGGGCGATGCGGATAGTCCCCTGCCGAAGTTTCCAATAGAGCGGCTTTTCCCGTACCAGAACGGCCTCTACGCTGTCCAGGTAGGCCTTGGCCTGGGGGGAGCGGTCCCGCATCATGCGGGTTACCATAACGTAGAATTCTTCCTCCAACTCAATAAAAAGTTCCAGGGCAGCATCGTAGTTCCCGGCCCATAGATGGTTCCAGGCCACACCGAACCGAAAATCCTCGTCCGGGAAAAGTTCGGCCATCCGGTGGTAGGCCGCCAAGGCCTCTTCAGGGCGCCCGCCCCGCTGGTAGGCGACGGCTATTTCACCGAGGATTCTTTCGGAGAAAGGGGCCAGCGTCAGGCAGTGCTGCAGGTGGCCCATCCCCTCATCCAGCCGGCCCATGCGGGCAAGAAAGAGGCCGAATTCGTAGTGGGCTTCCAAGTTGCCGGGAGTCAGCTCGATGGCCCGCTGAAATGAGGCTTCCGCGCCGTCAAAGTCCCATTCGAACATGTAGCGGTACAACCCCTGGAACAGGTGAGCATCGGCCAGCTGATCATCCAGCGCCACGGCTCTTTCGGCGGCGTGGCGGGCCTTAGGCCGGGCAGTTTCCAACGGCCATAACCGAGTGTCCCACATCATGTAATGAGCCCACACCAGGGCCGCCCACCCCTGGGCGAAGGCGGCATCGATGGCCACCGCCTGCTCCAGCAGCTCGAGGGTCACGGGGACGCTCTCCCTGGTCTGCTGCTCCCGGAAGTGCCATGCCTTGAGGTAGAGCTGGTAGGCCTCGGGGTTGACCTGTCGGGCGGTGGTGAGGCGGGCTTCTTCGTCCGGTGTCACGGCAACCTTGATCTGCTCGGCTACAGCCCGGGCCACGTCACTGTGGAAGGCCAGGATATCCCCCATGTTGCGTTCATAGTCATCGCTCCAGAGATGGCGCTCCGGCGCAATCCCGATCAGTTGGGCCGTGATACGTACACGGTCAGCAGCCAGCAGCACCGACCCTTCCACCAGGGCATCCACGTCCAGCTCCCGGGCAATCTGTGAGGCAGTTTTATCGGTCTGTTTGTAGCGCATGGCCGAGGTGCGGGAGATCACCCGCAAGGCGCCGATCTTGCTCAACTCGGAAATCAAGGCCTCATGCATACCGTCGACGGAATAATCCAAGTCCTGGTCGTTCATCATACACGACCACGGCCAGGGCCGCTACCATGGCCAGGGCATAGTTACCGATGATGGGGTGGCGAGGCTCCCTTGGCTTATGCCGTTGGGGCCCCCTGGTGCGCATGATGCCCATATCGGTGATATCGAAGGCCCAGGCCAGGCCGATGGCGACGGGGAAGCCGAGTACCATCAACACCAGCACCAGGTTGAGCGCCCAGTCGGGGACGCCCAGGGCGGGGAAATAGTTGTTGGCAACTTCACCGACGACGAAAGCCACCCCGCCGTACACGGCGGCCACCCGGAAGACCCGGCGGCGGCGGAGCTCAGCGATAAAGGCGGCAAATCCGGACGTGGGTTCGGCCATCTAACTTCTCAGGAATCAAGGGAATCTACAACGGTTGGCCGGGACTTGCAACCTCCCGGTAGCGGCCCTACTTCGATCCGGCTGTCAGGCGTTACTCAGGGGGGATATGGCAGGTGGCCATGCCGGTGAGGACCAGCTCGCCCTGCTCGTCAATGAGGCGCGCCCGCAGGAAGTGGATCGTCTGACCCCGGCGTTCGGCCCAGGCCTGGCCGTAGATGCGGCCCGAGAGGGCGCCACCGACCCGCTGCATGGAGATCGAGGACAGCTCGGGCAGCTGATCGTCGTCGCCCTCACCCTGGGCGGCGGTGCGCAGCAGTTGGCGCACGAAGGGCAGCAGCTGGTCATCGGGGGCTTCGGGGGCGGGCCCTTCGGCAGGGCTCAGGGCAGGCCCCAGGTCCAGCTCCCCCTCGGCCAGATAGGGGTCGGGGCGGGTGAGATAGGGTTGTGGAGGGGCGACGCTCACGGAGCCCCCACCCTGGCGCCCGGCCTGACCCGGGTGAAGATAGCCTCGGCGGTGGCTACCAGGCGGCCACCTTCATCGCGCAGCTCGGCCTCGGTGCTGAGGTACTTCTCGCTTAAGGCGACGACCCGGCCCTCACCGGTTACCCGGCCCTGGTCCATGGCTTCCAGGAAGTGGGTGGTCATGCTGCTGGTGGCGATGGGGGTGGCGGGGCCGTCCAGGCCGGTGAAGGCGGCGTGACCCATGAGGCTGTCCAGGAGGGCCATGAGCAGGCCGCCGTGCACAGCCCCGACGATGTTCAGGTGGTGGGGCTCAAGCTGCAGCTCCACCGTGGTGCGGCCCGGCTTGGGGGAGCGGGTCTGGAAACCCAAATACCGGGTGAAGTGCGTGTCCAGCGATGGGGCGCCGCCCTTTTCCTCAGCCACGGTTTACTTGTGCCACAGGGCCAGAGCCAGCAGGAGCCAGCCGGCCAGAAAAAGGATCCCACCGATGGGCGTGATGGCCCCCAGCCAGCGCTTACCGGTGAGCACCAGCAGGTAGAGGCTGCCGCTGAAAAGGACGATACCGGCGCTGAACAGCCAGGGGGTGAGGGTGAGGAGGCGGGATACGTCCAGGCCGCGCCACCAGAGGATCAGGCCCGTCAGGATGATGGCCAGGGCATGGTAGAGCTGGTAGCGCACGGCCACTTCGAAGATTTCCAGGTCACGGGGCGTGATCCGGGTCCGCAGACTGTGGGCGCCAAAGGCCCCCAGAGCCACGCCGACCAGGGCAAACAGTGCACCGACAGCCATCCAGTTCATGGACAATTCCCTCCGCTATATACTAGTAAAAACAGGGTTGATTGAACCTTTACGTTCCGGCGTAGTACCGCTCCCCCGCCTCGGCCCTTATCGCCAGGCCCGGGGCCGGGGCAAACCGGGGGCCGTGGTGCTCGGCCAGGCGGTGCAGCTGCTCCACAAAGGCCGGGAGCCCCAACTGGTCCATGGCCCAGTAGGGTCCCCCCAGAAAGGGCGGGAAGCCGAAGCCGTAGATGGCCCCCACGTCCCCTACCGAGGGGCTGTCGATGAGCCCTTCGTCCAGGCAGAAGGCCGCCTCGTTGAGCAGGGCGGCCAACAGCCGCTCCCGCACCTGCTCATAGGGTATTTTCCGCCGCTGGGGGTGGTCGAAGAGCTGGTAGACGGTGGTGTCCACCGGTCCTTTTTTACCCTCGGGGTAGGTATAAAATCCCCGGCCATTTTTGCGCCCCAGACGGCCATCATCGGTAAAACGCCGGTTGTGGTCGGTCATCTGGAGGCGCTCGCCGATAAAGGGGGCCATGACGGCGGACACCTTAGCGGCCACGTCCAGGCCCACCTCGTCGGTGAGGGTGCACGGCCCCACGGGAAAGCCCATGCGCCGGGCATAGCCGTCCAGCACGTCGGCGGGCAGGCCGTCCTCCAGCAGCTGGAAGGTCTCGTTCAGGTAGGGGGTGAGGATGCGGTTCACGTAGAATCCGGGGGAGTCCTGCACCACAATCACCGTCTTGCCCATCCGTTTGCCCAGGGCCACGGTGGTGGCCAGGGTCTGTTCATCGGTGTGCTTGGAGGTGATGATCTCTACCAGGGGCATTTTCTCCACCGGTGAGAAAAAGTGCATGCCGATGATGCGCTCGGGGTGCCGGGCCTCCTGGGCGATCTGGTTAATGGGCAGTGACGAGGTATTGGTGGCGATGACCGTCTCC
>CAZJBG010000038.1:0-12433 GCA_964543925.1 uncultured bacterium
CTTTCTTTTCCTTCATCTCCACTTCGGTGGCAGCTCCCACATTCAGGACCGCTACACCACCGGCCAGTTTGGCCAGGCGCTCCTGGAGCTTCTCCGTATCATAGTCCGAAGTGGTCTTTTCGATCTGGACCTGGATCTCATTGATGCGGCCCTTGATGTCTTCTTTTTTGCCGCCACCCTCAATGATGGTGGTATTGTCCTTGTCGATGGTGATTCGTTTGGCCGTCCCCAGGTAGGACAAGGTGGCATTTTCCAGCTTGTAGCCCTGTTCCTCGGAGATGACCGTAGCGCCGGTCAGGACCGCAATGTCCTGCAGCATGGCCTTGCGACGGTCGCCGAAACCGGGAGCCTTCACGGCCGCCACGCGGAGCGAACCACGGATCTTGTTGACCACCAGGGTAGCCAGGGCTTCACCTTCGATATCTTCGGCGATCACCAGGAACGGCTTACCCGACTGGGCCACCTTCTCAAGTAGAGGCAGCATGTCCTTCATGGCGCTGATCTTTTTCTCGTGGATCAGGATGTAAGTGTCTTCCAACTGCGCTTCCATCTCCTGGGGATCGGTGATAAAATAGGGTGATAGGTAACCGCGGTCGAACTGCATACCTTCGACAACCTCCAGCCCCATCTCGGTGGATTTGGCCTCCTCAGTGGTGATGACCCCGTCATTGCCCACCTTTTCCATGGCGTCGGCTATGAGCTCACCGATCTCTCTGTCGCCGTTGGCGGAGATGGTGCCCACCTGGGCAATTTCCTCTTTACCTCCCACGGAGCGGCTCTGCTCCTTCAAGGATTCTAACACCCGCGCCACGGCCCAATCGATACCCCGCTTCAGGTCCATGGGGTTGGCCCCGGCGGTGACGTTCTTCAAACCTTCGGCGATAATGGCCTGGGCCAGCACCGTTGCCGTGGTGGTTCCGTCTCCGGCTACGTCGGAAGTCTTGGAGGCTACCTCCCGCACCATCTGGGCGCCCATATTCTCATAGGGATCTTCCAGCTCGATCTCCTTGGCGACTGTGACGCCGTCCTTGGTGATGGTGGGAGCGCCGAATTTTTTCTCGATGACCACGTTACGGCCCTTGGGTCCGAGGGTCACCTTCACGGCGTCCGCCAGTTTGTCCACCCCGGCCTTCAGCGAGCGTCGGCCATCCACATCGTACGATATAATCTTTGCCATTGGGAATATTCTCCTGTTATGTGACGTTCAGTCTAACCAATTACAGAATCGCCATGATGTCGCTTTCGCGAATGATCAGATACTCTACCTCATCAACGGTCACTTCCGTGCCGGAATACTTGCCGTAGAGCACCTGATCTCCTTTTTTCACTTGCGGGGCCACGAGTTGGCCGTTTTCGGTCTTACCGGGGCCCACTGCGATCACCTCGCCTCTCTGGGGCTTTTCCTTGGCGGTATCCGGGAGAAAGATTCCCCCTTTGGTGACTTCCTCAGATTCCGCTGCCTTAACGACAACACGATCATGAAGAGGCTTTAACTTCATTTGATCTCTCCTTATGAGTTCGGCGATTTTTAATGTCTTATGTGAATAACTTGCATTGGGTGACCTGTCCAAACCGGGATAATCCCGCTTCGGGCAGCACTAAATTTAGAGCGATCCATTCTTGGAGGGAAAGGTTTTTTAGCACTCCCGTGGTTGGAGTGCTAAAAGTGGGAAGTTTCGTGAGTATGGCGCCGGGAATAAAAAAGGCCGCACACCCTCAGGCATGCGGCCTTTTTCGTTTCGGCTGGAGCCGGGACTATCTGACCCGGTTGTTCTGGCGTCTGCCCCGGTCGTGGGGAACGGTAACCACGATGTCCAGGCTGGCTGCATTGTCCGCGCAGTCAATCGCCGCCACCGAGATGGTGTAGGTGCCGCTGCCGCTGCCGTCCCGGAGAGCCTCCACGTACACATCGTAGGTGCCGTCATCATTGGCCACGATGTCGCTGGACCCGTTAACCGAGGCGTCGCCCGCAACGACGGACACCGCCAGGGTCACATCACAGCAGATGTCGCTGGCGGCAATGCCGCTGGCCACCAGGTGCATATCGCCGTTGGGGGGCCAAATGGAGGCCACCGTTTCAGCCACGGTGATTTCCGGCGGGGTGGTGTCTTCCACCGTCACCACCACTTCGTCGCTGGCTGTGCCGCCATTGCCGTCATCAACGGTCAACGTGAAGGTATGCGTTCCCAGACCAAGGGCGGTGGTAAAGGATGCCTCCGTGCTCACTTCATCGCCGTTACCGTCGGTCCAGCTGTAGGTCAAGTCATCCCCGTCGGGGTCACTGGAGACCGAGCCGTCCAGGGTGACGCTGGTCCCATCGGGGCCGACGCATTCCAAAGTCTGATCTTCACCGGCGTCGGCCACCGGGTCGGCGTTGGGCGGGGGGCCCGGGAATTCGGGGACGCAGGACGTGGAGACATCGTAGTCCTGGCCGTTCCAGGTATACAGCAGGTTCGTCCCATCAAGGGCCGGAATCTCGGTCCCGGAGGCATAGGCAATGTAACTGGCTGTTCCATTGGCAATACCGACTTTCATTTCAGGGCCATTCCAGTTGATGCCATCTGTTGTCAATCCGTTGTATCCAAATAGAATATCCATGCTACCTTCTGTTAAAATGACCTGGAAGGTATTTATTCCTGTGTTAGGATACTCTGGTACGACGTTCCACGTCACCACAACCTGGCGATTTGGTGCGATTCCCACCACGTTATAGAAAACGTCATTAGCACCGCCTTCACCATCATTAGCGTAGGGATTGAAATCGCCAAACAGAGGTGCGATCATGACATATTCATTAAACGGTATGGCTGGATAACAGCAGGAAGAATTGGACGCATTCAGTGTAATGATGCCGTTTGAGCTGACGTACATCTCGGGATAGGTGACACCGTAAAAAGTGAAGGGGAAGGGAAGTGCAAGGGTCACGGCCTGATCATCAGACATATTAAGATTTTCGCCGATTTCCGTTACCCAGCAGGTAGGTGGTTCGCCTTCACCCATACGCAGGGTCCGAACACTTGGAACGTGAATCTCCCCACCGGCATCCAGAAAGGCCTGCACTTTCTCCGAAACCAGATCGGCCTCCAGGTCAGGCTCAACCACACTGGTCATGGGTTGGTCGCAACTGGTAGCGACCAGGGTTATGACTGCCGCGAGCACTGTAAAAATGAAGGTACGCTTCATGACTTTCTCCCGCGGACTAATCGGTCGTTTCCCTATCAGCACCTGCCAGCGCCCTCAGACTGCATGTCTGGTCTTGCAACCATAAACCACTATGGCAGTGCATCCACTGAACTGGATTTCATCGTCGTATGTATCAAGAAATCAGAGATTTGGTGATTTTCCTGGGCGAATGTAGCCCAGCCAAATTTAACCTGATGTGATGAATATCACAATTCCAATGTCACCATGGCAGGTTCGGGCGCGGCAGGCTGGAGAATAGCTGCTCACCCCGTACTGCCGAAGCCGCCGTCCCCCCGGGTGGTGGTGGACAGCTCATCGGTGAGTTCATATTCGATGGGTGAGCCGTCCATAGCCACCAGTTGAAACAGGCGGTCGCCCCGGTGGACGGTATAGGGCCCGGCCTTGATGTTGTCGCAGACGGCCATAATTTCGCCCCGGTAGCCGCCATCGATCAGGCCCACGGAGTTGGCCATGCGCAGGGGTGTCCTGGAGATGGACGAACGGGGCATGAGCAGGTAGGCCCGGCCGCCTTCCGGCTCGCACTGGATGCCCAACCTGACGGCCTTGGTTTCGCCCGCCTCAAAGGTGATATCCTCCAGGACAAACAGGTCCAGCCCGGCATCGCCTTGGTGGTAGTGGCCGTGGTTGGCGTAGTGCTGGCGAGCGATCTCGTTGAGCGGTTTGATGTAAAGTTTCATAGTGACAGAGGTGAAGTTTAATAAACCCTCTCTCTTGAGAATAGATATAATGTCCAGGACTGCTCCCGAAGATTGGCGTTAAAGAACGGAGTCATTCCCTGAGGAGACCCCACCCGAATTTCGAGGGATGTCCCGCACGATAGCTGAGGTTGCATTTCGAATAAAAAATATCTAATTTGCCCCCATTCATTTTGAGGAGAGTAATGATGTCCTTAGCATTCACCCTGATGCGTTTCTCGCCGCGTTCATTGCGGCGCTTCATCGTTCACCGCTGGTATGAATACTTAGCGGCCAAGCATCACCATAGTGATTGGTCTTTCATGAACTTCGGCTATATGGAGCTTGATCCCAAGACTCCCCAGCTGGAATTGGATCCGGCGCTTGAACCTGAACGCTTCAGCGTCCAACTTTACCACCACGTAGCCGGTGCCGCAGACCTTGCCGGGAAAGATGTCCTGGAGGTCGGCAGCGGACGGGGCGGTGGATCGGCCTATATTCACCGCTACCTGAAACCAAGTTCAACTACCGGGATTGATTTTTCAGCCAGTGCAGTGGATTTTTGCAACGACCGGCATAGGATCGACGGGCTCACCTATAAGGTGGGAAATGCCCAATCCCTGCCTTTTGATGATCATACCTTCGATGTCATCGTAAACGTGGAATCTTCCCATACCTATGTCTCGATGGAAACCTTTTTGAAGGAGGTAATGCGGGTACTGCGGCCAGAGGGCTATTTCCTATTCACCGACATCCGTCCCACGCCTGCCGTTGAGACTCTGCGCCGCCAACTGCATGACGCCGACCTCTCCCTGATGAAGGAGACAAACATCTCACAGAATGTTGTCAAGGCTTTACGGTTATATAACGATTATAAGTATAGCCTATTTAAGGCAAAAATTCCCCAGCTTATCGCCAAATACATTAAAAACTATTCCGGCATACGCGACCTGGAATCCGGCAAGAGTCAGTATCTCAGCTTTGTATTACAAAAGGACGCTGACTGAATGCTCTGATCGTGCCGGGGGTATTGCCCCTTCTTGGCTAAATCTCTCTTATAACCGTTCGCCAGCCAACAGCGTTCGTCTATCGGCTACCGCTGGCTAAGTCCCAGGTAAAAAAGATAGACCGCCACTATCTGCACCAGATGATAAACACCTTTGTGGTCGAATTCCCAGATCAACTTCAGCCCTACGTTTTTCAGGTATAAAAAGGCACCGGCCAGCGTGACGGCCACACCCCCGGCGATAGTTGCCGCACCCGCCAATCCTTTTACGGCCATCAGGTAGCCGTAGGCCAGAAAGATCACCACAAGGACCACCACCTCGAAAGCGGCAAAAGCAAGGATACGCGTAGGATATAACCACGTGACCAGAAAGAAGACCAAGGCCACCACCGCCACCGGCCAACGGTACTGAAATGCAATCGCTTCGCCAAAGACATCCGCCAAGGTAGCCAGAGACAGGCCGGCCAGGAGTGCGGCCAGGATCAAATAGATCAAGCGGAATAGGCCCGGGACAGGATAGATGTGAAAGATACCCCCAAGCAAAGCTGCCAGCCCCAGGCATACGAGAGCCGTAATCCAGTAAATACTGCCTGCCAAGGCCGGACTGCCCGCGACAAGCAGACCCGACAGCACGAACGCTTCTGCAGCCAGGACATAATCGGTGACGGCGGCGGTGGTTCGCGCGGTATGTGAGGGATGGGCCGTGATATTGGGCCTGGTATGCTTCGGGGTAGCTTTACCGCGCCAGCAGGGAAAGATGCATCATCCCGCCGTCAGGCGCGCTGGTGGTCGAACCAGTCGATGGTGTCGCTGAGCCCATCTTCCAGGGAAATGGTCGCTTCAAAACCCAGTTCGCGCTTGGCTTTTTCACCGCTGCAAACCCAATAGGGATGTAACATTTGTGTGATCAAATCATCGATGAGGGTGACCGGTTTACCCCTCAGTCTGCGCGTGGCTTTAACGATCCCGGCCCCGGACTTGATCAGTATTTTGGGAAGGGGAAAGATCAAGCCTTTTTTGCCACGGAGATCAAAGGCAATTTTCACCACTTCACGCCAGTTGTAGATCCTTGGAGTGGTGATGAAATAGGTCTGCCCCAGGCCCTCCTCTTTTTCCATCGCCGTGACGAGTCCTCGTACCATATCGTTGATATGAAGCATATGCATCAGCTGGCCCTGGCTGTGGATATTGGGGGCGACCCGCCAGCGGGTGATCCACAACATCATAGCCGTGATGGACATATTGAAGATAAATGGGCCGTAGATAGCCGAAGGTCGCAGAATAGTGAAAGGTACTTTAGGCTCGTGCGACTGGAGGTATTGCTCTGCCGCCAATTTGCTTGTTCCATAGAGCGAGAGTGGTCGTGCCGGGTCGTCTTCCGTCAGGGGGTGGCCATCCGGACTGGGCCCCGCTGCGGCTTGCGTACTGACGAATAGAAATCGCTTAAGGTTGCCATTGCTCTCAAGAGCGGCCTCCAGAATATTTTTCGTCCCGCCGCAATTGATGCGCATATATGTCTCTTCATCCCACGCGTTTTTGATGGCCGCCAGATGAATGATATAATCCACGCCCTTCATGGCCGGTCCCAACGTCTCGGGTTTGCAGATATCGCCGTATACAATTTCCACCGGCAATTTTTCCAGACCCCGTAAAGGCTGGTCGCCCTCCAGGAGCAAGCAACGTACCTGATAATGTTGGTCTAAAAGTGTCTGAACCAGGTACGAACCAATGAATCCGTTGCCTCCGGTGATCAATACTTTCATGGATCAATTTCCTTATCTCGACTCGTCTACTTAGTAAATTCGGCTGATGACCAGGCTAGGATTATGACTATTCGGTTATTACTGGCGCTGAAAATAGGGTTGTAGGTTAAGCTGTGCAACGATTCTCTGGCCCAAAATCATTCATCTCCCTTAGAGGTGAATCTCCGGGCCGGTGAGACGTCAGGGAGGGATCTTCAAAAGATGGCAATTATCTTAATCACCGGCAGTTCCAGTGGCTTTGGCATGCTGGCCGCCGCACGCCTGGCCGCCGCAGGGCATACCGTTTACGCCACCATGCGGGATCTGAAAAAAAAAGAGGACCTCTTGGAGGAGGTCGGGCGGCGCGGGGCCAAGGTACGGCTCCTGGAGTTGGATGTGACCAAGGACCCGACCATTGCCGCGGCGGTGAAACAGGTGGAAGCTGACGAAGGGCGACTTCACGTTCTGGTCAATAACGCGGGCTACGGGATTGGCGGGTTCTTCGAGGACCTGCAGGAGGCGGAAATCCGGGCACAGTTTGAGACCAACTTATTCGGGGTTCAGAAGGTCACCCGCCATTGCCTGCCCCTGTTGAGAAAGACCGCAGCGGAATCAGAAAAGAACGGCAGCGTCAAGATCATCAACATCTCCAGCGGCCAGGGGCGGTCGGCGCTGCCCGGCTTAGGGGCCTACAGCGCTTCAAAATTTGCACTGGAAGGGTTCAGCGAAAGCCTCCACATCGAGCTGCTCTCCTTCGGGGTGCAGGTCGTCTTGCTGGAGCCCGGCGGCTACCGGACCAAAATCTTCACGGATAACAGCCGGCAGGCCGCAGGGGCCGGTGACCCGAACAGTCCCTATACCCCCTTGTCGAAAGCGTTGGACAGACGAATTGCCGCATTGGTGGCCTCGGAAAAGGGAATCGGCGACCCCGAGGATGTGGCTAAAATGATCGAAAAAGTCGTCAACCAGGCTAAACCGCGACTGCGGTATCGGGTGGGTTCAGGCGGCACCCTACGAATGTTGGCCATAGCCCTGCTGCCCTTTCGCTGGTACGCCGCCCTGGTTCACCGCATGATCTTCGGGCAGCGAGAGCCGACTCCGCACACCTGACGGGCCGCGGTGATCAAAATCGCGGGGGGCGCCCGGCCTTTGCTCTTCACCATCCACGCACTGTGTGGGTAACTTTACGGCTTCCTTCATTAGCCGGATTCATTCATTTCAACTGACGGAACAATCTATAGTATGGCAACGAGAAGCAAGGCGGAACCGGAGCGGCAGTCACAGGCATCCCTGCTGGAGGACCGGCTGAAAGCCGACGGCCTGCTCCAGCAATATGAGGATGAGAGAATCCCCATCGTGGAAGTTGACAGTTTTCCCGACCTGGGCCGGATGGTGGCACTCCGGTTCATCGAGTGGGTACAACAGAATCCGGAAGGGGTGGTGAGTCTGCCAACGGGGAAAACACCGGAATACTTTATCCGGTGGACGAATCACATCCTTGAAAAGTGGGATGAGCCGGACATCCGGGGTCTGCGGGACACCTACACCCTGGCTCCGGACCGTCCCGACTTTTCCAGACTGTACTTTGTCCAGATCGATGAATTTTTCCCCCTGCCCAGCGATCACCCCAACAGCTTCATCGCCTACGTCAAACGCCACTATCTACAGCCCTGGGGGTTCAGTCTCGATCGGGCCCTCCTGATGGATTTTGACCGGCTGGACTGGCCCCAGGATTTGAGCGTCGAGGAAATCTTCCCCAGCCAGATCATCGACCTGAGCCTGCGGACGCGGGCGCCGCAGAACGATACCGAGGTCATCCAGCGTGAGGCCATCCTCGCCCTGGATACTTTTGCCATGGCCTATGAAACACGGATTCGCGATCTGGGTGGGATCGGTTTCTTCCTGGGGGGTATTGGACCCGACGGCCACCTTGCCTTCAATGTCCGGGGGTCGGACTTTTTCTCGACGACCCGCTTGACCTACACCAACTTTGAGACCCAGGCCACCTCGGCCACAGACTTGGGCGGGATCGAAATCTCGGCCAGGAAAGCCGTGATGACCATCGGTCTGGGGACCATCACCTACAACCCCGGGGTGGTAGCCCTGGTCATGGCTGCCGGAGAGGCCAAGGCGGCCATCTTGTCGGCTGCCATCGCCCGGCCGGCAAGTATCTCGACGCCGGTCTCCATCCTGCAACGGTTAACCAATGCCCGGATCTACATCACCCGGGGCGCCTCAGTGAAACTTCCCCGGCGCACGCTCCACAAGTTTCGACACCAGCCCAGCTATAGCGAAGACGATATCGTCCGGGCTGCCATGGATCTGTCCATGGCCTCCAAGACCCCCATTGCCAAGCTCACCGATCAACAGGTGGCCAACGACCCCTACTGCGAGGCGATCCTTTCCCGCAAGGGGTGGCGGGCGCCGGATTTAAAAGACGCTGCCCTGGACCAGATCATGAGCCGCCTCAAAAAGGGCTCGGAACAGCTGGAGGGTAAGAGCTTTCTGCACACGGGTCCCCACCACGACGATATTCTCCTGGGCTATCTGCCCACCATCATCCATCAGGTGCGCTCGCCAGGCAACCGCCATGAATTTGCCGTCATGACCTCAGGCTTCACCTCTGTTCCGAACGACTTCATCAGACGCACCGTGCAGGATGCCCTTGGCTACCTGGATCAACGGAGTTTCGAGCGACGTTGGTCGTCGGGCTATTTTGCGCTCCCCCACGAGCGGCTGCGGGTCGAGAACGCCCACGACTACCTCAATGGGGTCGTGTCCAACAATCGTGAAGCTCAGCAACGGTGTCTTTCCAATCGCGTGATCCGGGCGGTGATGGATATCTACAACGAACGCAATGTCGATGGCATCCGTAATCGCTTGAAGGACATCTTGAGCGATATTAGTGCCCGCCATCCAGGGGCAAAAGACCCCAGCGATATCCAGACCCTCAAAGGGGTGCTGAGGGAATTCGAGGAAGACTTGGTATGGGGGCACTACGGCTTCGACGCCCAGTATATCCACCACCTGAGATTGGCATTTTATCAGGGGGATTATTTCACGGAAGATCCATCCCGCATGGTCGACCTGCCTCCCATCCGGGAGCTGTTCGCCAAAGTGCGACCCGATATCCTCACCCTGGCCTTCGATCCCGAGGCGAGCGGACCGGATACCCACTACAAGGTGCTACAGGCCATCACCGCCCACCTGGAGGAACTCCCGCCGGAGGAGACCCGCAACGTGGAGATTTGGGGTTATCGCAATGTATGGCACCGGTTTCACCCCGGCGAGGCCAACATGTATGTACCGGTATCCATCAACTCAATGGCTACGACGGACCATATTTTCAAAACCTGCTACCTGACCCAGCGGGACGCCTCATTCCCCAGCTATGAGCACGACGGCCCCTTCTCGGAACTGGTGCAGCGCATATTCGTCGAGCAGTATCAGATGTTGCGGATAGCCCTGGGCCATGATTTCTGGCTCCAGAACGACAGTCCCCGATTGCGGGCCACCCAGGGGATTCTGTTTCTGCGCAGCATGAAAATCGATGAGCTCAAGGCCTCGGCCCGGTCACTCCGCGAGTCAGTGGCGCCCCCGGAAGTCGATTGACCGGGAGGGGAGACGCGAACATCCCTGGGGCAACGGTCGCGTAACGCGGTGAGGACGGCGATGAGGGTGAAGTCCTGGCACACACCCTGCGCTCACTGGGCGGGACGGTTTCAGGATTCAGCTAACACCTCGTTCAAAGTCTTGCCCAGTTCTTCGGCGCTAAAAGGTTTGGACAGGATTCCCACAAACCCATACTCTTGGTATTTAGCCATGACCGGATCAGTTGAGTACCCGCTGGCAACAATGGCCTTGATGGCGGCGTTTAACTTCCTCAGTTCCTGAAGGGTTTGAAGGCCGCCATGCCCACCGGCTACGGTCAGATCCAGGATCACCACATCGAATGGGCGTCCCTCCTTCTGGCTGGCCTGGTAGGCTTCCAACGCCGCTCCCCCTTCCGGCGCCTCCACTACCTCGTACCCCATCTTCGTCAGGAGCTTATCCAGGGCCATCCGGATCCCTTCATCATCATCCATGACCAGGATGCGGCCAGTTCCACTGGGGATGGTCTCCTGTTCACCACCGTTCTCAACCGACAAGGTTAACGCAGGGAGATAGAAAGTAAAGGTCGTCCCGCTGCCCACTTCCGAGGCTGCCGTTATCCATCCACTATGCTTGGTCAAAATGTTGAAGCAGGAATACAGCCCCAGGCCGCTCCCAGCCTTCTTTGTCGTAAAATAGGGATCGAAAATCTTATCAAATATATCAGGGGGGATGCCTACCCCCTCGTCCCGGATGGTCACTTTGACATAGCGTCCCGGTTCAAGCGGGCCGTGGCGATGGGCGGAATCCACCTGGCAATTTGCTGCCGATACGTGGATATCCCCACCCTGGGACATGGCTTGCACCGCGTTGATCGCCAGGTTGTTGACCACCTGGGTGATCTGATCGGGATCGACGTGAACGGCCCAGATGTCATCTGTAAATTGAAACTTGGGGCGTACGGAGCTGCCATGCAGAGCGAATTTCACCGCCTCTTCCAGCAGGGGAGCCAGGGGTAACTTGCTCTTTATCGGTTGTCCCCCTCGAGCAAATGTGAGGAGTTGCTGCGTAATGCCCTTGGCGCGTTTAACCGCCTGTTCGGCCGATAGCAGGAGTTCCTGCACCTCCAAATCGTCGGCAATCTTCAACCGGGCTGTGGAAACATTCAGCATTATGTTCATGAGGAAGTTATTGAAATCGTGGGCCAAGCCGCTCGCCAGCACGCCGAGGGAGCCCAACTTCTCGGCCTTGAGGACCTCATCCTCAAAGCGGCGTCGTTCGGTGATATCACGGAAGGTCACCACCATACCGACCATCTGACTCGCTCGGTCCATGAGCGGCGTGACCCGGCTTGATATGGGCAGCCGCTGTCCGCCTTTGCCCACCAGGATCGCCTCGTCCTCAGCCAGCATCCCCTGTTGTCGAAACGCTTCCAGTGAAGGCGGGATGGCTACCGTTTCTTCCGTAGCCTCAGCAACCGTTTTCAGGACATCCCCGATGGAGCGATGCAACGCCTCTTCCCGGGAGCAGCCAATCAGCTGGGCTGCAGCGTGGTTGATCAGGATAATCTGCCCAGCCAGGTTGGTGGCGATGACACCCTCCCCAATGCTTTTCAAGGTTGTCGCCAGCAGTTCCCGTTCAGCCGCCAGGACATCTTCGGCCTGTTTGCGAGCGGTGATATCCCGGACAATCACCATGGTCGCCGGCTCACCCCGCCAGATGGTACTGGAGGCCGTGACCTCCACCGGTATCGGTTGGCCGCCCTTGGGGATCAGCATGCTCTCATACTGGATTGGCGCCGCTTCCCCCGCCAGCCGTTTCCGAAACCTTTCCAGGACTTGGTCATGCTCATCAGGCAGAACCAAATCCTTGAGCGTGAGGGTATCGATCTCCTCCATGGTGTAGCCCAGCATGTCGGACAGACGCTGATTGGCAAAGACAAACGAACCGTCCGTGCTTACCAGGATACCATCATTGGCGTTTTCCGCCAGCGCCCTTAGATTCGCCTCTCTCTCGCGCAACGCTTCTTCGGCATGCTTGCGTTCCGTAATATCCTGGACCGTCCCCACCATGCGGACCGGTTGGCCGCTTTCATCGAAAGTGACTTCGCCCTGTTCATGAACGTGGCGCGTCTCTCCCGAGGGCAGGATGATGCGATGGTCGATGCTGTAGGTCTCGCCTTCCAGGGCCCTGTTTACCGATTGGGCCACAAACTC
>CAZJBG010000038.1:12443-13649 GCA_964543925.1 uncultured bacterium
AAACTCCCGGTCATCCGGATGGACAGTGTTCAGAAAGGCCTCGTAGGTGGCACCGAACACCTGGGGGGCAAGCCCAAAGATCCGGTAGATCTCATCGGACCAGGCTAATGCATGCGTGATGATATTCCAATCCCAGTTGCCCAGGTGAGCGATACGCTGGGCCTCGGCCAGACTGGATTCATTCGCTCGCAACGCCTGTTCGGCCTGTCTGCGAATGGTGATGTCGCGAAGGACAACAGTAAGGACCTGCTCCCCACCAACCTCAACCTTCGATATGGAGGCCTCGGCAGGGAATCGAGTCCCGTCCCGCCTGCGGCCTTCGATCTCCTGGCGCCTACCCATATACCGGGTAGCTGGCCCCTCCTGGGCAAACTGGGCAATATGCCGCCGGTGGTTATCCCGAAATTGATCGTGTATCAACATATCCAGAGGTTGCCCCAGTGCCTCGTCCGCCCGGTAGCCGAAGATCCGCTCGGCCCCCTTGTTGAAAATGACGATGTTGTGCGCCTGGTCAACGGAAATGATCCCTTCGTAGGTCATATCCAAAATGGAAGGGAATAAGGCCTCGTTCCCTGGCTGGATCGTTGCTTGCACCCTTGGCTGATCGGCCCGTGACCGGACCTGCCGCTCGGCTATCGCCAAACGGATATTCATCTGTGGAGGGTAAAGGGGTACACTGACAAAATCATCGATCCCCGCTGCCAACAGGGGTTCCAGATCGCCGGGCTTTTCTTTGGCCGCGATCGCCATAATGATCGGGGCGCTATCAGCCGGAAGAGAACGGATCTTCCGAATAAACGCAAGACTGTCAATATCGGGGAGCTGCCAGTCTACGATGGCCAGATCATACGGCTTTTTCTCATGGGCTCGCCAGGCCGTTGCCCCATCCCGGCATGTTCTCACGGTGTGCCCACGATCACGCAGGCTGCTGGTCAGGTATTTCCGCGCCGCGGGGTCCGGCTCAACCAGCAGGGTTCGTAGTGATTTTATAGTTTTATTATTGTCCATAAAATATGAGTCGTTCGCCTATGTATGAGAGATGGCGCCGGTACCTGCCTCGTTCATCAGTGCCGGTGTGCGCTATGATACTAAGGCGCCCGGTGGGGACCTATGTTCTTAGAAGGCAAAAGGTATGCCTACCGTACAATGTAGCCGATCATTTGGGTGCCCCTCTCGGTGAGGTGAGATAAGGGACCTACGCCAGGG
>CAZJBG010000038.1:13659-18097 GCA_964543925.1 uncultured bacterium
ATGGCCCCCTGGCTCGCGGGTATGGGGCTGTGCGTAACTTACAGCGCAACCGGGCGGCCGCCAATGGGGGCTGGTGATGCCGGTCATCCGGTGGGGGGCGGGGCACCCATGGCGCACCGGGCGCACCACAAGTATCAGGCGAAAGGAAACAGGGGCATGAAGATCGCTATCACCGGATCGTCGGGGTTTGTAGGGACGGCCCTGGTCGCCTTCCTGGAGGGGGGCGGCCATACCGTCGTGCGCCTTGTCCGCCGATCACCGGCACCGGGATCGAACGAGATTTTCTGGGACCCATCCGCAGGCGCCGTGGATGAGGCCAGCCTGGAAGGGCTCGATGCAGCGGTGAACCTGGCCGGGGATAATCTGGCCCGAGGCCGGTGGACCCGCCGCAAGAAAGCCAGGATCGTGAGCAGCCGCATGGGGAGCACCCGGCTACTGGCCCGGGTTTTGTCCCGCATGAAATCGCCCCCGAAAGTGTGGGTCTCGGCTTCGGCCATTGGCGCCTATGGCGACCGGGGTGACGATCCCCTCACCGAAAAGAGCGACCGGGGACAAGGGTTTTTGGCCGGGTTGTGCCGGGACTGGGAGGAGGCCGCCCAGCCGGCCAGGGAGGCGGGGATTCGCGTCGTTGCCATCCGGACAGGGATCGTGATGGGTCCCGGCGGCGCACTGAAGCAAATGCTCCTGCCGTTCAAACTGGGGCTGGGGGGCCGGATAGGTTCGGGCCGTCAATATTTCAGCTGGATCGGTCTGGAGGATGCCGTCAGGGCCATCGACTATCTGATCCACACCGGCGCGCTACAGGGACCGGTGAACCTGGTGGCGCCCAACCCGGTGACGAACGGGGTATTCACCCGCACACTGGGCCGGGTGCTCGGGCGACCGACCGTGATCCCCTTACCGGCGGCGGTGGCCCGGCTGGTGTTCGGCGAGATGGCCGATGAGATGCTGCTGGCCAGTACCCGGGTGCTGCCGACGGCGTTGGTCGATAGCGGGTTCGCGTTCAGGTATCCCGAGCTGGAAGGGGCGCTGCGGGAGGCGCTGGAGGCTTGATGCTGGATGTTAGATGTTGGATGCTGGATGGAGGAGGGAGCGTCGGAGGGGGACGGACAGGCGGGGCAGGGCCTTCAGCTAGCCTATAAAGGGCGTCATGCATGATGCCCCTACGAAGAACCTTCCAAACTGGTTGCAATCGGACGTAGGCTGATCGGGGGGGGGGAGCCAGGGGGAAGGGAAAAACAGCCTAGAGGAGCCGCGATGGCGGTATTAATTTCCGGTCAGTCGTTACCGCCGAGGTGGTGAAATTGGTAGACACGCCAGACTCAAAATCTGGTGGGAGCAATCCCGTGCGAGTTCGAGTCTCGCCCTCGGTACGAAGAAGCCATCAGTGGTCAGTCAACAGCCATCAGCCGGGGGCTTTTACATTCTCGTGGGGCGTGCGAGAAGCCTGTCCTGAGGTTCTCGAAGGGTTTATCCCGACTGAGCGCTTCGGTCTTTTGCATCTACGCTAACTCAGCGCAGGCTCCGCGAATGTCGGGAAGTCTCGCCCCCGGTACTAATAAGCCCCCGTTGAGGAATCGGGGGCTGTAATTACGTGTGTGTATTAACCTTACTAACTTGGTCAAGGAGCCGGGTCTTGGTATGATATCGCGAATTTATCCAGTTCATTTTATTGAGAATATTAGTAAGCCGGCACTATCGATCCAAGTGACTTTATATCAATGCAAATTATTGGATTAGTCAGAAGTGGGAATTACATTCCGGCATGGGTACAAATACGACATCAGGTTACGACCGCCTGGAATGATTTTTATAATTAGCAGTTAGGTGCACATGAGATAATCGTGAAGGGGGGGTATGTCTGATAAAAGTAATAAAGTGGACGATATTTGGGAAAGCATATCCTACCCCTCAACAATACTCGTAGATGATGATATTCGTCGTCTTGGTCAAGCCGGGCAGTTGATCGTTGATAACTTTTCAAAGGATCAAATTAGGCAAACTTGTTACAACTTACGTGTTGGGACTTCAGCATTTTCTTGGTCACGGCGAGAAAGCATAGAAATAAAGCCAGAAGTTCCACTTGTAATAAAGCCTAGAGAAACTATAAATGTTAATACTTTGGAGAAAATAATCTTGCCTTCATTTGTTGCAGCCAGAATATATTCAAGAGTAGGGCTTGTTTCTGGTGGTATGTCTCATACCTCAGCATATGCTGATCCAGGATTTGAAGGATGTCTAAGAATCAGTATCGTTAATCATGGGAATCGTACTATAGTATTAAGGCATAGAGACGGTTTCTGTAAAATAGAGTTCGTAAAACTCGGTAGGTCTGTAATAACTCCTTATTTAGGTAAACTAAATAATCCGAAAGCAAAAACACCAATCACCATTGAAATGTATGACCCGAGACCCATTTCCTACGAGGAGATATCATCATCCGAATATTTAGGAAAGGAAGCATTATTTCACGGAGAGCCTTTCGATGCATTATTTGAAATTGTGAAGCATCACCAAAATAAAATCGACGAATTACCAAATACATTGCGAAAACAAATACATTCAATGTCAAAGAAGCTGATGTGGGATGAATTACAAAAACAAATCAGTAAGAAAGTTATTATACGTTCAGCGATATTCGGGGCAATTTTTGGTGCATTTACTTCGGCAATATTAGCCCTACTAATAAGTGTTCCGGATATTTTAACAAGATTGCTAAAATTCTTTGGGATCAAGTAGCTACATATGAAACGAGGGATCCTTTTAGAAGGATGTGATTGCACAGGGAAAAGCACTTTAGCCAAATATCTACGAAGGCAACTGCACCGTGACGGTTGGGATATATTTAGTATGGCCCACAGAGATGGCGATCAATGTGATCGGTATTTGAAGGCTTACGTTAATGCCAATAAGTTAATATTTGATCGTGGACATTTTAGTGAAATAGCGTACGGTAATGTATGGAGAAATGGAGTTCACTTCACAAAATATCAGTTAGATTTTCTTAATGAATATACGCTTTCTGTATTTGTAGTTGTATTTTCATTTGCAGAAGAAAATCTGATGAAAGAGCGCTGGAAAGAAAAAGAGGATCAAAAAATCAAACGAGATGAACTAATTATAATACAAAATGAATTCGAAAGTCTTTTGGATGATCCCAGGGTTATCCGCTATGAGTCAAGAGATGTAAACTCATTAACTGAAACTGTGGGTCAAATTATTAAACGTGTAGGAAGATCGTCAAGTGATAATGCTTAATCTGCAACGCCCAGCACTACGCTACAACTAACTTCCTACATCGGCGGGTGAGATTGGACGTTAGGTGGATCATCTTTAGGAGACGACTATGTTGAGTCCAGAACACGTCAGATTGATGTCACCTTTGCCCGTGCCTGGCCTCTTCCATGTGTATCAACCGCAGGGGTGGGGTAAGATTTATTAGACTGGCAATCGTCGCGCCGGGAGCTGCCCAGCTAGAGGTCTTTTTGAATCTGCTCAAATTCCTCTTTGGTGATTTCACCTCTGGCATAGCGTTTCTTTAGCAGCTCCACAGCTGTTTCCGGGGCGGTGTTTTCACTAGGCTGGCGGTCTGAACCCTGCCCTTGCATCCACGGCGGCCTGAACCCGCCACCTCGACTGAACATACGGGAAACGACGAACAACATGATGAGCATCATCATCATAGGGAACAGCCACATCCCGCCACCCCCAAAATCATTGGACCACATTTGTTTTTCCCCTTCTATTCTTTTAAGCCGTCATCAATGCCCGGCGTATGAAGTACGGTATTGTGCCTAACTACTATATATGCTGAAACACCCCCGGTCGTTGAAAACCGCAACTGACACTGCTACTAAGCCAAAAGGTAGATGTGCTTCCTGATACCATTGCCATCGCGGCGCTTGGTTCCACGTGCGCCTAAAGGTAAGCGTGCTAATTACACGATTGGGAAAAATCTGAATACGCGAGGCTACCTCACCCCTCTCACTTTGTGAGGCCCCTCTCTCGCGAGAAAGGGGGAAGACGCGAACTCACCCCGGTTACTGCGTAACTCCCCCTCCCTTATAAGGGAGGGGGCTTCGTGCTAGCGAAAGGCTTGTCCTGAGCGGAGTCGAAGGAGGGGTGAGTTTCCTTTTCGCGCCTCACGCTAGCGAAGGGGGGAGAGGTGGGGCTACCTCACCTCTCTCACTTTGTGAGGCCCCTCTCCTGAAGGAGAGGGGGGGGACGCGAACTCACCCCGGTTACTGCGTAACTCCCCCTCCCCCTTCCTTCGTCAGGGCATGCTTATAAGGGAGGGGGCATCGCGTTAGCGAAAGGCTTGTCCTGAGCGAAGTCGAAGGAGGGGTGGGTTTCCCTTTCGCGCATCGCGGTAGCGAGGAGGGGGAGAGGTATCCTCGCTGCCGAGGGCTGATCGCTCACCGCTGATCGCTGTCCCGGT
>CAZJBG010000039.1:0-18018 GCA_964543925.1 uncultured bacterium
CCGGGCCCCTTGGGCGCAATCATCATCACATTCACCTCCTTGGGGGGGGCAATCTGATCGTAATGAATGTTGAACCCGTGAGCGAAGGCCAGGGTGTCGCCGGACTTGAGGTGGGGGGCAATATCCTGTTCGTAAACTTTCTTCTGGTGCTGGTCGGGTAGGAGCACCATAATCACTTCGGCCCACTCGGCGGCTTCGGCCACCGTCATGACCGCCAGCCCCTCGGACTCGGCTTTGCTCCAGGATGAACTGCCGGACCGTAAGCCTACGCACACGTTCATGCCGCTGTCTTTAAGGTTCAGTGCATGGGCATGACCCTGGCTGCCATAACCCAGAACGGCAAGGGGCTTGTTACGAAGGATTGCCAGATCAGCATCATCCTCGTAGTAGACGTTTATCATCGCGGTCTCCTTTTTTCAGATCGATTTGGGTGGCGTTCGGGCTAGGCTGCCGTTCTCGCGCTCAGGCAGAATTTGATTGCCCGGGGCGCTGCCGTTGCCCCGGACCATGGCCACCTTCCCGGCCCGGTTCATCTCCAGGATACCGAACGGCTCCAACAGCTCGATGATGGACTCAACCTTGCTGGTTTCGCCGGTGATTTCAACGATCAGCGTCTCAATGCCCACGTCAATAATCCGGGCCCGGTACATGTCCACCAGGTCCATGACCTCGCCACGCTTGGTGCCGTCGACTTTGACCTTGATCAGCGCGTGCTCCCGGATGACGCAAGGCAGGTCGGTTACGTCCTGCACATCGATGACGTTGATCAACTTGAGCAGGTTCTGCCGGATGATGTTTCGCCGGAGGTATTCCTCCTCGCCGGTGACAATGGTGAGGCGGCTCGCCCGGGGGACCTCACAGGGCCCGACCACCAGGCTTTCGATATTGAAATTGCGCCGCCGGAACAGACTGGCGATCCGGTTGAGCACACCGGGTTTATCCTCGACCAACGCGACCAGAACTTGCTTCATGTGACGATGTCCCTTACCCTCAAGTGTCCATTTCAAATTGTTTAAGGGGCCTGCGAATCATGGCGTGGAGATCGGCCCCGGCCGGAACCATGGGGTAGACCACATCGTGTTGCTCCACGACAAATTCCACCAGGACGGGACCCGCATGCGACTGGGCCTTTTGCATGGTGGCCGGAATGTCCTCCAGGCGATCCACCCGATAGCCCGGCATCCCGTAAGCCTGGGCCAGCAGCAGATAATCGGGGCTGGAGATGGGGGTCTCGGCATAGCGGGCATCGTAGAACATCTGCTGCCATTGACGCACCATGCCCAGGTAGCCGTTATTGATGATGGCGATCTTAATGTTGGACTGTTCCTGAACGGCCGTGGCCAGTTCCTGGATGTTCATCTGAATACCGCCGTCGCCCGCGATCACCCAGATTTCCCGATCCGTCACATGAAAAGCTGCACCGATGGCCGCCGGCAGAGCGAAGCCCATCGTACCGGCCCCACCGGATGTGATCAGGGTGTAGGGGTCATTGTGGAGGTAGTATTGGGCCTCCAACATCTGATGCTGGCCCACGTCCGTTATGGTGAGGGCATTGCCTTGGGTGGCTTCCCAGATGGCGCGGGTAGCCTGGGCTGCCATGAGCGTGGGCGTTTCCACATTCAACAGTTCCCGCTCATTGGCATCGTCCTGCCAGGCCTTAATGGTCGCCATCCAATCATCACGTTTTCGCTGCTTGACGCCACCGTTAAACTGCGCAAGGACCGTGGACAGATTAGCGTGAATGGCTACCTCAACGCGGATGTTCTTATGCAGTTCGGAGGCATCGATGTCGATATGAATCTTTTTCGAGTTGGGGGAATAGGTCTGTAATTTACCGGTGACCCGATCATCGAAACGCATGCCGCAGGCGATAAGCAGGTCGGCTTCCTGAATGGCATGATTAGCCGCGCCCGTGCCGTGCATCCCCATCATGCCCAGGTTCAAGGGGTGGCTGGCCGGCAGACTGCCGATGCCCAGGAGTGTGGGAGTAACGGGAATGTGCCCCCGCTCCGCCAAGTCACGGAGGGAATCCATGGCCTGGGATTGGAGCACCCCACGTCCGGCGAGGATCACGGGGCGTTCGGCGTTATTGATGAGCTCGAGGGCCGCTGTCACCTGCTCATCGGTGGCGCGCTCAGGGGGATGGTAGCCGGGCAGATTAATGGGCTCCGTGGGATACTCGAACACCGTCTTGGCCATCTGCACGTCTTTGGGAATATCAATGAGCACAGGGCCGGGCCGTCCCGTGCGGGCAATATAGAAGGCTTCCCGGATCGACGGGGCCAGTTCAGCGACGTCCATCACCAGGTAGCTGTGCTTGGTGACCGGCAAGGTCGCCCCGGTGATGTCGGTCTCCTGAAAAGCATCCGATCCAATGGCCGCGCTCCCTACCTGTCCGGTGATGCAGACGATGGGGGAGGAATCCATCATGGCCGTGGCCAGCCCGGTGATCAGGTTGGTGGCCCCGGGTCCTGAGGTGGCTATGGCCACGCCTACTTGTCCACTGGCACGGGCATACCCATCGGCCATGTGAGCGGCGCCCTGCTCGTGGCGCACGAGGACATGGTGAATTTTTTCACGATACTTATTGAGGGCGTCGTAGGCGGGCAGGATGGCGCCGCCCGGATAGCCGAAGACCACCTCCACACCTTCCCGCACCAGGCATTCCCAGATGATCTCTGCGCCGGTTAATTCACGTTTGGATTTGCCCATGATAACGTTCCTATCTGGAAGTCCTATGGAATCTGGAGCACTGCGCCGGTATTGGCCGATGTCACCATACTGGCATACCGGGCCAGGTATCCGTTTTTGATCTTTGCCGTGAAGGGCGGCAGTTGGGCCAGCCGGGCGGCAATTTCTTCATCGCTCAGCTCGACCCACAATTTATTTTCGGGGATGTCGACGTGGATAATATCCCCCTCCTTCAATGCGGCAATCGGCCCCCCATCCGCCGCCTCGGGAGAGATATGGCCGACGCAGGCGCCCCGGGTCCCACCGGAGAACCGCCCATCGGTGATCAGGGCCACCTTGTACCCGAGTCCCAGGCCCATGATGGCGCTGGTGGGTGACAACATTTCCGGCATACCCGGCCCGCCCTTCGGGCCTTCATAACGGATCACCACCACATCTCCCGGTTGAACCTCATGATTCATGATGCCCGCCACCGCCGCCTCCTGGGATTCGTAGATCCTGGCCGGGCCGGAATGGTTCAGCATCTTTTCATCAACGGCGCCGGCTTTCACGACGCTGCCGTTGGGCGCCAGGTTGCCGAATAATATGGCCAGACCGCCCGTCACGGAATAGGGGTCGGCAGCCGAACGAATCACCTGGTTGTCCTTGATTTCAGCATGAGCAATATTTTCCCCCAGGGTTTGCCCCGTGACGGTGGGTCGCGAGAGATCCAAGGCACCGTCGACCTTGGACAATTCATTCAAGATGGCGGAGATGCCACCGGCCCGGTCTACATCCTCCATATGTACCTCTTTGGACGCGGGACTCACTTTGCAGATATAGGGGACCCGCTGCGCCAGTTCGTTCAAGTCCTGAAGTGCAAAGTCTATGCCAGCCTCGTGGGCGATAGCCAGAGTATGCAGCACCGTATTGGTGCTGCCCCCCATGGCCATATCGAGGGCGAAAGCGTTCATGACGGTGGCCCGGTTGATGATGTCCCGGGGCTTTAAGTCCCGGTCCACCAAGTCCATAATCCGGGGGCCTATTTTTCCGGCCAGCTTCTCGCGGCGGGGGTCCACGGCCAGAATCGAACCGTTGCCCGGAAGGGCCATGCCCAGAGCCTCCATGAGACAGTTCATGGAGTTGGCCGTGAACATCCCCGAGCAGGAACCACAGGTAGGGCAGGCAAAATCTTCCAGGACCTTGAGGCGCTGGTCGTCGATGGTGCCGGCTTCACGTTGCCCCACCCCCTCAAAGACCGATATGAGGTCAATTTTTTCCCCATCGGGGGTGCGCCCAGCTTTCATGGGGCCGCCGGAGATAAAGATGGTAGGTACGTTCAATCGCACCGCGCCCATGAGCATGCCCGGCACGATCTTGTCGCAGTTGGGGATGCAGACGATCCCATCGAGGCAGTGGGCTGCGACGACCGTCTCCACACTGTCGGCGATGAGCTCCCGGCTGGCGAGGGAGTAGCGCATCCCCAGATGCCCCATAGCGATGCCGTCATCCACACCGATGGTGTTGAACTCGAAGGGGACGCCCCCGGCCTGCCGTACCGAGTCCTTCACGAATTTGCCGAACTCCTGGAGGTGGACATGGCCGGGAATCAAATCGATATAGGAATTCGCGATCCCGATAAAGGGCTTTTTGAAATCCTCGTCGCTCTGAATGACCCCGGTAGCTTTTAACAGGCTGCGGTGGGGAGCCCGGTCAAACCCGGCTTTGATGGTGTCCGATCGCATACATGTCGTCCTTCATTAACGGTCCGGTTCGAAAACCTCAACGTGGAGGCTGCCCGTCAGGAAGTTAATCCGAATCTGCGTCTACTTTAGGCTGGTAGTCTGGTAAGCTTAGGCGAGATTGGGATTAACTTCCTGACCTGGCCTAGCCTACCAGCAGTAGGTTTACCAAGAGGACAATAATCCCAATAATGGAAACAGCGACCTGCACTTGCAGATCGTCGATAGACGGAGCTAAGATAGACACGATTCCCGATTGGGAAGTCCTGCCATCAAACTGATATGCTATTGCTCGTTCCATCTATTTATCGTATGGCGCGGTGAGCACCGGCCTTATACTATCGACAACCGGGGCCCGATTGCAAGCACATTCTTGTTGTCGCGCCACTTCTGACTTATCGGCAAACGCCGCAGAATGTTTAGCATCTGTTGCCAGGACCCCGTAGTCCACCCGAAGATGGTGGCGATGACGCGGGGGTGGTGGTTTTAAGTTGGGGTTATATACCGGTCACCCTACTCGATACTCAACGGCTCCAGGCCAATCTCCCCACGGTAGACGTTCACCAGTTTGCGATAGACGGAATCCTCCAGGTCGAGCATCTGGGGATGATCGACAATCTCCTGGAGCCCATCCTGGTTGACAAATCCCCCGGCCCAGATCACGTAGAGAGCCCACTTGGGCTGGGTTGCCATGACCTTCGCCGAGGGGGGATTCCCCACCTCGCCCAGGATCATCGGTTTGCCGTTGGCGTAAATCTCCAGGCTGTCATAGAACACCTGCTGGAAATCACGGCCATAAACATCGAGGGAAACAATGTCCAGGTATTCGGTCCCGGGCCAGTAGTGGGCGAAGAACCGAGCCTCGTCGGGATTATCAGCGGAGCCCGTACGATCCACACTCCACACCCAGACCAGGTTGGTCAGGCCGTGAATATTCACAAGGCGGTCATAAATCTGGCGGTAAATACGTTCGGTGCTGTATTCGCCATGTTGACCGCCCCACCAGAACCAGCTGCCGTTCATCTCATGATAGGGCCGCCACAGGACAGGGACCTTGGCATCTTCCAGCAGTTTCAGGTAATGGGCCACGGAATCGACCTGTTTCGCCCAATTGTTATAGATGTCCGTACCGGGTGTCATCAGGTCCACGTATTGCTCATCCAACAGCTGCCCCTGGACCGTTTCGAGCCTGTTGGGATCGGGTTCATGCCCAAAATCGCGCACCAGGCGTCTGGCATTAAAGGCGCTGGGTTCATCGGTGGTCGGCGGCACCGCATGCCAACAGATGGTGATAATGGCGCCCAGCTGGTGCTGCCGGATGGACTCCTTCACGATCTTGGAACGAGCGAGGTAGGAATCCTGGTCCCCCTCCTGGGAGAATCCCATGTCGGTACTGTAGACCGAGGGGGTTTTGCCAAGTCTCTCGAAAATGCGCACGGTTGATGAGTCCACGTTGTTCGGAAAATTATGCTGGCCGGTAAGGGTGTACTTGCCGGAGATGGTATACATGAATTTCAGTAGCGCCTTGGCTTCGGGGGACGCGTTGGGACTGACGGGTGGAGCCACCGCCATGTCCATCACCATCATATTCGCACTGTCGGTCATGTCCGTGCTGGTGCCACCGGCGCAGGCCATGATGCCCAGGCCCAATAGTCCGGCCCTGAAGCCCCTGGTGATCGGTCCGATACGCATGGTTTAGCTCCCTAACTTCGGATGATTTAAAAGATTGCGTGACTGAACGGTCAAGAAATATGGCCGGGGTAATGTAACGCCGCAGAGGACCAAGTTAAGGGGAATTTATTCCCATACAAAAGGGGCCTCGATTTGAAACCGAAGCCCCGAAATTGACCCTTAGATTATATGATTGGTTAGGGCGCCACCAGCCGGTAACTGACAAAGGCAAAGTGCCGGCTATCGGGAGACCAGGAGGGGACATTGATGGTGCCCTGTCCGCCAAACAGGGTGGCGATCACCCGGGGCTCACCGCCTTCGGCGGGCATGAGCCGCAGGATCACATCCTTGTTGGCCGGGTGCCCTTCCACGGAGCGATCGAAGGAGAGGAACGCGATCCACTTCCCATCGGGTGAGGGATGGGGGAACCAGTCGCCATAGGCCTCGTTGAAGGTCATCTGTTCCTCGTTCGAGCCATCGGGGGCCATGCGGAAAAGCTTCATCACACCGGTGCGCACCGAATTGAGCCAGATATAATTGCCGTCGGGGGTGTAGTCAGACCCGTCGTCCAACCCGACCGCTTCGGTGAGCCGGATTTCCTCGCCCCCCTCAGCCGGGATGATGTAGATGTCATAATCGCCATCGCGCTGGGCCGGGTAGGCCAGATATTTGCCATCGGGAGACCAGCCGTGCCAGTAGGAGGGGGCCAGGGGGGTCACCAGGCGGGGCTCGCCGCCGGTGGCTGGAACGACGTAAATCTGGGACCCAATGCCTTGGGTGTTATCGCTGATGGCGATCCACTGGCCGTCGGGCGAATAGCCGTGATCATTGTTGAGCTGCACAGCAGTGCCGGTGTTGAATTCTACAGGGACGCCGCCGGTAATGGGGATGGTATAGAGCCGGCCACCACTGTTGTAGAGGAGCGACAAGCCGTCCGGTGTCCAGTTGGGGGCCTCGAAATGGCTCCTGTCCCGATGCACGATCCGTCGCTCATTGGTCGCAATATCGATGATTTCCAGGGTGCTTTCAAGGACCCGGCTCTCCGCCGGAGTTTTGCCGTGCGATTCCAGACCGACCTCGGAAAAGATGGCCGTTTCCAGGGCGTCGGCGTCGTTGGATGTGACCGCCAGACCGACGTACACCGGGTCGGTCATGACGACGGTTACTGAGGCCACCGGCTGGTAGGGTTTACCTTCCACGGCCACCGAGAGTGTGAAGAGGTCGCCGTCACGATCCAGCCGCAATACGGCCGACGCAATGACGGGAAATTCCACGTCTCTGGTGGGGCCGCCCTTGACCTCCCGGTACTGGATAGCGATGTGGCCGTCTCCGTGAGACACGGCGTCGGCATAAGGGGCGTCGGGTTCCAGGCTCTGGCGCACCATCCAGCCGCCTTTGCGGTCCTCGGTTTTCCCGGCGCCTTCCCAGCCGACCCGGGCCGTAAGTGAGAGATCGCCCGACAGTCGGCGCCAGGCGAAATGAAAGGCGTCGGCGGTGCCCCAGATATCCTCACCGCTACCCGACACGCGATACCCGTTCTGCTCGGGTAGAGCCTGGAAGGAGCCCGTGTGCCGGACCTGGCCCACATCGGTGTTACCCTCGAAGCTGCTGAAGGGGGCCGTGCTCGCGCAACCAAGCAGGAACAGACCGGCTGTGATCAGGGGAAGTAATTTCATGGATTCGGTCCTTTCACTTTCTGTGGATCAGTCATGTAGAATCAGGGTGGGTAAGTTAATGCAACGTTCTGACCCCGCTCCACTACTTGGGTTCGGCTCCGGCGGCTTCAAGGGGATTCCAGGCGGACATGGGAAAAAACAGCTGTTTCCATGGCGGAGGTGTCGTGGGCGCAGACAAGCAGGCCCACGTATACCGGATCGGACAGCACGACCGTCACCGCGCCTGCCGACTGAAAGTCCCCACCACTGGGAGCGACCTGGAGCGAGAACTGGTGGCCTGCCCGCTGGAGTCTGAGGGTAGCGGGGGCCTTCACCGGTGACTGAAGTTCTTCGGTGATCCCCCCGACTGCCTGGCGGTATTGCAGCGAGATGAGACCGTCGCCATGGATCACGGCGTCGGCATAAGGGGCGTCGGGTTCCAGGTCCTGGCGGACGATCCAGCCTGCTTTGCGGTGGGGATCGCCGCCGGTGTCTGTCCAGGACATATCGGTGGTCAGGATCACATCTCCGGAGATGCGCAGCCAGAGATAAGCGAAGGCATCCTCCTCCGCCCACATGTTCGCGCCACCGCCGGTCATCGTATAGACTTTGCTGCCGGGATCGAATTTGACCGATCCCTCATCACGGACGTTGCCCACATCGGTGAATCCTTCGAACTCGCCCAGTGGAGATGGGGTTGAGCACCCCGCCAGCCATAGTGTCAGCGCTACCCCCAGGAACAGCTTCATAGGTTCATGCCTCCTGTATAAGGTAGGTCCAGGGTCGACGGTCGCCGGGATTGTCGTTATCTGGCCGATGTTCGACCTCATTCTTGCGGTAGAATCCCCGTTGGTGTTTCGCTCCCGGTGTGGGCCCGGCACCACTTGATGATCTGGGGGAGTTCCTGCAACCCCACCGTGCGACCGCGCTGGCCGATGGACTTCACCACTTTCAAAACCTGTAGCGCCAGGTCGTCGTCCACTTCGGCGCCGATCTTCTCAAAGGCCCATTTCACGGAGGACAGCCCCGACATGTGATCAAGGGCCACGTCCATTTCCCGCCCCAGAAATTCGGGACTGATGCTTTGATAGTGCATGGGGTTCTTGGCGGCCGCATGGGTGTGGACCCCCGCGCAGTGGGTAAAGGCGTGGGCGCCGATGAGGGGGAAATTGACCGGAATCGGCACGCCGGAATAGTGGCTCACCGTTTGGTACAGTTCGGGGAGCCGTTTGAAGTCCCAGGCGTTGTCTTCACCAAAATCGAGGTGCAGAGCGGAGAGCAGCTGGGCCAGGTCCACGATGCCGGCCCGCTCGCCGAGACCCAGCACCGAGGCGTCGATAATTTCCGCGCCGGCCCGGTAGGCGTCCAGGGCGTTGGCCAGAGCAAATCCCCGGTCGTTATGGCAGTGGACCGCAATTTTCGGCGACACATTCCGGCTGGCCAGTTCTTCCTTGAGTTTTGACACGAAGTCGTACATACTGCGGGTGGACCCGGGGATCATGTATCCGGTGGTATCGGCCACGCTGATGATGTCGGCCCCGGCCTGGACGGCGGCCACCGAGGCATCCACCACGTTCTGGAATTTGGATCGGACCGCATCCTCCGGCGTGTAGCGAATGATGAGCGCCGGGTTCTGCTGCCTGGCGTAGGCAATGACCTGCGAGATTTGATCGATGGCCACCGCCAGCTTTTTTTTGAACACCTCCTTGAGGCGATCCTGGGAGACGGAGAAGAAGATGCCGAGAAACCCGACGCCGCACTCGAGGGCCAGGTCTACATCTCTTCTGAGGGAACGTGCGTGGGCTCCGATGACGGCGTTGAACTTCCCCTGAGCGATCAGTTTGACGGCGCTGTAGATGTCCTGACTCACCCGGGGATGGCCCGCCTCGATGATATCGACACCCACCTGGTCCAGCAGCTCGGCAATGGTCAGTTTGATGTGGCTGTCGAAAAAGACCCCGGCGGTCTGTTCCCCCTCACGTAAGGTGCTGTCAAGGACCTGTACCATCTTGGCTCCCTTATGCCCCCCCTGATTGGGTTCCAGTCGGTAAAAATTCGCGGCGGATCATGCTCATTGCTTCGGCCTCATGGGTATGCTACATCCGCCATCCTGCTGGATCGTGTGAAAAAAATGGCGATGGTGCGAGGGTGAATGTAGAGATTTGGCTGGCCGGCGACAAGGGTGGAGGTTAGGGGGCCATGAGTCGGGTCAACATGGATCTGAGCACGGCAATGGACCGGCCATATTCCCCTAAATCGATCCTCTCCCCCGGGGTATGGTCCAGGTTCGAATCCCCCGGCCCATAGGCCAGTATGGGGCATTGCCACACCGGCCCCACCACGTTCATGTCACAGGTGCCGGTTTTCACCACGAAACGAGGGCGACCCTCCTGCTCGCGAATCGCCCCGAGAAACGCCCTGACCAGGGGAGAGTTCTTCTCACCAAGGAAGGCTGCTTCCATACTGCTTACGGTCAACCGGTGCTCGACCGGAGGCAGCAGCTTGAGTAGGTCCCCATGCAGCTGCTCAGGCTTGATGTCGAGTGGGAGCCGAAACCCGACCTCTAGCTCAGCGGTCCCGTAGCTGCCTTCATCCCTGGTGGTTATCGCGCGCAGTGATGGCTGTAGTTGATCAAAAATATTCTCCCGGCCCGCGTTCACCCGGTCACAGTGGTTGACCATGACGTTCCAGCAGTCCACTGCTACCTCAGCCGGGAGTCGGTCCCGTCCGGCAGAATGGGAGAACGGCACCTGCAGGTGAATGCCGGCCAACAGGAATCCCTTGTAGCCCCGGGTCATCCGGTCCCATCCGCTGGGCTCGCCAACAACGCAGTAGTCGGGACGCTCAGGCAGGCTCGCCCGGTGGCGGGCGCCCTTGCTGGAGGGGGCCTCTTCCTCAACAGCGCCGATCACCGTCACCCGCCAGCCGGCCGGTATGTCCAGGGAGGCCAGGGCGGCGGCGAAGGCGCACAACGGCCCCTTGGCGTCCACGGTGCCCCGACCGTAGAGCCAGTCACCCTCGCGATAGACGGGGAGGTCGCCGGGAAAAGTATCGATGTGGCCCAGCAGCACGACTTCCCGGGGACCGTCGCCCCGGCTGCCTACGGCATTGCCCACCTCATCGAGCTGGGCGTCAAGGTTGTGCTGCTGAAACCAATCCACCAAGTAGGCGGCGGCCCCATTCTCCTGTCCCGAGGGACTGGGAATGGCCACCAATTTTTCCAGCAGGTCGATGGCGGCTTCCCGGCTCAGGGCCAACGGTCGCCTCCTCAGGCCTGGAGCGGGGGAGAGGGCAGCATAGTGGTCTGCGGGGCTGCTCCCCAGGACCACGACCGGCGCCTATGCATGACTTTTCCGGCCGAGATCGTGGAGGACTTCCCCGATACCATCGACAACGAGGGCCAATTCTTCCTCGGGGATAGTGAGGGGGGGTAACAGGCGCACCACGGTTGTACCGGCCGGGGAGGCCAGGATACCCTTGTCCATGAGGGCCTTGATGACCGGTCCCACCCGTTGACGCAGATCGATCCCGATCATCAGCCCCCGTCCGCGCACCTCACGTATGATGGGGGATTTGAGTTCTTTTAAGTCCTCCAGGATCTGTCGACCGATGCGGCTGGCCCGCTCCGGCAGACCTTCCTCATCCAGAATACGCATGACGGCGCTGCCGGCCACACAGGCCATGGGATTGCCCCCGAAAGTGGACCCGTGACTGGCGGGAGCGAGGGGCCCCAGGGAATCGCGCCAGATGGTGGCCCCCATGGGCATGCCCCCGGCCATGGCTTTGCCCAGGGTCAGAATATCGGGTGTCACATCCATCTGTTCGCACGCCAGGAAGCTGCCGGTCCGCCCGATACCGGTCTGGACCTCATCGAAGACCAGCAACGCTCCCCTGTCATCGCACAGGCGGCGCAGAGCGTGCAGATAGTCCCGGTCCGCCAGCCAGACTCCGCCCTCGCCCTGGATGATTTCCACCACCACTGCCGCCGTCCCCCCGGTGACTGCCTTTTCCATTGCCGGGAGATCATTCAGGGGCACATGGGTGACGCCGTCGAGCAGGGGCTGGAACTTCTCCCGGTATTTCGGGTTCCAGGTGAGGCTCAAGGAGCCCATGGTGCGACCGTGATACCCCCGCTGATGGGCCACCATCCCGGTACGTCCGGTGAGAAAGCGGGCCACTTTAATGGCCCCCTCCACGGCCTCTGTACCGGAATTGCACAGGAAGACCCGGTTTAGATCACCGGGGGTGCGTGCCGTGAGACTCTGGAGGAACCGGGCCCGCTGCTCGTTGAAATAGGCCTCGTTGCAGATCATCAATTGGGTGAGTTGTTCCTGAACCGCCGCCGTAACCGCCGGGTGATTGTGCCCCACATTGGCCACGCCCTGCCCCGCTATACAGTCGATGTAGCGGTTGCCTTCGGCATCCCACAATACGCTCCCTTCACCACGTACCAGGGATATGGGTCGCTTGGTGTACGCCCCGGAGGTATGGGCCGCTTCCACGGCCATAAGTTCCGCCAGGGTGTGATCAGTTGCTATCGGCTGGGCAGTCATGGGACATCTATGCTCCTATGCAATGATCCTTAATCCTTCGCAATGATCGTGCCTTTTCCGCTCAAGGCCTGCTGCACCGGCTCCTTGATGCGTCCATCGGCAAAAATGATCCTGTTGACCCCACCGGCCAGGGCTTCACCGGCGCCCATGACCTTCTTCTTCATGCGATCTTGAGCCACTTCCATGAAACCGGCCAGGTCAGCACCGGGAATGTGCTCGATGAGGCTGGTTTCATCGGGAAAGCGTTCCAGCAGCCCCGGCACATTGGACAATATGACCAGTGTATCGGCCTTAAGGGCAACTGCCGTGGCCGCCGCCGCCCGGTCACCATCCACATTGATGGCGTCCCCCTCGTAGGAAATGGCCGGCGGCGTGAGCACCGGGGTGTATCCGTCATCGAGAAGAGCGTGCAGGAGCGCTGTATTGACCTCCACCACCCGGCCGGTATAGTCATCGCGCAACACCCGGCGGCGTCCATCGCTATCCACGACTTTGAGGGTCGCTTTCCTGTGGCCCTCCCATAGCCTGCCATCCATGCCGCTCAGTCCCAGGGCATTGATTTTGCGCCGCTGGAGCCGCTCCACCCACCCCTTGTTCATCTGCCCGCAATAGACCATTTCGAATATCTCCAACGTGCGGCGGTCGGTACGGCGGCTGGTATGTCCGCCGGGGGAGGTGACAAACTCGGGCGGATGCCCCAGGGCCTCGGCCACCTCATTGGTGACGGCCGAGCCGCCATGGACCACCACCAGGGGCTGTCCCTGGCCTATCAGGGTGGCAATATCATCGGCAATGGCCTCATAATCCATGCCCTGGGCGCCGCCAATTTTCAACACCAGCACGGGGGGACCTACAGCACCTAAACGGGGTGGAGCCCGGGAAAGTTAAGCCCGGCGGCTTCGTCGAGGCCCAGCATGATATTCATCGACTGGACGGCGCTGCCGGCGGCTCCCTTCATCAGGTTATCCAGGGCGGCGATGACCACCACCCGGTTGGACGGGGCCCCCTCATCAACCTCAAAGCCTATGTCGCAGAAATTGCTGCCGGCCAACAGTTTCGGCTCGGGGTAACGGAAGATGCCCGTTTTCTGCTTCACCAGCCTCACAAACGGCTCGGCCCCATAGGCGTCGCGATATAATTTCCATACGGCCTTTTCATCTACCGGTTCTTTCAGGAAACAGTGGGCCGTGACCAGGACGCCACGCACCAGCTCGACGGAGGTGACGGAAAAGTGCAGCTCGAAACCGTCCCCCAGTTCCTGGCGGACCTCAGCCTGGTGACGATGACCGGTGGGCTTGAAGGAGCGTACCACCCCGCTGCGTTCCGGGTGGTGGGAGCCGGGGTTACCCGTGGCGCCCCCTTCGGAGGAGCCCACCTTCACGTCGGCGACGACCCGCTCGAGCAGGCCCGCATCCGCCAGGGGCGCGAGGGCCAGGTTGGTGGCGGTGGCATTGCAGCCGACGCCCGAAGCGTAATGGGTGTTGGCCAGTTCGGGCCGGTGCCGTTCCGGCAGGCCGTAGGTGAACCGGCCGAGCCACTCAGGTGCGGGGTGATCCTGCCCGTACCATTGGCGATAGTCTTTAGCCTCCCTCAGGCGAAAGTCACTGGAGCAGTCGATGATTTTGGGCGCCAGTTCAAGGAACTGGTCGATATGGGCGGCGGCATAGCCGTGGGGCTGGGCCAGGAACAGCAGGTCGCACGGTTCCATTTCACTGGGATCGGTAAATTTGAGTTGGGTATGTCCCCGCAGGTTGGGATGGGCAAAATAGGCCCAGCGTCCGGCGTGGGCCTGGGAGGAAACCTGCCGCACCTCGATATTGGGATGGAACAGTAACAGGCGGAGTAACTCGCCGCCCACGTATCCGCGGCCCCCCATAATGGAGACCGAGAACGTCTCAGGCACGGTGAGGCTCTCCCTGGGCGGCCACTTGCAGCACATGGTCCGCGATGGCCCCCGGGATGTCGACCCCGGTGATGGCGATGCTGTTGCGGAACTCCATGGTATAGTTCACCTCGTTCACCAGCAGCTCACCCTCACGGGTCTCCAGCAGGTCAACGGCGACGACGCCCCCGCCAACGGCCTTGGCCGCCCCCATCGATAGCTCATGGATCTCCGGTGTTACCGGACAGTTCGACGTCTGGCCCCCACGGGCGGTATTGGTGATCCAGTGATCGGACCGGCGGTAAATGGCCGCTATGGTCTCATCCCCAATGACGAAGGAGCGAATGTCCCGGCCGGGTTTGTCCACATACTGTTGGATATAGAATATGGAGTGGTGGTAACTCCCCAGCACCTCCTTGTGTTCCAGGATCGACTCGGCGGCATCCCGGTCGTTCACCTTGGATAGCAGGCGTCCCCAGGACCCGACCGCCGGCTTGAGCACCACGGGGTAGCCGAACGCCTCGATGGCCTCCAGGGCCGACTCGGGGGTAAAGGCTATCTTGCACCCCGGCGTGGGAACCCCTTCACGGATCAGAGCCGAGGTGGTTTCCAGTTTGTTGCCGCATACCAGAGCCACATGGTAGTCGTTCACGGTGGGGATCCCCCAATCATGTAGCACGCGCAGGGAAAACAGGGCCCGGGAATGGTTGATGCACCGTTCCAGGATGGCGTCATAATGACTCCAGTCTCCCTGGTGCAAATCGAAAACGATCTTGCGGTCGTCAAGAATCTCGACCGGTACCTTTCGTGACCTGAAGGCTTCCAGCAGCAATTTCTCTTCCACCCTCACGCGTGAGAGCAGTATGCCGATGGTCGGATGGCCTGTGCGCTGGGTCGAAGCCAAATTACTCACCCCAATCCTCTTCCTCCTCGGGCGCCGGGGCCAGCTCAAGGGGGTCGAGGTTCACGACCTCGAGATCAACGGCGCATTCACCGCAGGTAACGATCTCGCTCTGCACCGTACCGTCAGCAATGTCTACGGCAGCGCCACATTCAGGACAAGGTACCTGATGGCTCATCATTCACTCTCCTTCGATAATGATCCGGCAGATCAACAGTAATAGATTCACGGCGGTTGTACGACCCCGGGGCAATTGATCCTGACATTCCCGCTGCAGCCTACCCTGGTCAAAACAGCCCCACAGGCCGGGACGATACCCCGGCGGTAGAGGAGAGAGGTTTGCTGGGAATCTTGGCAAGGTCGTACAGTTTCCCCCGCGGAGGGGTCAAGAGACACTCTCCTACCACGTTTGTCATATGGCAATCAGGAAGGGCCGGGTTGGTCTAACCGATCAATTGGCTTGGTGGCGGGTGGTCTCATTTTATAAAGCTGAACCCTCCGTCTGCCGCCATAACCCTACAATTCCGCGCCTAAAGCATACTGTCAGAAAAGTGGTCTTGTCAAAGGAAATATTGGCAAACCGGGCTAATGCCAGGGCCATCCCGACTTCCGGTATCGGCCCTTATTCAACCCTGAACTCCGGTGCACTACCCTCAGGAGCAGACAAAAGCCCTCAGCAATGATCAACTGTGTGAATGGCTTAGGGCGCCGGGGCAGGATCAGCCACCATAGTCGTTCCACTACCTTAATGCAATCGGTCGCTTACATCGTGGCCTTCCAGTTGGATAGGTGGCGGGCGGCCTCCTTCGGGGACCCGGGCCGGCCCGACTTTGGCAAGCTAATTGCAATGTGAATGGGTGATACGTGATCTTTTGCTCTTTGAAAATTTTACTTTGACTTATGCCCGTGAAAAGGTTTGTGCATGGCACATGAGATGACTGCTACGTTTTATGGTCTGTTTGGGAATGGATATCACGGGCATAAGTCGATTCTTTTGCTTACCTATGCTTCTCGCAACTGGCGTTCCGCCAATACGGTGAAATAGATGAAGCCCCACCCCCTTACCCTCTCCCTCTTTCCGATAGACGGGCATAGGTGAGCAACGATTTTCGCCCAGGAGACGGCCGTACAAACCGCGGCCCGGATCATTGAACCGGCTCCCGGGCATTTAATGCGATGCCATGACAAGGACACAGTGCCTGGTCTGGTGAAAAGGTGTCGCAAAGTTTAAGCCGACTTATGCCCACGCAATGCGTGAGCCTATGGTGTGCGATGATGATGCGTGATGATGGCGTGTGCGATGATGACTAGGGTTATGATCCGACTGGGAATGAAAAGTGTGGGCTTAAGTCGGCCCCTTTGATTACTTCCGCTACTGGGTCCATCGACCGCCGAAAGGGTGCCGGAGATGGACCCCACCCGCTACCAACTGCTACCGATGAATACGCCCCGATCAAACGGGTCATCCGAAAGCGAATCAGGTCCTTCGATGACTATCGACGGCATCCGGATCGCCCGGGGTTCCACCGCTTTGCCCCCTATCATCCACATATTGGATTATTCCCTCATTTGTCCTAAATAGCCGTTCACTAGCTTGCCGTTCCATAACCCATCCCTGGCGCGTAATTTGGTGCAGTTCAAATGACGACTTTTCCCGATTGTCACGAACCTTGTGGAACGAAGCCCATATTTGGTCATATATTGGACATCGCTGACTGAACCAAGTCCCTAAGGATGCCGCGCCCATGTCGCTTACAGCCAGACTGATTACAGCATGCTCCGTGCTCATCTGCTTGCAGCCGTTGACGGCCGCCGCTGAATCCAGCACCTCGCAGGCGCTTGCTGCCGGGCCGGTGGCGCCGGTGAATGCCCAACCCGGCCAGGTGGTCGTCACCACTTCCAGGGAGGCGGTTCCCATCCCAGGAATCGTGATCGTGAAACTTCACCCCAGCACTGAAAAAGTGATCGGTTACGGCCCGCCGCGCTCTGCCAGCGTATTCGGTTTGGCCGCCCTCGATGCAACCCTGCGCCGCCACAATGTCCAGCGGGTCGAGCGTGCCTTTCCCACCAAGACGGCGCCGCCAACCCGGTCACTACCGGACCTCTCCAAGATTTACAAGCTGCACTTCTCTGCCGGTACGGATGCCGACCAGCTCATCGAGACCCTTAACCAGAATCCCTACGTGGCCTACGCCGAACGGGCCTATATGGCCTATACGAATGCGACGCCCGACGATCCGCTTTACCTTGACGGTTCCCAGCTGCATTTCGAGCGCATAGCCGCGGCGGGGGCCTGGGATGTGCAGCAGGGGAGCGATACGGTTATCGTGGCCATCGTCGATACTGGCACCGATTGGGACCATGAGGACCTGGCGGCCAACATCTGGGTGAACGGTGACGAGATTGCAGACAATGGTATTGATGACGATAACAATGGCTATGAAGACGATATCCGAGGCTGGGACTTTGTGGACGTGCCTGCTTGGTGGCCTGGGGAATTTCAACCGGCTGACGGTGAAGATGGCACCGAGCAAGATAACGATCCCGATGATTTCAACGGTCACGGCACCCATGTGGCCGGCATTGCCGCTGCGGTGACCAATAACGGTATCGGGGTCGCCAGCATCGGTTGGAACACCACCATCATGCCCGTGCGGGCCGGTTACCAGGGCGGTGGGGAGGGTGCGGTTATCATTTGGGGTTATGAAGGCATTTTGTATGCCGTTGAGAATGGCGCTCACATCGTGAGCCTGAGCTGGGGCGGACCCGCCTTCAGCCAATTGGAACAGGACGTTATCGATTATGCCTGGGGCATGGGGACCATCATCGTGGCGGCAGCGGGCAACGACGGTTCGACCACCCGTCATTTTCCGTCGGCTTACGATCATGTGCTGGCGGTAGCCGCCACCCAGACAGGAAATGACGCACTGGCCTGGTTCTCAAA
>CAZJBG010000040.1:0-17916 GCA_964543925.1 uncultured bacterium
TCACCGATGGGCAAGCCGGTCGCGGGATCACCGGTTTCCTTAAGAAACTCGAGGTGACCAAAGGCGTGCCCCGTTTCGCCATCGGCCGTGTTCTTGAACACACCGGCGGCTTCCGGGTAGCCTTCAATGTCCGCCTGGCGAGCGAAATAGAGGTAACGCCGGTTGGCCTGGGACTCGCCGGCAAAGGCGTCTTTCAGGTTGCTTTCAGTCTTGCTGCCTTTCAAGCTCATAATATACTCCTTATTTATGTTATGATATTTATCTTACAGCGCGTCAAGGGCGTTGAAAATATCGTCCATGGTGGCGGTGTTCTCTCCCGGAGAGTCCTCCACATTGGTCCACCGGATAACGCCACTTTTGTCGATGATGAATTCAGCCCGGTCGCTGGTGCCGTTGCCCAGATCCACCCCGTAGTCTTTAGCCATCTTAAAGTCGATATCGCTCAAGACGGGAAAATCAATGCCGCCCAATGATTCGCAAAAAGCCTTATGGCTAAACGAACTGTCACGGTTGATGGCCACAACGGCAGCATCCCGGCTTCTAAAGCCATCCAGGTTTTGGTGGTACATGGCAAGCTGGAGTGAACAGACAGAAGAGAAGTCTGCGTAGTAGAAAACTACGAACACGTTTTGCTTGTCACGATAATCGGCCAACGCAATGGGCTTGTCGGTGGTGTCTTTACCTGAGAAAGCGGGGGCCTGGTCACCGATATTTAAGGACATGTTTTATTTCTCCGTTCTTTTTGATTGACATTCGTGGCATTCGCCCAGTATGTCCAGGGCATAGCCGGTAACATTAAATCCGTAATCCTGAGGAATTTTCTTGGTTATATCTTCGAGCGGCAGGTGAACATCGAATATCCGTTGGCAGTGGATGCAGCGGAAGTGGTCATGCCGGTCCATATTGCCGTCGTACCGAACGTGACCATTGTCGAAGATCCGCTGAATGATCCCCCCGTCGGCCAGCTGGTTGAGATTCCGGTACACCGTGCCGAGACTGATATTGGGGATATCTTGTTGCACCTGGCCGAAAATCCACTCCGCGGTGGGGTGATTTTCCGTACGCTGGAGGACCTTCAAAACCATATCTCTTTGTCTGCTGAATCTCATAATAACCAGGAATAATTCCTACTTAAACTTACAGCGACAATCTACCGAGGGCAACAAATTTACGGGTTTTTATAAAGGAAATGAGCTGTAAAAGGACCGATGCGTGTTCTTTATCGGTGAAATGGTATCGGGGAGGGCTCGGATGGATTGATCCCGGCGGATGCCGACCAAGCCGGGCCTATTTTTGCGGGAGGAATCGCCAGGAGAGGCTGTAGTGCGTCAGGCGATTGCCCGTAAGATAGCTGATCCCGAATACATCCGGCGGCGCGTTTCGGATCGTCGTTCCCGTAAAATTATAGATCCGAAATCGCAGTTCAAAGTTGACCACTTTTATACCGCCTGCTACCGTGGCCCATAGGGTGGAGGCAATCGTTTCGGTGCGCAAGGGGAAGAGAGGACTGGTGTCGGCAAACCGTGGATCGTACCACCGGGAAAATTCATTGTAGATGAAAGACGTCGAGATCGTGACGAACGGCCGGGCCCGGCTCCGGCGCAAAGGCAGGGTGAAGGTGAGACCGGCAAAGGCGTTGATGCGGGTGGGGAAGATGAGGGAATCACGGGAGCTGACCGCCGTGACGGCGCCCTGCAGCCCAAGAATGTCTTCCCAGAGCACCCAGTCCAGCGCGGCGCCCCCGGTGGTGGCGGAGCGTTGATCTCCCGTACTGAGGTAGGCCATCTGGACCGCTGCGTAGCCCCAGGGGCCGTCCCAGCGGTAGGCCAGGGTGCTGCGCCGCAGGAACACGGGTCCGGGCAACCAGGCGGTGGAATCCAGGGTGACCCGCCGATTGCGGTGGGGGTAGTCAAGGAAGCTGGTGGCTTCGGTCGTAAAGGACAGGTTGCCGGGGGCCAGCCTCAGCGCCAAACGGCCTTCGGCCTCGAGCCGGCCGTCAATGGCGGCGAGACCACCGTACACCGCCCATCTCCCGCCGATCCAGTGGACGCCCAGGCGGCCGTGGTCCAGGCTGAGAGTTTGATGGTCCAGGGCTTGATCGACAATCCGCCGCTGCTTGGTTCGCCAGTGCGCCGCGAGCCGCCAACGGGGGGTCAGGTCGTAGGTCACATCGCCCCTAACCCACAGACTCAGGCTGCGGCGGCTCAAGCGATTGACCTGTACCCCCCCGGTGGTATCGGTGGCGGTGCTGAGGTCACTCACCATGGTCGCTCCCCGGAGCCGTCCCTCCCAACGGGTGGAGGCGATGGCTAATTGGGCGCCGTGGGCCCAGGTGTCGTTGGAGCGCCGATCCGCCGTTATCGTTTCAGGGGTACGGAACGGAAGTCCCACCTGCTCACGCTGGTGCAGGAGGGTGTAGCTGAAGGTTGCCTGGGACGCCAGGCGGCGCTGATAGTCGAGGAGATAGTTCTGGAGGACGTTGGCGGTTGACTGGGTCAGCTGTGGCCCGGCCAAGCTGTACCGGCCCGGGTGGTTGCGGCCCTGCCCGGCAAACATCAGGCTGCGGCCCGTGTCAAGCCGCGCCACGGCCCCGATCTGCACATCGCGATACCGGTAATCTCCCTGATCCCAAAAAAAGTAGGTCTGGTTGGCCCGGGTGGGGTCCTGGAGGGGCACGGTGCGAAATGACAAGTCATCAGAGGCCGCTCCCACCAGAGGACGCCGGGCATCTGGTGCCGGCGGCTCAGGGGCGTCATCGGCTACCGTGGCCGACGGGATAACGGCGGACAAAATCGGCTGCCCCAGACTGCCATCGAGGAAGACGGCGCCCAGCTGGACGTCGGCCGGTACGAACGGGTTGGCGGCTGTGGCGGCCATATCCGAATGGCCCCATTCATCCCAGGGCAGCTGCAGGCGGAACGGCTTGGGATGATCCTGCATGGATGGCGCCAGACGGGTCATCCAGGAGAAAGCCGGGGCGTCGAGGGTGTCGGCGGCCTGGCTGCTGTCCGCTTCCTGGGCCTCAAGGGGGACGAGCAGCACACCGATGCCCACCGGCAGCATCAAGCGCAGGATGCGGTTCAAGACGGTAGTCCGCAAAACAGTGCGGGGCAGGACTGCTTTCTTGAACAGTGCGGAACGTGGCGGCTCACCCAAACGACCCTGAGCACGCTGGCGCATGCCCGGCCGGAGCCTACCATGCACGCCGTGTACTGGCCGCCAAGGAAATTGTGGTGATCTTCACTGGCGATAGTTCTTCCAAAGGGGGGTGCGAAAATGGTTTCTGGCATCGGTGAACGGCTGATCACCGCTATCGTTGTCGATTTCCCGGAAAATCAAGTCAAGTTTCCCATCCAAAGAATCGATGAAGTGGGTCAGCAGCGCCTCGGGAAATTTTGGTGGTCGGGGGGAGCCGTCCTTTGGGGACCCCTGATGGGCGAGGATAATGTGTTCCAACCGGGTCGTGAGCTCGGTTGGAAAATCGCCGACCTCCCGGATGGACTGGAGCAGGATGTCCCGGCCCAGAACCACGTGGCCCATGAGCTGGCCCTCATCGGTGTAGCCGCCCTGAAGTGCGGTAGACATACCACGGACCTTGCCGATATCGTGGAGCAGTACGCCCGTCACGATAAGATCCTTGTCGATGCGCGGGTAATGGTCGGCCAGTTTCACGGCCAGCCCTCCGGTCGACACCAGGTGCACGAGGAAGCCGCCCCGTTCCGGATGGTGGTGGGACACTGAGCCGGGAAGGACCATCACGATCTCTTTGTGAGTCTTGAAGATGTGCCGCAACAGTCGCTTCAGGTGCTTGTTCTTCACGCCGCTGATGAGCCCCCTGAGGGCATCCCACAGCTGTTTGGGATCCTCCTCGATCGTGGGGATCAACAGCTCTTCCTGAAAACCGTACCGGCCGTAACGCTCCCTGGTGGCCTTGGCCACGTGCGTGCAGTTCAGTTGCAGGACATCGTGATACTTTTCCACGACCCCCTTGACGGCGATGGCGTCCCCCGATTCGAACTGGTTATGGAAGTGGTCCACATTGTCCCAAACCTTGCCGTGAATGCGGCCGGTGGCGTCCTGAATGACCAGGTCCAGATAATAGTCGCCCGCCTTGGTCGTCCGCAGGTGCTTTTCCAGGCAGAGGGCAAAACCTTGAACCGTGGTGTTCTCCTGATAGTCTTTAATCGGCGTTAACTTCACAGGAGAGAAATTTGAGACTGGAACGAGGTTGAAACAAGCTTCATCCCTGGGACCTGGAAAATCCCTTCGGCAGCGGGGTTGTAAGGCTAAGGAGGATTGACCGGCCGTGGCGCCACTCGTGGAAGGGCTTATAGCCGGCTATGGTATTGCCATCCCGGTAGGGGCCATTGCGATACTCATCGTGGATATGGGCATGCAGTGCGGATTTCGCATTGGCTTTATGGCCGGTGCCGGCGCTGCCAGCGCCGATTTACTGTACGTTACTGTGGCAGCGACGGCAGGAACGACTCTGGTAACGATATTGATGCCGGTAGCCTTTGGGCTCCAATCGATCAGTGCCCTGTTGCTTTTTGGATTGGGTGGGTATGGTCTGTACCGGGGATTAAGGGGCGCCAGTCATGCGCCGAAGTCAGCCAGGCTGTGTGGACCACTCAGGATGTACGGACAATTTCTCGGGCTTACGATCATCAATCCCCTGACTGTGGTGTACTTCACCGCCCTCATCCTGGGTCGGGGGGACGCTGCTTCGTGGACAATCCTGGACCACCTGGCCTTCGTTGTTGGCGCCGGCCTGGCATCCCTCTCATGGCAAACCCTGCTGGCTGGATTGGGGGCCTTCGCCCAGCACCAGCTGTCCCCCCGGTTTCAGCTGGCGGCCGTGGTCTTCGGCAACCTGGTGATCATTGGATTCGGCCTGCGGATGGTCCTGCGCTTACCGGTTTGAATCATCCGGGTTCGTTCCACCACCGGCCACGGGCCCATTACGGCAATTCGATATGAAGGGGGTGAGGGCGGCTTTATATTCCGTCGTGAAATATCTTGGACACCCTCGTCTGGTAAAATAATTTTAGCGCCTGTATGAACCTGCCAAGCCATAGGACAGTTTTCAAGGGTGAGTGAGTCCCGTACCCGCTCGGCCATGGTGGTGAACACCTCGGTGGCGAATGTCTATGCGGAGCCAACCTTTGCCTCCGAGGTCGTGACCCAGGCCATCCTTGGGGAGACCCCGAAAGTCCTGGATCAGAGGGGCAAGTGGTTTCAGCTGGAGCAGTGGGACGGCTACCGGGGCTGGGTCTATCATTTTTGCCTGGCCAAGAACCCCCATTTCCTGGACCAGGGGGAATGGATGTCGGTCAATACCCCTACGACCCCGATCCGCGAAGCGCCCAGCGACGCGGCCCCACCGCTCCGGGATGCGGTCTTTGGCGCCCGATTGCCGCTGTTGGGCCACAGCGAACCCTGGCTCCAGGTGGCGCTCCCCGATGGCCAGTCAGGATGGTTGCAGAACGAACCGCTGGCCCTGACCGGTACCCGGCGTGACCAAGTGGTGCAGATCGCCATGCGGTTCCTCGGGGTTCCCTATATGTGGGGTGGGAAGACCCCCAAAGGGTTTGACTGTTCAGGGTTCGTGCAGACCTGCTTCAAGGCGGTGGGGGTCGATTTACCCAGAGACACTCACCTGCAAAGCGAGTTTGGGGACCTGCCGGCGGTGACGCTCAAAGACGCCCGGCCCGGGGACCTGCTGTTCTTCAGTGAGCAGGGACAGCGGGTCACCCACGTGGCCATCTCCCTGGGGGGCGGGGATATCATCCATGCGGCGGGCTGGGTGAGGGTGGAAAGCCTGGATGAAGCCGGCTCCGACTACAACCGGCCCCTGCGGAGCAGTTTCACGATCGGCAAAGATGTAACCGGGCTGTTCAATGCATGACAAGGGCATGAAACCGACCCATGATCGTGACGGCGGGCGCGCCCATAAGCGCGGCAACGGGCAAAGCAACGGCGCGGGCATCCTGAACCGATACGTGCTGGTGCTCAACCAGAGTTATGAACCGGTCATGGTCACCAGTGCGAAACGGGCGGTGATACTCATGCTCCTTGACAAGGCCGAAGAGGTGGTGAATTATGAAGAGCTCATTCATTCAGTCAGTTGGCAGATGCCCTTGCCCAGCGTGGTGCGTCTGGTCCGGTACGTCAGAACCCCCAATAAGGACGTGGTCTTGACGCGCAAAAATATTCTAAAACGGGATAACCACCGCTGCCAATACTGTGGACGCAGCTCCGTGCCGCTGACCCTTGACCATGTGATCCCCAGACATCGGGGCGGACCGGACGCGTGGGAAAACCTGGTGGCGGCCTGCCACCCCTGCAACGTTCGCAAAGGTAACCAGACCCCTCACGAAGCCGATATGCCTCTTCTGCGGCACCCCCATAAGCCTTCGCGGATCACCTATTTTCAAAAGTTCGTGCGCAGGCATCAGGATGCCTGGCGTCCCTACCTGTTCATGGAGCCGAAAGCTTGAAGCGCGTTTTAAGCGGCATGCGTCCCACGGGGAAGCTCCACCTGGGGCACTATGTGGGGGCCTTGGAAAACTGGGTATCCCTCCAGAAGGACTACGAGAATTTTCACCTGATTGCCGACTACCACGTGCTCACCACCCAGCTCGATACCACGGACATTGAGCAGAACACCCTCGAGATGGTGAAGGACTGGCTGGCGGCAGGGATCGATCCCGAGCAGAGCCCCATTTTCCGCCAGAGCCGGATCAAGGAGCATGCCGAACTGTTCCTTCTGTTGAGCATGCTCATCACCACGGCCCGGTTGGAACGCAATCCCACCCTGAAGGAACAGGTCCGTGACCTGAATTTGGACAGTATCGTGTATGGGCATCTGGGGTATCCGGTGCTCCAGTCTGCGGACATTTTGCTCTACAAAGGGGAACTGGTGCCGGTGGGGGAGGACCAGGCGCCCCACGTGGAGATTTCCCGGGAACTTGCCCGCCGGTTCAACAAGACCTACGGCGAGGTATTTCCCGAGCCCCGGCCCAAGCTGACCAAGTTTGCGCGTTTACCGGGTCTGGACGGCCAGGCGAAAATGAGCAAGTCGTTGGGCAACGCCATTCTACTTTCCGATGAACCCGATGCCATCCAGAATAAGCTCAGGGGGGCCTATACCGATCCCTTAAAAGTGCGCAAGCACGATCCCGGGCGACCCGAGATGTGCCTGGTGTACACCCACCACACCCGTTTCAATGAGGCCCAATCGCCGGAAATCGAGGCCGGATGCAAGAGCGGCAGTTTGGGTTGCGTGGACTGTAAGCGGATGTGTGGGGAGGCCATCGCCGAGCAGCTGGAGCCGTTCCGTGAACGACGCCGGTATTTTGATGAGCGCCCCGATGAATTGAAGACTATCCTGCATGATGGAGAAACCCGGGCCAAGCTGGTGGCCCAGAAGACGATGGCTCAGGTGCGGGCGGCCATGCGGCTGGGCTGATGGCCTATCGCGTCCACCTGGAAAACTTCGAAGGTCCCCTGGACCTGTTACTCTACTTTATTCAGCGCGACCAGATTGATATCTACGATATTCCCATTGCTCATATTACGGCGGAGTATCTCAGTTACCTGGAACTGATGGAGTCGCTGAATCTATCCGTGGCCGGGGAATTTATTCTGCTGGCAGCCACCCTCATGCACATCAAGGCCAGAATGCTTCTGCCCCGGGCCGAACCGTTGGAGGATGAGCCCATTGAAGACCCACGGCAGGAGCTGGTGCGGCAGCTGATCGAGTACCAGCGTTTCAAGGAGGCTTCGGAAGAGTTTGCCCGCTTGGCCGAAAATCGCCGTGCCCATTTCCCCGTTGGGCGAACCATCGATGTGGAGGCGGACGGCATGGGTCCCGGTGATTACCTCCAGGATGTTTCGTTGTTTCAGCTGGTGGCCGTTTTCAAGGAGGTGATCGATCGCATGCCGAGCACCGCGCCCCTTCAAATCAGTGCCGAACCGATCAAGCTCGATGACCGCATCCGCATTATCCAGCAGGCTTTTGGCGTTGCCAACAGGATCACTTTCCTGAAGGTCCTCCAGGGCGTCGGACAGATCCAGGAAGTGGTTGTGACCTTCCTGGCGATCCTGGAGCTGATGCGCCGCGGGGTCATTGTGGTGCGCCAGTCGGCACCCTTCGCCGAGATTTACCTGCAGAAAACCGAGTCTGATCAATGACCGGTCCCGCCCTTGAAGAAGAGATCCTGCAGGTCACCGAAGTCCTGCTTACCGCTTCACCCGAACCCCTGACCCAGGGGAGATTCAATCAGAGCCTGCAACGGGATGACGTCAGCCTCGACGAGGTTGCGGCGGTCCTAATGCGCCGGTTTGAAGACCAGCAGCGTCCGGTGCAGATTGTGGCCGTGGCCGGGGGCTACCAGCTGGTCACCCGCGCCGAATATGAGCCCTATCTGAAACGTCTGTTCCATAGGGCCGGAAAGTTGGGCCTTACCCGAGCAGCCCTGGAAACCATGGCCGTGGTGGCCTATCGCCAGCCGGTGACGCGGTCCGAAATCGAACAGGTTCGCGGGGTGAATAGTGACAGCGTACTTCGGAGCCTCCTGGAGAAGGAGCTGGTCGCCATCAAGGGACGTGATGAAGGGGTGGGTCGTCCCCTGCTCTATGGCACCACCCAGGGATTCCTTCAAGCCTTCGGTCTCCGCACCCTCGGCGACATGCCCAAGCTCAAGGAAATCAGCGAGATTATGGGAGCGGATGAGACGCCAACGGCGGTAAGCCATGCGGCTGAATAAATACCTTGCCCAGGCCGGTGTGGCTTCCCGTCGAAAGGCTGATGCACTCATCGCCGCCGGGAAGGTACGGGTGAACGGCCAGCAGGTGATCACCCTGGGAGTGGACGTTGCCGAGGATGATCGGGTGGAGTTAAACGGCAGGCCCGTTGGGACAGTTGAGGAAACGGTCATCTATCTGATCCACAAACCGCCGGGCGTGATCAGCGCCGCAGGCGATCCTAAGGGACGGAAGACGGTGGTCGAATTGATTCGGGACTCCCGGCGCCTCTTTCCTGTGGGGCGACTGGATCGGGACACCACCGGCGCTCTACTGATCACCAACGATGGTGAGCTCACCAATCGGCTCACGCACCCCCGCTTCGGTGTGCAGAAGCGCTATATAGCCGATGTGCTGGGGCGGCTGCCCGCCGATGCCCCGGCCCGCTTGGAGGCCGGTATGACCCTTTCGGAGGGCATGCGGGTGCGAGCCAAGGTGCGGCAGGTGGCGCGGCGTGGCCGGCACACCTTCTATGAGCTAACCTTGACTGAGGGACAAAACCGGGAGGTCAAGCGTATCTTCAAACATTTTGGTCTGACTCTGGCGCGGCTCCACCGGTCTCATTTTGCCGGGCTTTCAGCCGATAGCATGGCGTTGGGTCACTACCGTAGACTCCGTCCAAAAGAAATTAAGACCCTTACCAGTCTGGCTGCTAAATAGATGGATCGCCAAACTGATTTAAAACAGATGGATGTTCATGACTGATGGCCTTAAATTTCTCTGCTTTTTGAGGAGGCTGGCCTCGAGGTGACCGTTGTGGCTATTGATGGTCCTGCCGCATCAGGCAAAAGCACCACCGCTCGGTTGGTAGCCCAGGAAATGGGCTTTTTGCACCTGGATACCGGGGCGATGTACCGTGCCGTAACATTGGCCTGTATGCAAGCCGGGTTGCCGCCTGAAGATTCCCCCCGGATGGCTGAGCTGTTGGCTGGCCTGGATATCCGGTTTCAGCCCGCAGCCGAAGGAGGCCAGAGCGTGCTCCTGAATGGGTCCTCTGTTACCGAGGATATCCGCCATCCGGACGTAACCGAGCAGGTGAGCGCCTATAGTGCCCTGCCTGGGGTGCGGGAAAGCATGGTGAAGTTGCAGCGACAGATCGGCCATGAGCATGATGTCGTATGTGAAGGCCGGGATATCGGCACGCAGGTGTTTCCTGACGCCCCATTCAAGTTTTATCTGGTAGCTGATCTGAAGGTGCGAGCCAAACGGCGGTTCGATGAACTGCGCCGTCAGGGTTTGAAGCCCTCGCTCGCGGCGATTATCGTCGAGCTCGAAAAACGGGATCGGGAGGACACCCTCCGTGAGCACTCACCGCTCAAGCAGGCCGATGATGCCGTGGCGGTAGATACTACAACGTTAACCGTTCCGTCCCAGGTCAAGTTTGTCCTAAGCAAGATTAAAGCAAGCCGGGAATAAGTAAATCAGACACGTACAACCAAGGAGACCTGAACATCACAATGAGTGATATTGAAACCCCTAACCCTAAACCCGATACCGAGATTGAATTGGCGCCCGAGAGCAGTGACGCCGCGCCGGTAGCGGTGAGCGATGACGTGCCAGTAACCGTTGAAGAAGAGCCAGTGACCGACACGGCGGACACCGACGTCGTTGAGACGGACTATCTCGCAGCATCCGTGCTGGATTCGATCACGACTATGACGATCGAACAGCTGAAATCCATGGAGGATTCCGAGGTCAAAGAGCAGGATGCGACTCTCGAGGAGCTGGTGAGTTCTTCGGTTGGTGATATCCGGGAAGACAAGGTCATCACCGGCCGGGTCATCGGGACCAACGACCGGGAAGTCCTTGTGGATATTGGCTTTAAATCCGAAGGCATTGTTCCCAAGGAGGACTTTGCCCATGAAGAGATCCCTCAGATTGGGGATGAAATTATTGTCTATCTGGTGAAATTGGAAGACAACAACGGGCAGACGGTCCTCTCCAAGGAGAAGGCCGATTTTATGCAGCATTGGACCGAGATTCGCGAGAAGTCGGAATCGGGTGAGACGATTCTGGGCCGAATTTCCAGGCGGATCAAGGGAGGTATGATCGTGGATCTGGGCGGTGTACCGGCTTTCCTCCCGGGATCGCAAATCGATATTCGCCCCGTTCAGGATTTTGATGATTACATCGGCCAGGAGCTGGAATTCAAAATCGTGAAACTCAATGAGTCGCGCAAAAATATCGTCCTCTCCCGGAAAGAGCTCCTGGAAGCCGATATGCTGGAGAAGCGCAAAACGCTCATTGCCGATCTTGAGACGGGGCAGATCCTCGAAGGCCGGGTGAAGAATATCACCGACTTTGGTGTTTTCGTCGATCTGGGCGGTCTCGACGGCTTGCTCCATATTACCGATTTGAGCTGGGGCCGGGTCAGCCATCCCTCGGAGATCGTGAATCTGGACGATCCTATCACGGTAAAGGTCATCGACTTCGATCCGGAAAAGCAGCGGGTCTCGCTCGGTCTCAAGCAACTTCAACCGCACCCGTGGGACAGCGTGGATGTCAATTACCCTGTCGGCTCGGCGGTGACCGGCAAAGTGGTGAGCATGACCAACTACGGCGCCTTCGTTGAAATTGAGAAGGGTGTGGAGGGTCTGGTTCACGTGTCTGAAATGTCTTGGACGCGGCATATCCGCCACCCATCGGAGATGTTTACGCTGGCACAGGAAATTGAGGCTAAAATCCTGCATGTCGATACGGCCGACCGGAAAATTTCCCTGGGCGTCAAGCAGTTGCAACCCGATCCGTGGGATCAGATCGAGGCGAAATACATCGTGGGTACCATTCAGAAAGGCCTGGTGAGAAACCTGACCCAATTTGGCGCCTTCGTGGAACTGGAAGAAGGTATCGATGGTCTGATTCATATCACTGATTTGTCGTGGACCGTCAATGTACGTCACCCCAAGGAGATATTGAATAAGGGTGATGAAGTGGAGGTTCGAATCCTGGATGTGTCCCGTGAGAACCGGCGCATCGCCCTGGGACTCAGGCAGGTGACCGAGGATCCCTGGGAAGGGATCGAGGCGTATTTCACTTCGGGCAAGCAGGTCCGGGGGGAGGTGTACCGCGTCCTTGATAAGGGGGTCATCCTCAAGATGGAACTGGGCATTGAAGGGATCATCCCGCTGAGGGACATACCTAAGCGTGACCGGAAGAATGTGACCGCCAACCTTCAGCCCGGTCTTGTGCTGGACGTCACGGTGCAGGAACTGAATGCGGCCGACAAGAAGGTGGTGCTCATGGCCGATGTGCTTTCGCAGTTACCCCCTGTTGAAGCGGAGGTACCGGCAGAACCTGTTGAAGCGGAGGTATCCACAGAGCCTGTTGAAGCAGAGGCACCCACAGAGAGGGTGAAGACTGAGGAGGCCGGGGCCGAACAGAAAGCAGTGGCCAAGAGCAAAAAGAAGAAGACTGAGGAAGCGGCAACAGAGGCGACGACCGAGCCTGGGGCAACCACGGCAACTACGGAAGGGACGCCTGAAGAGGCCCCGGCCAAGAAAGCCCCAGCCAAGGGCAAAGCGACTGCCAAGAAAAAGGCCACAAAGGCCGCCGAAAATGAAGCGCCACCCGAAGTCGCCGAAGAAGGGGTAGCAATATCCGCCCAAGACGGTGACATTGAAACGGCGGCTGAAACACAACAACCAGATGATGCAGCTGATGAGGAAGGCTCTCAAAAGAAAAGAGCCCCGAAGTCCTCTAAGGAGTAGGCCGTTCCTGCGATGATGAAGCCCCTCCTGGATAAGGAGGTCGTGGCCTATGGTGCGTCCACTCCCTGAACAGAAGCCTATCTATGCTGATTTACTCTATAAGCTGGGCGCTGTGGGGCTGGCGGTTATACTGTGGTTTTTCTCCATCAGCAACAGTCAGTTCGATGCTGACGCTGAATTCCGGATAGAAATCAGGAACATCAGGGAAGGCAAGACCCTCAGCGAAGAGACCCCCCGAACGGCCGTTCTCCGTTTCAGGGGGACGGGTCGTTCCCTGGCAAAATTCTTCTTGTGGCGCCCCTTTTCCGACGCAAAGCTGGTGCTGGACCTGGAACGGGTGCAACAACGGCATGTGTTCTATCTGGACGAGTACCTCCAGAGCAACCCCCAACGCATTTCCATACCGATCATCGGTATCCAGGAGAACCTCACCTTTGTCGAAGTTGTGCGTCCGGACAGCATCCTGATTGAGCTCGGTGATTATGAAGAGACCCTGGTACCGGTACGGCCACAGGTCACCATCGATCCGGCTCCTGGCTATACCCAAGTGGGCGGACTGGTGGTCACGCCGTCCATGGTTCTGGTGAAGGGGGTGGCTGAGGCGGTGGCACAGGTATCGGAGATCCGTTCGATGCGCCAGACCTACGAGGATGTGGCGGCGCCCCTGGAAATACACGTCGGACTTTTGCACCCGGACCCGGGACAGGTCCTGGTTGTTGAGCCGGTGAATGTGAAGATCGAGGTGGATATCCAAATGATCGGGGAACGGCGCCTTGAGGAGGTGCCGGTGAGAGTCGTCAACATTCCTGCAAATCTGAACGTCTTCGTCAGCCCTTCAACAGTGGCCCTGACGGTGATTGGGGGCGTGGACTTGCTGGCGGACAAAGGGAAAAGTGTTGTAGAGATCCTGGTTGATTACCGTACCCAGTGGTCGCCCACCAATCTGTTCATCGAACCCCAGGTTCATTTGGATTCCAGCGTCATCGAGTATCGCGACCTGGTGCCCAAGCAGTTGGAGCTGATTACCATCCGCCAGTCGCTGTGATCGTACTGGGCATCGAAAGCAGTTGCGATGACACCGCGGCCGCTGTGGTAGCCGAGGGTGAGCTGCGCTCGAACATTGTGGCCACCCAACTTGACCACGTCCAGTATGGTGGCGTGGTGCCCGAACTGGCTTCCCGAATTCATGAGCAACAGATTGTACCGGTGGTCGAGCAGGCCCTGGCATCGGCGGCCATCACGCTCAAGGAGCTATCGGGCATCGCGGTCACCTATGGACCGGGGCTGGCCGGGGCCTTGGCGGTGGGACTCAACTTCGCCAAGGGGCTGGCCCAAGCCCTCCAGATTCCCCTGATTGGTGTGGACCATATGGAAGGCCATCTCTGGGCCAATTTCCTGGAAGATCCTGCCGCGAACGATGGCTCGCCTTTTATCTGCCTGCTGGTGAGCGGCGGACACACCCACCTCTGGCGCGTGGAGGGTGTGGGGCAGTATACCCTGTTGGGCCGTTCCCTGGATGATGCGGCCGGGGAAGCCTTTGACAAGGGGGCCCGGCTGCTGGGTCTGGCCTATCCCGGAGGTCCGGCCATCGAGGCCGCCGCGCGTGAGGGGAACCCCCAAGCCGTCGATTTCCCCCGCCCCATGAGGGGCACCGAAGGCTGTGATTTTTCTTTCAGCGGTCTTAAGACGGCCCTCTACTACCATCTCCAACGTCAGGGTCCCGCCCATATTGGGGAAAATTTGCACCACATTGCGGCGTCGTACCAGCTGGCTGTGGTAGACTGCCTCATGGATCGGCTTCAACGGGCGGTGCAACTGACGGGGCTTAGGCGGGTCTTTGTGGCGGGGGGCGTGTCGGCCAACGCTCTTCTGCGCGACCGGTTGGACCGCTGGGCCGGGTCGCAGAACCTCACCCTATCGTATCCTCCCCTAAAATTCTGCACCGATAACGCCGCCATGATCGCCCTGGCCGGCTCTGCGCGTTTAGCTGCCGGGGATCGTTCTTCTCTCGATCTGGAAATCAGCCCCAACCTGAGCCTGGCGGATCGTGCCAGCCAGGGCCATGCTCGGGATTGACATCCAGTCGGCCTTACCCTGGGGCTGGGGGCTAACGGCCTTCCTGGCGGCCCTAGCCTCACTGGGGCTCTACGGCTTGTGGATCAGAGCTCTGCCGAGGGTCTACCGTAGTTGGATCCTCACCCTGCGAGCCCTGTTTCTGAGTGTGGTCTTGCTCTTGATCCTGGATCCGCGGATCAAATGGTCTCGCAATATCATCGTACCTCCCCGCATCGGCATCTTCCTGGACAACTCTCTGAGCATGGCCAATCATCCCACGGCCTCATCCACCACGGTTTATTCCCAGGTCGCCAATCTCGTCGAGTGGGTTGAAGATCATAATTATGAGCCGGTGATCATGACCTTCGGTGAGAAGCTGATCAATCGGACGGCCCTTGACTTCGACTATCAACCCGATGAGCGCTTGACCGATTTTAATCTTCTGGAGGAGCCGTGGCAAACTGGCGATCTCCAAGCCGGTTTCATGTATTCCGATGGGGTGGCCACATCGGGTATGGATCCCAGCGCCATCAGAGTACCCCCTGAAGTGCCCATCTATACCATCGGTATTGGAGACACGACCAGCGGTGTAGACCTGAGCATCGTCGACGTGCGCTATCCCCTTTCCCTGTTGGCGCAGGAGGGGGGTAACATCCAGGTCACCCTCCGGGCAAGTAACGCCTCCGGTGAGCGGGGCCGTTTGTACATCTTTCATGAAGATGAACTCATTTATTCGCAGCCGGTGAGTTTCACTTCCCGGGAGCATGTCCAGCAAATTGAAGCGACGGTTGTGGGACGGCTGGATGCCCCTCGCTTTCGGGTGGAGTTCAGTGTCCTGCCCGCAGAGGCCAACATTGATAACAACCGGCGGGAATTCCAGATCGATGTCCTGCCCGGCCGCCGTCAAATCACCCTCATTACCGGCGCACTCGCTCCCAATACATCCCTGATCGGCCGGCGATTAAAGCAAACCGAACACGCGCAGGTCGATCACCTGCTTTTCCTGCGGGGTAGTTGGCAAGGGGACGTATCGAAATTTTGGGCAACTCCCCAGGACTTGGTGGTACTGGATAACTATCCCACAACCGTTCTTCCGGAAGGGGAGTTGGATCGCCTGATGACCAAACTACGTCGCGATAAAGCCCAGGTCCTTGTCATCGAGGGTCCCAACAACCGCAACCGCGAATTTGTCCGGATGATGCGAACCCTGGGATTGGCGGTGGAAGTGACCGGGGATACGCTGGGCAGTCTTCAGCGAATCCGGCCCGCGGAGCAGGCTGCGCTGCCGGGACTGCCCACAGGTCTGGTATCCGGTCTCGTCGCCGCCGATTTCCCCCCGGCGTCTGTGGTCCACGCCCTCGATCCGCTGGCCAATTCCAGCGCCACGGCGGTCCTGGTTGGTGAGGGTGATCGGGTGGTGCTCGGCTATAGCGAAGTGGGCGGCCTTAAGCGGGCGGTGATGCTGTTGCCGGCCCTGGCCTCGGTCCATCTGAAACTCAACCGCACCGGATGGGGTGACTTTCTGGTCGAGATCATGGACGCTCTGGTGGAGTGGGAACTTGAACCGCAGGGGTTTTCACCCTATGTCATTCAATCGGACCGTCGCGCGTATCATCTGGGGGAAAAAGTTCAGATTAGGGGTCTGATGCGGGACCGCGCAGGGACCAAAATGCTCCAACCCACCCTGACATTGGAAGTGCGGGCGCCCGAGAATACAGCCACCGTAACCCTCACCTATAACTTTGATTCCGGGGAGTACGAGGGCGACTACTGGCCCAGTGAAGCGGGGGCGCACTATTATACGGTCTATGCTGGCGAAGGAGCCTACGAGCAGCCGGCCCGGAACGGCTTTCAGGTGCAGGCCGGCCGGGTGGAGTTGGAATCCCTGGCCCAGAATCGCTACGGCTTGCAGCGGTTGGCCCAGTCTACCGGCGGAAGATACGTGGATCTGGCCGGGGTAGATAGTCTGGTGTCGAACCTGGTTTACGTCGCCAAGACGGTAACCCGTGAATATCAATTTTCCCTTTGGCAGATTCGTTATCTCTGGATTGGCCTGCTCCTGCTCCTCGGTCTGGAGTGGGGTATTCGTCGTGTCGCGGGTCTCATCTAGGGCTGTTATGATTGACATCCGCCTTGGGAGCGTATAACTTCGCGTCACAATTCAAATACGATAAAGGAGACGGATATACAATTTCGCTAAGGGTAGTTGATCTTTAATTAGTTTTTCGATGGGATCAAGTTTGCCCTTATACGAGGTTGTGGAGACCGAATGTAGTGGCATTCGGTTTTTTTTACGCCGAAATGGCGTATTTCCAGGTGATCACTCGAAAGCGATCGCCGAAGAGGTATCATGGGTGGCAGGTTGTTGCTTGTCTTGTCAAACTGGATGTGAAATGATGTGGGGATAGGAAGATTAGCTCAAAATCATATCGATGAAGGAAGTGGATTGATGTTACCCCGTGTGGCGCAGGCAGGGCTTGGTGTCCTTCTGTTAGTGAGCATGGCAGCTCCTCAGGCTAGTACGTCAGAGAGCCGGTTGAATATGGCCAGAACGAGGCCTATTCCGACTGTACCCCCCTATCGAAACCAGGTTGGGGGTACGGCCCTTGAAGGGCCCATAGACCCGGCCACATATATCGTCGGTCCTGGCGATGTGTTCCTGATCTCCATCGTGGGCCTCGAGCCATACCTGATCCAGGCCACCGTCACGCCCACCGGATCACTGGTGCTCCCGCAAATCGGCTCCCTGCATATATCATCGCTCACAGCAGCCGAGGTCAGTCGCAAAACGATAGCACTCATCAAGTCCGCCCGTCCGACTTATGACGCCGACTGTACCCTCTATGGCATCAGAGAAGTGCGGATAAGTCTTACCGGCGCTGTGACTAAACCGGCCTTTTATCGGGTTACACCCCTATCCCGGTTATCTGACTTGCTCACCCTGGCGGGAGGCTGGAAAGCCAACGGCGCTCTCCATCGCATCGAGATCACCAGCGGTGATGGTCGTTCCCGGACTGTGGATCTCACCCGCTATTTCTATGAAGGTGATCTTTCCCGGAATCCCCGCCTCAAGGCAGGTGATCGGGTGGTCGTCCCCTTCAGTGACATACAGCATGAGATGGTGTCGGTGAGGGGCCTTGCCACGGTCCCGGCTTACTATGCCATTCGGCCGGGGGAATCCCTCGCCACTTTCATAGGGCGATGGTACGACGCCCGCAGCAAGGCTGAGATTTCGGGGGTGGAGCTGCATCACACCGATGCGAATGGGCAAACGGTGGTACAGAATGTGAGTGCCCAAGATTTCCCGGTTATGGAGCTCCAGCCGGGCGATATCGTGTATGTCAAT
>CAZJBG010000041.1:0-17698 GCA_964543925.1 uncultured bacterium
GCTTTCAGGCCGCCGGTCCAAGTGCTGTGGCGCGGAACCATTCCGGCATGCCCCATTAATGGGAAGCCAAATTCTGCAAGTGATTTGATATAGCGCTTATTCCAGGAGGAACACATGATGGCGTCAGCTCCGTAATTCATAATCTCATACGAACGGCGAACCGCTTCATCGAACGCCGGGCAAATTGAAGCCGATAAAGCTACGGTCATAAAGGTGTTGGGCATCACTTTACGAATTTCACCTAAAGGTTGCGAGACAGAAACAATTACCATATCGATGCCCGCTATTTCTGCGGCTGCGGCTTCTTCCACCGAGCCAACTAAAACCTGGCATAACTTAGATTTGCCTTTAAGGTTTATGATATCCCGTACGGTATAATTTCGGGTATCGAATTTTCCGCCCATCGTGTATATTCGTTTAAGCTTCCCCTTTTCCATGAATATCTCCCTGTTTTTTCTTCGTTGGCTTAAAGTTTTATCCCCCACTAAAAGGCGGCGCCAGGGACCGTCACATCCACGGACTCAGAGTCAAAATCGGCCTCAGTGAGCCTGCGCTGCGGTTCGCCCGCCCGCCGAATCGTGGATCCTGCCGTGCCCTCCGGGTCGCGCAGCTCCACCGTCTCCACAATTTCTACTCTGCCAGGGCCCCCGCCGGCCATCCACCAGTGGGAGCGCAGGCGGTGAATGCACAGCGGGTATGAGGCCGAGATGGCCCGCGCCCCGAACCCGTCATCGCTCAACGCCCAGAAGCTGGGGTTGTAACCGTGCCTGTCTTGCTCACCGGCAGACTCCGCCACCGGACGCAGGCTGGAGATGCCCTGTACCGGTTGTCCCGGCCATTGGAGCGGAGCCCTGCGAAACCGGCCGTCGGGCTGGTCTGTTCTGGGCGGCAATGGTACGGAGAAGGTGGGGGGGGGGGATTCAAGGCAGGGCGATAGACGGCCTTAGCGGGCAACCGGGGGCCATACAGCCGCCCTGGCGATAGGCTACCTCAGCAGCACCGTCCTGATAACTGCCAACAGGCTTGGTTCCCTCAGAATCCATGATCGCCTTTTGGGGGTCGTATAGATTGCCCCACGGACAGGTTCGACCGTCATTGCCATGAGCTGCTCATTCTCATTACGCAGACCAGATACTTCGCTGCTGTTGGCTTCCCGTATCGTGTCGTCCTGAACGTTGGGGACGTCGTCGACGGCTTGGCCCATGAGTTCCCTGCCCCTTCGTCCACGCAGGTTTGCGGCCGGACTAAGCGTTCTGCAGCGCGTCCATCATGCTGCCGGCCGGCACGACCTTGAGTTCGCTGTAGTTGCCATAGTCGCGCACGCGCTTGTACGGTGCGTTTTCCACCGTGTTGTACGAGCAGATAAAACCCCAGCGCGGCTTGTCGGAGGTGTTGGCATCCGACCCGTGCAGCAGGTTGCAGTGAAAGATCAAGGCGTCGCCGGCATCCAGAACGACGTACACGTGTTCAAAGCGCTCGCGTGCCGCGGACAGGGCTTCTTTTTCAACCTTGGTTTGTTCGTTCTCACGTACGTGGTCCAACCGGCCCAGCTTGTGCGTGCCTTTCAATACCTGCAGGCAGCCGTTTTCCCGAGTGGCCGGATCCAGCGCCACGAAGATCGACAACATGTCGGGCGCCAGGCAACCGTAGTTGTACCAGTATCCGTAGTCCTGGTGCCATTCCCAGGCGCCGCCGACCCCGGGTTCCTTCATCGTCATCTTGTGGCTGTACAGGTAAATCGGTTCGCCGAGCAGAGATTCCGTCAGATTGACCAGGCGCTCGTCGCGTGCCGCCAGGCCGAAGGGGTCGTCACCGGCCTCGTTCCACATCTTCAGCAGCGTGGTATTGCCCGTCGCGTCACCTTTTTCCATCACCGTACCTGCACGGCGATCCTCGTCGAGCTTGTCCTGCGCATAACGTCGCAGGGCGGTGGTTTCCCTTTCCGTCAGGAACTGCTTGCGGATGATGTAACCATCGCGTTCAAAAGCTTCGGGGTCGTACAACATGATGTCTCCGAATGGGTTACAGGTTCTGGTATGGGTCCGAGTTGGTCACGGTCGGGCAGGCCTTCGACCACGCCGACGTTCTGCACGCCATGCCTGGCCGCGTGCGGCCAATCGCATGGCGGCACAACTTCCCTTGCCATCGCAACTTCCATGTCCGTCGTTTCACCGCCCATCGGGTAGGCAATGGCTGTCGCTACATTTATATTAATCCCTCGCAAAACTTCTTTAGTCATGGAAACCCAACACCGCCGATTTATAATCGCCTGAAATCCATATTCAGCAGCAATCTCGCGGTGATGCCGGATATGCGCTCGGGATACAGCGTGGCGTACATTGGCATACTGGATTTTTATGACGATATCTTCACTCTTCATAACTCGTACACATTATCCCGCTGTTACAATTTGACAACTTCTCCCAAGGAAACTAAAATTCGATCGATCAGAAATTAAAATTCTTCCATCCGAGATTTAAAATAACCTCATCTTTTAAAATATCGCCCTGCATTAACTTAACCAAAATCAGGTATGGAAACTTTAAATCAATCTGTGAGAGTTGAACTTCGCCGCTATTTCCTGAAAGTTTAAGGACTTCCTCTTCCATCATGGTCAAATTATTCACGGTGTTTATATGGATCGATGCATTCTCTATAGGTTCCCTTGCCTGAATCTGTAGCCTTTCCCCATTGCTTTCAACCTTCAAGTTCACAGGCAGACCCACGATACAGGACATAACATCACTGGGTTCTTCCGGAAAAATGAGGCGCGTCTTGCCGTTTTTCTTCTCAGTTGGAATCGGCTGATGATTCCAGACATCCACGTAATGCCAATTATCGGGGTGTTCCACTTCCATGAATGGACCTATCAATCGGTCATCGTATCTGCGATCCACGTTTTCTCGGCCAAGCTGATATACCGGATAGACACATTTTTCGGCGATAGGGAATGCGTTAATGTAAATGTCATTGCGCAAATCTGCTATAAGCGGCACCGGAGAATCCGTTAAGTAAGCATCTCGATTTTCATGTATAATCCGGCTGTAGCGCTGTATGAGTATACGTTCACTCCATGAAAACAAGTTGATTTCTCCAAAAATATCCTCCCATATAATAAGGCCGGTACCATTAAACAGAGCATTGTAAATGAGCTCGTCGCGCTCCCGGGCACCACGGTTGATGTTATGAACATTGTGTTCGGGGAAAACAAAACGAAAGAGATCGACATTGGGCATCTTATTGGTCGCGTTGCCCTGCTGGTTCCAGCTGCCTGTCACCAATCGTGCAGCTTCCAGATCAGGCCGCCCCTCGCTGACAAAAACGATATCCCGGTTAACCCCATCCACGGCATTTCGGAATGCAATGTCGGATTCACTCATTGTGTCCAAGAATATGCCATCCGCACCGATAGCCTTTGCAATACGGGCTTCTTGCTTGAACGAGTCCTTCCTACCTCTCATAATATCCCATGGTTTATAAGGGATAAAAACTTGTACATTACGCTCATGGGCCTTATCCACCATCTTTTTTAAGCCCGATAAACCGCCTGGTAAATCTTCATACATAGTGAATTGATCGCGATCATCGATACCCATTCGAGGGTAATCATGCCAAAGAAGCATATAATCATAACCCCCAAAATTTATTTCGCCCTCATCCAGAAATTCGTTAATTCTAAATTGATTTGATACTGGATCATATATATCATGCCCGTAGAGAAAAGTGAAATGGGATATGAATCGTTGCCGGTATTTATCCTGTATTTGCCGCTTGTAGTAAGTGAAATCGAAATTGGAACGAATGTATTTCTTGAAGGCCGAGAAAGCCGTATGCCAGTCCCCTTCGTGTGGGGCAATCCTGCAATCTATAATCTCAGTCTCTTCACCGGGTTTCTGGGTTAGATAAAAAGTTTTCGAAATGAAGTCATCCTTATCACTAAAATTGAACTCAATTACCGAATTGATGATATGAAAATAGATCCCCCTATTTTCTTTCGGATTATAGACATCGATGGGCAGCTTGGGATCGGAAGCACGAGTAAAATAGAAAATAAAATCTGCAGGTGAATCCAAGCAGAAGAAACTTCCTTGAGCTGGGATCAGATAATGATTCTCCGATTCTTTTCCAATCAAAATTTTCTGCATCAGCGGGAAAGTTATTTTACTATTCCAGGTACGGGGAGTGCGAAAATAGCGACCTCCCGTTGCGGTATTTCGCACTTTAACATTCCATTCCAATTCAGAGCCATTACCAAGGGAAAAGGTTTGTGTCACGATAAGGGGGTTATCAACGTAACTCGATTTTTGGCTAATGGTGACTGAAGCACTCCTGGCTGTTTGCTTATCCTTTATAGTTACCAGTTGAAACCCGACATCATCCAGCCACGTAACATTTCGAATGGAAATGAATGCCAGGTCGGGATTCCCTGCCAGGGCATCCGTACCATTAGCTATGTTCACGGCTCCCGAAAGCTTGACATTTCCATCCAGCGACAGGGTATACCGCATAGTTTCATTCTCAAGCACAATCTTCCTGGCATTTAGTTTATCAGGAAGATAGGTAATCTTTGGATTAGCGTAAACCATCGTGTGACTGGCAGTAAAGAACGCACAGGCAAGAAGAAGTGACGGAATCATTTTTTGAGAATAGTCGGCCATACCTAGACTCCCACGAGTTGATAATTATTGTTCTTACGCCAGGCCCGCTTTATTCCACTTCCCTCTACACAGCGGAAACCAATTGATCCACTTCGATTCAGGGCGGGGGTCATATGCCAAAACTTCGCACGCTGATAATTTGTTATCGGCCCGCCTTGCATATACCATCGGCTGCCTTTCACAAAGAAATAACTTCCGCCACGTAGCCACGAAAAGTAATGATAACCGTCGGCAGAAAATGAATCTGTCCATTCCCAGACATTACCGGCCATATCTAAACAACCGTATGGACTGGCACCACCTTTATAACTTCCCACCGGCTTCGTCCCATCAGAATCCATATTTGCCTTTTTCGGATCAAAAACATTCCCCCATGGCCAGATCCTTCCTTCCTCACCCTGGGCGGCTTTCTGCCATTCGATCTCCGTGGGCAGTCGCTTGCCGGCCCACTTCGCATAGGCCTTTGCATCATCCAAGGACACCCACACCACGGGATGATTAGCTTGACGCGCTGAATAGGCACCACCACGCCAGTGCTTAAGGAAGTTTTTTGGAAATTTTGGCTTATATCCGGTAGCATCCAAAAACTGTTTGAATTGCTTATTGGTAACTTCGGTCTTGTCGATATAAAACGCAGGGACCGATACCTGTTCTGTTGAACGATAGCGGATACCTGATTCATCTACGATTAAGGAATCAAGAGTCAGACCTTCGCGCCAGCGATATTCAACTTTCATGGTAAACTCTCCTGCGGGCACCAAGACCATGTTCTTGAAAGACGTTGTCTGCATGTAAGCAATATCAGAAAATGCCACGAAAGAGAGCGTCATCATAATAGGCTTTATAAGGCGGTTCATGTACATCTTTGCCTCCGTTATTTACGTACTTGTTTGCTGCGTACTAGACAGTTAAGATTCTTTTTACAGTGAATTACTGATTGCAATGGTGATAACGGCCGCCAATAGAACAATGAGTCCCTTTTTAAGCAGCGAGCTTGCAGCGGCGGGAGCACCTTTCCACTCACCTCTCCAGATACCCCAAAGATTGCCGACCACAATTGATAAGGAGATAAATAGGGGCCAGCCTACTATGACACCCCATTTCCCTAATTTTGCGGCACTGATTCCATACAGGTAAAAGCTTCCGATCCATAAGATAGCCATTAATACGCCCAGCCCAAAATTGCGTCTTGTTTCCGGAACTGACAGACTACTCAGGTTCTTCCGGCTGATCATAAGGTAAAGGCAATAACCAAAGTTGACGATAAAGCCCATAGTGAAAAAGAGGGCCCATACCACATTTGCAGCATAAGTGTCAGAAATGCCGGCTGCTTTTGCCTCATCAATCACACTTGTGCCAAAGGCCATTCCCACGTTCGGCAAAGAGGATAGAACTCCAGCCAGAATCGCAATTATCAATCCGACGCCAAAGGAACCCGATCTAGCCGCACCCGTGGATACAGTATCCGGCTGCTTACGTGAGCCAGCTATCGAGCAAAGAATTATGCCGATAATGACAAGCGCCATGCCTGCCAATAAAACCAAGCCTTTCGCTGTCAGCAAGGACTCCGGGAAAAATATAGCAAGTGGGATAAGAGTACCAAGACCCGCTATCAAACCCATAATAATGGGATAGCCCAAAGCCATACCAAGCCGGTCCATTCCTAAGCCAAACAGTATTGCGCCGATACCCCACCCGGCACCGAAAAGTACTAATATGATAAGCTCACCAGAAGATACCGAACCGTAGATGGATAGGATATTCGGAATGATCAGAAAAGCAAGAAGCCAATTGAAAACGAGCATTCCAAGCAATGAAAACGTCGCCCAAATATGTTCCCACTCCCACTGCTTTGTCATCGTCATTGGCAGCACGAACGTACCCTGAAATAATCCGGCTACCAGAACAAAAGAAAATCCTAAAATGAGTTCCATGCATCCTCCGTCATAATTTTGCGCCTAAGCGACCCCGTACTGGTATGCAGCTGCTTATAACCGTGGCACCCGTTGAACGTCTTTCATCTGTATCCCGTAACGCTCCGCCAATCAAACAATCGCTGTTTAAATTATTCCAGCCGGGGAATCATTTCAGGTTTTGTAGTACCGCTCCTATCCATTGATCGACTTCATCACGATATGGATAGGACTCAATCGTTTCCCTCTTTTGGGTGGACAGGGAAGCGGTCGTGACCCCCAGGGCGATTGCTTCCAGCATCGGTCGTTTCTCACTTAAGCCGACTGCCAGACCAGCGTTAAATGCATCCCCGGCACCCACACTATCGACCACATTGACATTAAGGCCTGGGACAAGCTGGACGCCATTTTGGGATGCCCATATAACACCTTGGGCTCCTCTCGTAACAATGACATTTTCCGTCTTCAACTCCAGTAGTGCTACCGCCAGATCCCTATCATCGATCGGATCATTGGGGTCTAATCCGAGACACACCCGGCCTTCAGTCTCGTTCGGTGTCAATGCATAGACGGCACCTAAATCGTAATCTCTCAAATCTTTAGCCGGAGCGGGATTCAATATAGACAGTACGCCGTTTGTCTTTGCGATTTTTGCGGCCGCGAGGGCGGTGTCCAATGGGATCTCCAATGGAGACACTATCACGTCAGACGATTCTATTATATGGCTGTTTTCTGAGATATCCTTCGCTGTGAAGTCTCCATTGGCGGCAATATCAATAACTATCACATTCGTGCCTCTAGCGCTAAAAACGATAAATCCTACCGCAGTAGGCAAATTATTCGAATACAGGACAGCTTTATGATCGACTCCTTCTTCTTTGAGTAATGAAATGAATCCCTTTCCGAACGAGTCTCTTCCGATTTTTCCCATGAACGTAGCATCAACTCCAAGTCTGGCGGAACAGGCAGCCATATTTGAGCCTTTGCCACCGTGGGTAGTGTGATAGTTTCTGCCCAAGATGGTCTCCCCTTCGAGCGGAATCCGGTCTACGTCCATGACCAGCGCGACGATATAACTGCCGACAACTGTAACCTTACCCATTTACTTCCCTTTTCATTTTACGATGATCACGTCCCAGGACCTTGAATCGTAAATTTGTTGATCGGGCAAATCATGTTCATGTCATTTAACTACCCATACTCAAATAACTTAGAGAAGTAACAACAGTGTGATCTAAAGCGCATCATACATTGCCAGAATATTTTCTACCGGCGTATCCGCTTGAATATGGTGTGATCCAGCGATGATATAGCCGCCATTTTTTCCAAGCAATTCCGAGGTATACTTTACTTTTTCTACAACCTGATTCGGCGTGGCAGTCGGTAGAAAAGATTGAATATCAATGCCTCCATGAAATGCTATACGACCTCCGAATTCTTCGGCCAGTTTCTCAGGATTCATATTCTTTGCAGTCGGCTGAATGGGATTTAGAACAGTCAAACCCATTTCAATGAATGTATCTATCATAGGATAGACCGCTCCGCAGCAATGCATCATTGTCGGTTTGCCGTAACTTGCTGCTATATCAATTAATTTCTGGTGATAGGGCTGGACGATATCCTCATACATTTTGGGGCTGATGAGCAGACTTTCCTGGGACGCGATATCATCATAAAAATAGACAATATCGATCAGATCACCCACTGAACTTAGCACTGTACGCAGGTTTTCTATATGGACCTCCGTAACGCGTTCCATGACATATTGCGGCATTTCAGGCTGCATGGCCAGATCCAACAGAAACTTCTCAAAATTATAGAGGGACCAGCTGGTCTCAAAAACTGATCCGATCCGATAACGAATATTGTAAACCGCGCGATCGTTCAGCTCATCGATGAATGAGGATAGGCCGTCAAATCTCCACCAATCGGGCCGCGGCCATTCGTATTTTTTTAAATCCTCTATGCTTTGTGCATCTTCTAAAGGAAAAGAGGCAAACTCATCGTACGCGCCGTACCTATGAGAAACCCTTCTACGATGCGCCCCCCATATATCCCGATTACTTCCATCCGGTTCAATCTTTCTCCACATTCCACCAATAGAGGATCGTTCCATTGAAGCAGTCGCGCTTATTTGTGAAGTATCGACTCCCGGATGTTGACAAAAACTATCGTATGAAACGATTCGACAATCTACATCTAAATATTTTAATATTTCATTTCGACTCTCTACTCCAAAATAATCGCCTAATTTCTTCCAGATTTCTGGCACAGCAGCAAAATCTCGAGGGGTTCTATCCGGCTTCTGAAAAGCGATAGTCTGATTAACCCTCGTCCTATAAGATGTATCTTTTATGGTCAATTGATGTGCGTTCCTTACCGATCTTTTATGATCAACCTAATCGGACTATTCATAGCCCTAAATGGTTTACGTAGAGCGTCAATTCCATGAAAGGCATTATATCACCTCTAATTACAGATTCAGATGCATCTCCCTCATCCAAGTGAAAAGCGTATAATATCAAATCGTCCAGATTCTATTTCATTAGCCTCAGATCTTTAACTTCGAGTAGTCCCATATTACAGTTTGTTGCGATAGATACCAGACGGAATATTGAATCCACCCTCACCGGGTATCGGCACCATTTCGAAGCCGCATTTCGTGGCGATGATCACATCCTTCCGGCGGGGTCCGAGAGCCTGGTCCAGGATCTGCTCCGACGGGCCCTCGTGATAGACATCAGCAGTGTCGAACAGGTTAGCGCCCTTATCATGGGGGATAGAAACCAATTCATCGGCCTGGCGCTGGCCGAGCTGGCCAACCCTGGACCATCCATCACTCTCGACGAAGGTCATGACACCGAAACATAGTTTGGAGACCTGTAAGCCTGAGTGGCCTTGTAATCTGTAATCCATGTTAAATCCGCCCGCGTTCCGGCATCGCCAAAGCCTCCACTATGCTGCCATCAGGATCGTGATCGTCATGTTGATGCCCCCATACATGTCAGGCGTCGATGCCCAGCAGCTCTTTGACCATCGGCACAGCATTCGCAGCGTTACGGGTAAAGCCGTCGGCTCGGATTTCTTTGGTGAACGCCCGGTCAACCGCTGCCCCACCGATGATGACTTTGTTCTGCAGGCCGTTGGCCTGGAGGGATTCCACGATTAAACGCATATTCTCCCGCGTGGTGGTAAGCAGGGCCGAGAGACCGACCACCGCATCGGGATACTCCGTGGCTGCTGCGATAAACCGCTCATGCGATACATCAACCCCAAGATCGATGACCTCAAGTCCTCCACCCTCGAGCATGATCCCCACCAGGTTCTTCCCGATATCGTGCATATCTCCCTTAACCGTACCTATGATAACTGTCCCGAGGAGTTTGATCTCGCCCAATTTGAGCAGCGGTTCCAGGAACTTCATCCCCGCTTTCATGGCCTGTGCGGACATGAGCATATCAGGTAAAAAGTATTCGCCACCCTTGAACCTTTGACCCACAATGTCCATACCCGGGATCAAGCCCTCCTGGATAATTTTCCCCGGCTCAATCTGCTGACGTAACGCCTCCTCAACCCCTTCGCTCACGCCCGATTTCCCCGTTTGATCAGGGGGATAACTGGATTGGGCATTCTCGTGACCTCGAACAACTGCCTCAGTTATTTCTTCAAGCACACCCACTATTTTTCTCCAGACAAAAAGGTTAAAGTCACTTGCAGGGTTTCGATCTATGAATCACTTCACTGGTGTTCCCATGCCAAATAATCTGACCGTATGATAGATCCGGCATACCGATGTGGTGACGATTCACTAGAATAAAGCATATGCATGGGGATCCATTTTTTGATAATAGGGCTTCGATTTAATCATGGACCATAGCAGCTCTTCATCATCCGGAATACTTTCCAATTGGATTGATAGCAAGTCGAGCCAGCGGCGTTCCTGCTTATCCAATTGGAGTTCACCTTTCTGATGGGCCTGACGAAGCGTCGTGAGAGTTTGATCCACGGCGGCAAGGGTCATTTCGAGGGGTGTCTCACAATCAAATAATCGATGAGATGTATTGATGACCACGTCGGGCTTCAGAACATAGGCCTGTGGGTCAAGGTGAGCGTCACTTTCGATCAGCCACTGTTGAAGTTTCAGTGCCGCAGGTTTACCCTCATCCAAAGCCCGGTTCATCAAGCGACAATCATAGACTAACTGTTCGAGGGATACCACCGGAGCCGAGGCACTGAGCAGACGAACGTTCTGCACCGATTCATTACTTAAAAGATCGCCACAGGCACTGGCTATGTTGCCAAGCGAACTGAGGTGAGCACAGGCGCTCGATTTGCCTTCCATGGAGATGGGGATACCCATCAATGCTTTCAGATAGGGACCTTCATAGGCGCAGTCCTTGCTCGGGCCGACAGCCCCCTGCAGATAGGCCTGCAAGCTGCGCGCAACCGAAGCAACCCGGACGGCGGCTGCAAGGGTCTTGGGAATGAGGCGCTGGTCTGCCAGCACCATGGCAGTGTTGGCAAAACCACAGGCTGTATCGCCGCCCGGTACGGTCTTGGTACGATTGGCGATCTGCACGATTTCTTTCCACAAAAATTGCATATCCCGGACGGCTAGAACACCTAGTGCAAAGACGATTCCTGCCAGATCGGCATTCATGAGCGCCGCATCATGAATTTCCTTTCCACCAGTAGATTCGATGGAAAGGATATCCGCGCCGGACCGGGCACACTGCTCAAAAGATTGCAGTGTTTTCTCCAGCATCTCACCTGACCGCATTCTTGGAGGCTGATCCATATCGCGGACATCAACCGGTGTGGCGCGCAAGGCCGAGCGCAGCCCGTATTTCTCATAAAATTCATTGAGTACGCTATTTAATATCTCTGTAATTTCCGCGCCCCAGCCAGGATTGATCGTCATAGGTGGTAACAGTTCGAATTCAACCACCAGTGCAGGGGTCTGCAAGTCGACCGCGCGCTGACATGTTTCTCTGATCATCTCGCTATATTGCGACCGGACCTCAGGCCAGCTATCCTGGTCAACCAACATGGAGGGTAAGGTGAAATTGATTTCAGGATAGACGGAACCATCTCCAATCACCACATCTCGTCCACACTGAATGGGATTGGGAGCAATGCCAAAGATCAAATCCTGAGCGTTTGAGATTTTAAGTCCACTTTTAGCTTTCATCTTTTCTGTAGTCACCGCATGCCTATTCATCATAAATACTCATAGATGAGAATTAATTTTTCTTGCGTCTCTGTATTTCTCGTCCGGCAACCCCGGATTCTACCCTATTGCACTTTATGGTAAAGTCGAAGTTTAGCCACCTATGTTGATAAAGTGAGAGCATGCAAAGGATCTTATGCTGTCACCGCTGTGGTGGAAAGAAGCTCTGATCCATCCGCCGTGAGAAGGTGCGTGGCACTACTTGTCGCTACGAATGGGCTCCAAGGAGACTTCCTCTCAGATGAGTGCCGTCCTATTTCAGTAATCGACGCTGACGGGATTGGCACCATATACCAACATGTCGTTCAGGTTGACCTGGGCCTTATCGGTGGGATTCAGAACCTTCAACCGAACTTCATGTTTGCCGTCAGGCAGCTGGTACCTCCAGAACAGGTAAAACCTCCGATGAACAAACTTGGTGGGGAGCTTCACCGTTTCAATCACTTCTCCATCGATAGACACCTCAACATCGAAAATGTAGTCGTCTTCCCCTTTCTTCTGTGCCCCACCCGTTATGACGAAACCGATCCCCTCAAACGCCAGAGAGGTTTCATCTGCCAGGACCTGATCAAGGTTTTGCTTTTGCTGAGGGAAATGCCCTTCAAAGGCAATCTCCAAGGGGACCGGTTCTGGCTGCTGTAACTTTATGGTAACGTTTTCCCCCTCCACCCTACCGCCATTTCTTTCAATCACCTCAAGCGCGTGTTTGAAGGATAATTCATAGGCATCATTCAGTGAGATCGTCGTATACTTAAAATCGACGGGCTCAACCTCTGCAAGTCCCTGCTTCCAGTAATCAGGGATATTTTCATATCCCTTTATGGCCGCGAGGATTCCTCCAGCGGTCGCCGGATTACAATCGGCATCATCGCCGCAACGCGTTGCAATCTCAAAAGTCCTCGTGAAATCGCCATTGCCATAGAGCAGGCCCATCAGCACCCAGGCGGCATTGATCTTCGCGTCAATGTTGAACGGCTCAAAAACGCCGAGGGGCGAGCCAATGTCCTGGGACCATTTCCGATGAACCTTGAACCAGGTTTCTTTCCAATCGCGGGGATTTTCCTTGTGCCATTTGATGACATCGCTCATCGTCTGGGCAAACATACTTTCCGGGGGAATAACTTTCAGTGCCTCTTCCACCACTTTATTGATGTCATCATAGACGAAAGCCAGGCTATACATGGCGGCGACATACACGCCCCCATACCAGCCGTCTCCGTAGTTCATGATATGCCCTACCTTATCACAGATCTCGGCCGAGGTATTGACCATCCCCGGACTCATCAACCCCGCAAAGTCGGCCTCAATCTGGAAGTCAATATCGTCGGCACAGGGGTTGTTCAGCCAATGTCCTGATTCCGGTGGCTTAAGTCCATTCAGGATGTTGTGCCTGGCGGTTTGGTTGGCAAACCAGAGGCTATACTCAGCGTTGGCAAAGGCATTGGCGAAGGATACAGCGGGTGCATCGAGTCCTTCATCCTCAAATACCTGCACAAACGATAGATCCATGTAAATGTCGTCGTATGCCCCCGGTTCATTTTCATACGTATCTTTCAGATAGCCATCATACCACAGGATCTCTTGATAATCCTGTACCATGGTCCCATTGTACTGAAATTCTATGGGCGTACCAAAAGTCACCCCTATTGTCTGAGCCGCCCAGGCCCCTTTGATCTTGTCCCGGAGCTGCTCCTTGGACAAGGTAATGGTATCGCGCTGAGTTGGCTGGCATGCTATACCTAAGATCATGACTATCGCCAAGCCCCCAATCTGTGAAGTCTTCATATCGATCTCCTTATTTTAACAACCATACGATTTTGAGTCCACCCTGGTTTCTGAACCGTCTCTCCGTCCATTGATACTGCATTCGCGAAACAAAGCACAGCCCATGAGCAGGCATAAAACCACAGCTCGTGCCAACCAGTATACGCAGCTCGGCAGACGTTTGATTCGGAATTTGAGATACCTCTTGCTTTGAACCTATGAGTCCGTCGGTTGGGGGTACTCAAAAGCACCTAAGAAACTGATCACTACCCGTACCCGGCTGTGCCGGGGTCGGGTGCAAAGGACGGTGTAGTGTTCAACGAGGCACCTGCTCCCCCAGCTCCAACATCTGCCGGGTCCGTAGATGGGCGATATTATAGCAACCCCAGATCCCTAACAGGGAGAGTTATGAGGAGCCGAGGGAGCAGGTGCCTCGTTGAATCATTCATCCAGGACGAACGCCACTTCTTGGAAGAAGGCTTTATAACCCCACCACAGTCCCGGCGTTGCGCAGAATACACCGGTGGTAGCCATTGGCCCCTGGTTACTGCCTCCGACGGCCGTGAGAGCCATAATGCCTGCCCTCATCCTGCCGCCTAGTTGGCCAGCGAGCCCCATATGCAGGCATGCAATATGGATTACTCGCTTGTGCACTATTGCCCCCTTCCGATCCGGAGCGGGATTATCCCGACCTGTCGGACCGGGCCAGCGATCCGTAGCCCGGCAACGGGCCATGTACGCTCAGTTCGGTAATTGAGGTAAATGGGGTCGACTTGCTATACCAATGTTCGACTGTCCCGGCGTCACCGATCAATCGGATAGCTGTGGTTTGCACGGGCTGGAATGCGAGCAAGTATTCCACGAAGTGAGGCTTATTGAAGCGCTCCTCTCCTTGCATCAGCGGGGGGCTTATCAATAAATCCTCAACTGGCCACCATCGGCCGCCCTCGTCTAGGAATTCCACCCCCAGGGAAGTAAACCAGCCGCCATTCTCTTCTACCGAACCGGTGTGGAACCCCAACAGACCTATCGTTCGAGGCTCGTTCCATCGATATCCATAATAATCTTCATCCTTGCCGGTCTCGCCGCCGTTGCTGTAGAAAGTCGAGCCGTCACCCAGCCGCACCCCGTCCCGGATAACTCCGACGGTGTCCGAGTAAAGCGAATGCCCTACCGTCAGCCACATTGCATCGCGCTTTCGGGTATCGGTTTGGAGGACATTCGCCAGAATCTGCACGGCTGCGGGAGCCAGATTCCTCCCACGGACCACCAGTTTGAATTCACGCCGGATGGCCACATTGTTTTGCACCACTTTGAGTGCGATGGGATAAATGCCGGACGTGGTCGGCCTGCCGGAGAGCTTGCCTTGACGGAAGTGGATCCCTTGCGGAAGAGCACCCGAGACCAACTGCCACTGGAACGGCAGCTTCCCCCCTGTAACATAGAAGGCATAGTCTACGTCCTGCCCCACATCCAGATACGGCATAGGTGCGTTGGGGAACTCCAGGGGCGCAACGAATGTTGCCCTGGTGTTGATCAGGAAATATTCCGCCCCGTTTTCGGTGATCTTTTTCCCGCCATGTTGCAGAATGATTTTCTCACCCTGTTTGGCCATGCGTTTGGCCATGTCTTTAAGACTTGCATCCGGCATGTCGTACCGGGATACATTTTTATACAGGTCATTGAACGGCGCTTCCCACCCCAGTTCTGGCAATGGAGTCAGTAGATCTTCCGGAAGCCCCTTCGTGCCAAGGATCACTCCCAGCAGGCCGCACATCGTCGCTGCCTGATTATCCGCGTCAAACCCGAGAGCGCAAGCCAGATCGAGTGTCTTCTGGAAATCTCCCTCGCCATAGAGCAGCGCTAGGATGCCGCAGGCGCCGTTGAGATTGGCATTCCAGATGGTCCGGGTCTCAACCGGTTCCTGATAATAATACTTCTCTGCCATTTCCAGCCTGGCTTGCTTCCAGTCCTCGGGATATTTACGATACAACGCCTTCATATGCTCCACGGTTCGGGCAAACCGGCTGCCTTCCGGCAAAGCGTCGGTGCCGATATCGATCAGACTGTGAATATCCGACTCAAAGAAGGCTGCGGCGTACATGGCGCCGTAGTGGATAGTGGGTTCAATGCCCCAGTCGTCATCGGTGATACGGGCCGCCCAGCCTGATTTGTCAGCTGCATAGCGCACCATACCCGGCGCAGTTACCGCCCAGATCTCATTGACCAACTGCGGATCGATCTGGAACCAGTGGGGATTGATCTGCTTCATGCCGGTGACTGGCGGAGTGTACCCGTAATGCATGAAGGCCAGCGCTGCCCGGTTGGCCAGCCAGACCCGATCGCGGACATGGTATAGCCAGCGATCCGCCAGAGCGGCATAGGTTGGTTCAGGGCCGTGCTCTTCCATTGCAAGCAAGTTCATATACTCGATGTCGGTGTCGTCATCAGAGAAAGCGCCGTTGACCCTTCTCATCGTCTCTAACGGCTTACCTTGATAGCCATAGGGGAACTCCCCCGGGCCCGGCTTATCAATATATTGATTCTCGTGAGGCAGGCCGTAAATGTTCCCAATACATTGACCCAACCAGGAGGCGTAGACTTTGTCATAGTAGTCCTCCACCGCTAATTTGCGAGTGCCCCTAGTGGTGCACCCGTTGACCAGCAGTATTCCGCTCAGGATAATGCCAATGGATCGGAAAATTCTCATCACTTCCATCTTTCCGCCTTTATGATCGTTGTCCGCACGTAATGATGATTCCCTGTGGGAGAGGGTGGTCAAAGCCTGGCAAAGGCCTGGAGCTCTACGGAGGTGGGCATCGAGGGCTGGGCTCCCATCTTTGTGGCGGAGAGGGCTCCGGCCATATTCGCGAACCTCACTGCTTCCTCCAATGACTTACCTTCCGCCAAGGCAACCGCAAGAGCACCGTTGAAAGCATCACCGGCGGCGGTGGTATCTATCGCCGTGACTTCCCTGGTGGGTACCATCCGCAATTGACCGTCCGCCAGGAGCAGGGACCCCCGCGCTCCCATGGTCACAATCACAGTGTTCACGCCCTGATCCCTTAGCATCTTTGCGGCCACTTCAACCGAGGCCTCATCCACGATCTTCACACCGGTCAGCAGTCCCAGCTCCGATTCATTCGGTGTAAGAATCGTAACATTACTCAGCAGATCGCCGTCGATATCCCGGGCCGGGGCCGGATTGAGAATGACCGGTACACCGCTCTCTTGAGCTAGTTGGGCCGCATATCGCACCGTCTCCGTTGGCGTTTCCAACTGCATGAGCAAAACATCGGCTACGGAGATCTGCTCTGTCGCTTTAGTCACATTCTTCAACGACAGTTGGTTGTTGGCGCCGGATGCGACGGCAATGACGTTCTCACCCTGTTGATCCACAAAGATGAGGGCCACCCCTGACGGACTCGCATCGTCCTTAACAATAAATACTGTGTTAATCCCCTCCTTTTGAAAGCCCTGTACCGCCTGTTCCCCAAAAATATCCATACCGACCCTGGCCACGAATGTGACCTCCCCGCCCAACCTGGCCGCGGCTACTGCCTGGTTCGCACCTTTACCACCGGCCGCCATGATAAAGTCGCCACCAAGCAAGGTTTCACCTGGTCTGGGCAATCGCTCCAGCTTGATGACCATATCTGTGTTGGAACTTCCAATGACGACAACTTTATTAGCCATAATCATATATCCTTCGTAGGATGAACTATCAGGCAAACCTCATATAAGTAAAAAGATCGAGTACTAATCAGATAGAATAAAAACATGCAGGCCTACGCGAGAGACAGCAGAAAAACGCCGATAGCATAATCCCCATAGAATAACTGCGACCATCATTCCCTGCCGGCCAGTTTCTGCGCATTGGCCCAGGGTCCCCAGGAGGGCGTCGTAATAGAACACATTATCACAGCAATAAGGCACGATTCCGCAACGGCCATATCAGTCCCCTTTTATTCATTGATCGAACGACACCATACCTCTTCTGTCTTTCAAATTCCAACCTGAAATAAGCGTATCTGCCGGAACGATATATCGGCGACGATCACTTCTACAACACATATACGGTCGCTCCAGATAAATATATCCGTGTGCCCGTTGCTTCAGGTTTCTTCTCACCC
>CAZJBG010000042.1:0-17551 GCA_964543925.1 uncultured bacterium
AGCCTGCTCATTTCTTCTTTGTATCTGTCTTCCGAATAGAATGCCCCAGGTGTATTCATCCTGCTGGTTAAAGCGCAGCTGGGAGTAGGGAATGCGCATTTCAACGGTCCAGCCATCAGCATCAACCGTGGCCTGCCCCTCCCAGACACCGTCCCAGGAATTGTCGTCCCAGCCATCATTAAAAAACGTACCGTCCTGTATGGCGCCTGAGGGATTGATGAAAAAGAAGTATCCGGAGCGTTTATCGTGATAGGAATCGACGATCACCTGAAATAGGTCGGAGTTGAAGTTGGCGTCCCGTCGGCCCATCCGCGCCACGATGGAATCGGGCTGACTGTCCCACAGCCTGGCCAGGATGTACAAGGCCGCGTCATCATAGGCCACCCACACATCGGTATCTTCGCTGGCCGGTTCGCCGTTGTCCGGGTCCATCTGAATGAAGGTCTGGTTGGGGGGCGTCAGATAGATCGGTTCGGTGAGCAGTCCATCGATCCGTAACGGTTCATCCAGCCTGATAGCGATGATCTCGCGCTCCCGGAAATCTTCAGGCTTGAACGGGTTCTGGTTGGCGTCCAACACAGATAGGGCAACGATCAGGATGAATAAATAGCGCATGTTTCCCTTTTTCATTGGTCACTGGTTGTTGAGGGTTTGACGCTATTGGGTCCCGAAAAGTTGTCAAATAAATATAAATAAAACAAATCAAGGCATCACTGCTGGTCGTCTCCCCCCGGCCAGGGCGACGTAGCAGAACGGTCAGATGTAGTCCGAGTAAACCTGAATCTTGAGATCATCCATGGGCCTGCTCCTCACCGATGCCACATGATCAAGCCCGGCTCAGCCGGTGCTGGGTTGGGGCACCGGTTCACGGTCTTTTGTCCCCGCCGGCCCGATCTTCTGGCTCTCGGAATACACCCAGTCCTTCCGCCGGGACATGAGGGCGCGCAGGTCCATGCGCAGCTCCTCTGCCGTGGGCCGCCCCACATACCACCAGCCGTTATAGATTTTGTAGATGGTCCGGTTCCGGTCCAAAACGAAGGTATAGGGAATGTAGACCTCGCCATGGACCGGGTCCGTATGGTCGACCATCTCCAACTCGTGGAGCAGCTTCCGGTCGGGATCCATCAGGAAGGGCCAATCGGCCGCCAGGGCCGTGCGGGTCTCATTGGTGTTCATGCTGTCGTCCACCGAGACGGTGATCATTTTGCAATAGTTCACCCGCAGCTCGGGTTGCAGATAGGTCACATAATTCGCCAACTGGCGACGGTCTTTAGGTCAGTAATACCCCCGGCTGAAGATGAGCACGCCGGGGTAGCCCCGCAGAAGCTTCGATAAGGATTGCATTTCGCCCGTGTGATCAGGCAGTTCAAAATCGGGGAATTTCTGGCCCACTTTCAAGTCGGCCCGCATGGGATAGTCCAAGGCAGCTCTCCAAGATGTTTTCCAGTTTCGGGTTGAAATCGAGGGAGCAAATTACCGTCATGGAGAACTGGTGCAAACCCGATACGCTGTAAATGTCCGCCAGGCGCAACTGCGGCCCGGTTCGAGGGATTAAACGATTAGCGCCCTATTGAATCTCCAGCATCTCCACCTCAAAGATGAGGGTCGCCATGGGCGGGATCTTGGAACCCTGCCCCCGGGGTCCATATGCCAGGTTTGGCGGAATGTAGAGCTCCCATTTGGCGCCCACCGACATCAGTTGCAGAGCCTCGATCCAGCCCTTTATGACGCCGGTTACGAGAAAGGTAGCGGGCGTGTCCCGTTCATAGGAGCTGTCAAACTCGGTGCCATCCAGCAGCCGGCCACGGTAGTGCACTTTCACCCGATCCGATGTTGTGGGGGTGGGCCCTGTCCCCGCTGTCAGGACCTTGTATTGTAGTCCGCTAGGTAGGGCAACGATCCCTTCCTTTTCAGCATTTTCAGCCAGGAACGCTCGGCCGGCAGCTATGTTGCCCTCCCTGATTCGCCTGTCCCGCTCCTGCTTTCTCACACTGTGCTCCACCCGATAAGCCATCATCGTCTCTCGCCTTTCATCTTCATCGATTAGGGTCGCGCGATCAAGGTACCCATCGGTGAAACCCTTTTGATAGACTGAGGGATTAACCTCTACCGCATCGTGCCGGAAACTGCGGCCAATCTCCATACCGATACTATAGCTGACCGAGTCCTCATAGTTCTGGAGGACAGCAATATCCGATTCTTGACGCTCACCCGAACAGGTGATCAATACCAGGAGTGATCCCACGACCCAAATGTATTTCATTCTTAACGGTCCCTTAATTATGGTTACGACGATCGGTAATGTTGGTTCAATAGTTTGAACGGCCCGACAATGCATCTTCAATATCGACGAAACGAAAGCCTTACCGAATCTGAAACATCGTCGTCACAGTTTTGAAGAAGAGCAATTTATCCCCGTTTTGGCCTGAGAGTCACGGATTTTGGCTTCCACCATATGGAAAGCAGATCGTCAGGTATGCAGGCCACTTCCACCTCAGGATGCTAACGGGAATGCAAATTTAGCCTGAGGTGAAATCGCCCTGGTCATCGACAGCCTCCTGCAAAACCACCGATCACGTCGCGTCGCCCGGTTAGATCGTTTTCATCCAGAACCTCGGTGACCGATGGGTAAACTTCAAAGAAGGTGCAATCTGCTTAGGTTTCTCACGCCACTAATGGTAGATTTCGCCTATTCCGGTCACTTAATCCAGCCTTAGCTGCAAATATTGGTGGAGGATTCCGTAGAAACAAGCAGTACTATTCTTAAAATTCTATAAGACCCGAAAATTATGGCGACCATCCGGCTTCAAAACGTTACCAAGACCTACCCCCAAAATATTACTGCCGTCTCAACCTTCAGTTTGGACATTGGTGAGGGCGAGTTCCTGGTCCTGGTGGGCCCTTCCGGGTGTGGCAAATCCACCACCCTGCGCCTCATCGCCGGCTTGGAAGATCTGACGGGAGGCGAAATACATATTGGGGATCATCTCGTCAACGACGTAGCGCCAAAAGACCGTGATATTGCCATGGTTTTCCAGAACTATGCTCTTTACCCGCATATGAACGTCTACAGAAATATGGCTTTCGGTCTACAATTGCGTAAGGTGCCCAAGGATAAAATCCGCCAGAGGGTCAATGAGGCGGCCACCATATTGGAAATCACCGAGCTGCTCCAGCGCATGCCAAAGGAGCTCTCCGGTGGCCAAAAGCAACGGGTGGCCCTGGGCCGGGCGATTGTTCGAAAGCCGGCGGTATTTCTATTCGATGAACCCCTTTCGAACCTGGATGCGAAATTGAGAATCCAGATGCGAGCCCAGATCAAGGCCCTTCACGCCCTGCTGAAGACAACCATTGTTTATGTGACCCACGATCAGGTGGAGGCAATGACGATGGGTGACCGCATCGTGATCATGGAAGGCGGCGTCGTTCAGCAGGTAGGCACGCCCCTCGAAATCTATCATCAGCCCCAAAACAGCTTTGTGGGAGGATTTATCGGAACACCGCCCATGAACATGTTTCTGGTTGCCATCCATAAAGACCCGGGCATTGAGCTGCATCATCCGGACTTCACGCTTCCGCTTACCCATTCCCCGGAACGGCTCAAGAACTACGACGGGCAGCAGTTGACCCTGGGGATTCGCCCCGAGGATGTCATCCTCGTAGACCCCAAAAACGCAGACTGTCATACCACCTGGCCGATTTTTCTGATGGAGCCGCTGGGATACGAAACATTGGTGCATTTCAGAGTGGGCGATGGTGAAATGGTGGTGAAAGTTGACAACCTGCCGGGCACGCTAAGGGAGGGCAACCAGGTAGGGGTTCGCTTCCAGCTTGATAAGCTCCACCTCTTCCACCCGGAAACCGGGACCGTACTGGGCCCCGGACGGTAATCTTTCCAATTCCGGCCAGGGGTAATGCAGGCCCGGTCTACTCCCCCAGCTTCTCGTATTTCTTTTTCAGCTCCTGCACGACCGCAGCATCCGCCAGGGTGGTGGTATCGCCGATAGCATTTCCCGTAGCAATATCTCTTAGCAGGCGGCGCATGATTTTGCCACTGCGGGTCTTGGGCAGGTCGGCGGTGATGATCACCTTCTCCGGACGGGCAAAGGCGCCAATCCTGGTGGCCACGTGCTGACGGATATCTTCCTCGACGGCCAGGCTGCTTAAACCGTCCAGTTTCAGCGTGACAAACGCCACAATGGCCTGACCCTTGATCTCATGGTCGATGCCGATAGCTGCCGCTTCGGCCACGGAAGGGTGGTCCACGCACGCCGATTCTATCTCCATGGTGCCCAGGCGGTGGCCCGACACATTGATCACATCGTCCACCCGGCCAAGCAGCCAATAATAACCGTCCTCATCGAGCTGTGCGCCATCACCGGTGAAATAGTATCCATCAAACCTGCTCCAGTAGGTATCCCTGTAGCGGTCGGGGTCGCCGTAAATCCCCCGCAACATGGATGGCCAGGGCGACTTGATGATGAGCAATCCCCCTTTGCCGCTCCCCATCGGCTGGCACTGCTCATCGACAATTTCAGTCTCTATTCCCGGCAGCGGTTTTGAGGCGGAGCCCGGGCGGGTGTGGGCGATCCCGGGCAGCGGCGAAATCATAATGGCCCCGGTCTCGGTCTGCCACCAGGTGTCGACGATGGGGCAGTTCGCCTGTCCGATGACATGGTGGTACCACAGCCACGCCTTCGGGTTGATGGGCTCCCCCACCGTGCCGAGCAGCCGCAGGCTCGATAAATCGTGCCGCTTCGGGTAGTCATCCCCCCACGACATGAACGTGCGAATGGCTGTGGGGGCCGTGTATAATATGGTCACACCGTATTTCGCCACAATCGACCAGAACCGATCTTTATCCGGATAGCCGGGGGAGCCTTCATACATCACCGTGGTAGCCCCATTGGACAGGGGTCCGTAGACGATGTAGGAGTGGCCGGTAATCCACCCTATATCAGCCGTGCACCAATAGACATCATCCTCTTTAAGGTCAAACACATATTTGGACGTATAGGTTACACCCGTCAGGTACCCGCCGGTGGTGTGCATAATCCCCTTGGGCTTGCCCGTCGTGCCGCTGGTATACAGGAGGAAGGCCAGTGTCTCGCTGTCCAGTTCCTCGGCCTGGCAGCGGGCCGGAGCGTCATCCATGAGCCGATGGTACCAATGGTCGCGACCTTCATCCAGATGCAACTGGGCCCCTTCACCAATATGGCGCACAATAATGACATCTTCAACGGGTGTGTTGCCGGACGAAAGGGCTTTATCCACAATATTTTTGAGCTGGATAATCTGACCGTTGCGGTAACCCCCATCGGCGGTGATAATGAGTTTGGAATCACAGTCCCGAACCCGGTCAAGAATTGAATCGGCACTGAAGCCGCCAAAAATCACGCTGTGGGCCGCACCGATACGCACACAGGCCAGCATGGCGATGGCCAGTTCGGGGATCATGGGCATGTAGATCGTCACCCGGTCCCCCTGCTTGACGCCAAAACGCTCTTTGAGCACATTGGCAAACTTGTTGACTTCCCGGTACAGGTCCCAGTACGTCAGCACCCGCTGCTCGCCAAGTTCACCTTCCCAAATGATGGCAGCCTTATTGCGCCTCCACGTTTGAATATGCCGGTCCAGACAGTTGTATGAAATATTCAATTTCCCGCCGATGAACCACTTGGCGTAGGGCGCATCCCATTCCAGTACCTGGTCCCATTTCTTGAACCAGTGAAGCTCTGCCGCCTGCTTTTCCCAGAATGCAAGCCGGTCCTGTTTAGCCAACTCATACAGGCTGTCATCCGACACGTGCGATCGTTCACGGAAATCTGATGGAGGTTGAAACGAGCGGTTCTCACTGGACAGGGCCGGCGGCATGGCTTCCTCTGGCATGATCACTCTCCTGACTGCTTTAAAATTTGGATAAGTGCCGGTGAGTTTAACATGCTGGTTTTCCCTAAACAAGACCTGTCGGGGAAGCCGGTGATCGGGCAAACTGGAAGGGACAATCAGTGGAACCGGGACCTGCCCCCAATGGAGGCATCAATCCGCCGCGTCGGTTACTCTCGGGAGCGGGTTGCATCCATATGACCTGCTACGGCCAGCCCCACACCCGCAAGGATCATGACTGTCGATAGTACCATACGTGCGGATAGTGCCTCCGATAGGAAAACGATCCCGGCCAGGGAGGCCAGCACAGGAACCGTTAACTGGATGCTGGCCGCTTGGGTGGCGGTCAAGCCCTTCAGGGCAGCATACCAGACCGTATATCCGACGCCTGAAGCGAGGGCCCCGGACAAAACCGCCAGCCACACCCCCGCAGCAGATATCTGTCCCCCCTGTAGGGTAAAGAGACCGAGCCCCGCGGCAAGCGGCAGTGCGCGAGTAAAATTGCCCGCCGTGTCGGCCAGGGGATTCAGGGTGCTCCGCCCCCGCAGGGAATAGACACCCCAGGCAATACCTGCGGTAGCCATAAGGGTGGACCCCATTAATGTGGGCGAGGATAGCCCGGGAATCACCAGATAGATCAGGCCAAGCAGCGCAAGCAACAGTCCCAGCCATCCCTGGATGCGGAGGTGTTCACCCTGCCAAAGAGCGGTGAGGATCATGGTCAACTGTACCGCGGCGAACAATATGAGGGCTCCCGTGCCAACACTCAGCGTCACGTAAGCGAATGAAAAGGTTACTGTATAAAGAAACAGCATGGCAGCCGATAGCCAACTGCCCCCTGGTTTCGATGACGGTTGTTTTCGAGAAATTTTTACGATAAGCAGCAGTGCCACGGCGCCCGAGGCCAGCCGTATGATGGAAAAGCTGGCCGCATCGATGGCTTCCTCGGCGAACGCCATCCGGTTGAAGAGCGAATTTGCGGCGAAGGCTACCAGCGCAAAACTTGTGTAGACAGCCGTCTTTATAGGGCGGCTTTCTGCGAAATTTATCATTCTCCCGCCGGTTTCAGTTCGCTTATCGGTTGAACGGTTACTGGGTTGCGTGTGTGCAGCGCTTCGGCGCCTGTGGGAAACTAGGGGACACCGGCCGGCAATCCCTAGTGGTTATTGAGGCCTTAAAGCGACAATCCGTCAAAGATTCCCTATCCGACAAAATCGAAGTTTTTAGTATCTGGTAAACGTTTTATGCCTGACCCGGTGGCGGGAGGGATGGGACGAGGATTATTGGCCCAGGATAAGAAGGCGCACGGGTCCCTTGCGGTTGCCCGATCCATCAAAGCCGATCGGTCCGGTGACAGCCTGCATCTCGTTGACGGCAGCCAGGGCGTCCCGAATTTTATAACGGTCGGGGCCCACGTTTTGGATAGTTGACAGGATCAGCGTCATACCATCAAATGCATACGCCGCCACCAGTGGGGCAGTATAGCCGTAACGGTCGCGAAAAGTCTGCTGGAAAGTCTGCCAGGCAGGGGCAGCCCAGCTCGCGGGGACCGCAACAACCAGAGTTCCCAACCCCGGCCCGGTCTTTTCGATAAAGCGTTCGTCGGGCAGGGGCAGGGGACCGAACAAAGGACAGGTTACGTCTTGGGAGCGCAGCAGGGGGACCAGCCGGGCCAACGGGAGAGGTGCCCCGTAAAGGACCAGGCCATCCGGGTCGCTCGCTTTGATCTGTCTGGCCAGGGCTGTAAGGTCGGCCCCGGTTTCATCAAGGAGGAACTGCCCCGCGAGAACTTGTCCCACCCCCTCGGCCGCGTGGTCGAAGGCGGCGGCAGCCAGTTGGGCGTCGAAACTCTTGACGGCGATGGTGGCCACCCGTTCGAGATGGCGCCTGGCGAATATTTCGGCTGCCAGGGCTTGGGCCTGCTGCCGGTCGTCCGGGACGAGACGGAAAAACCAGGGGATATTGATGCGGCTCAGGGTGGGGTCGGAGACCCAGGGGGTGACCAGGACGACGTGGCCCTTCGTGACAATCTGCTCGGCCAGGTGGGTCGTGCGACTGTCCAAGGCACCCAGGATAGCCAGGACCTCGTGCTCGTAGACCAGCTGCACGATATCGCTGGATCCGGACCGCCAGGGGCCGGCAGCCGACCGCACCACCAGCTGGAAGGGTCGACCGTGGTAGCCGCCGCCGGCATTGGCGGTTTCAACGGCCATTTGGGCCGCCTGCCTGACGGCCTGACCTTCCAACGCCAGGGGACCGTCCTCTGGAACCAGGAGACCGATTTTGACGGGTGCGGGTTCCGAAGGGCTACCCAGCGGAGCCGCTCCGGCATTCACCGGGACCAGCAGCAGCAGGGCCATCAGGCCAAGCCGGAACCCGTGAAGGGCGGCAGTGAAACCAGGCCCCGGAGAGGATTCTAGCTGCTCAATCGCCGATACGTCCAGCCTGTTCGAGACATGAATCCTTGGCATGGTTACTGCTCTGCCAAGGTGGAGGGAAAGAACTGGAATTCGCCGTTGCGGACTTCCGAGAGCCAAACGGGACCGATGTCGTTATGGGTCTCATCGAAAAGAATGTTATCGGTGATGCCGTCATAAGATTTCAGGGCGGTGAGTTCGTCACGGATACGGGTCCGATTCAGGCCGGCCTTGCCTATGGCCTCGATGAGCAGGGTCATGCCATCGTAAGCGTGGGCCGCGAAGGCCTCGAGGTCCTCATCGAACCGCTCCGCATAATGACGCCTTACCTCGTCGAGGTGCGGGTCATTCCGGTGGGGGTTGTAGGGGTAGGTTGCCACAACGCCTTCGGCCGCCTCACCGGCGGTTTCGATGAATGCGGGGGAGACCAGCCGGTCAGCGCCGAAAACCAGCTGCTCCATGCCCATCCGGCGCATCTGCTTGACGATCAGGGCAGCCTCCAGGGCGTCCCCCCAGATCACGACTGCTTCGGCATGGGCCCGGCCAATACGGTCGAGCTGCGGCGTAAAATCGGTATCGCCGGTGGAATAACGCAGCTCAAACACGAGGGGATGGCCGAGCCGGCGGGCCGTATCCTGAAATTCAACGATACCCGTGCGACCGTACCGGTTGTTACCACGGAGTACGGTGACCCGCGTAAGGCCTTTATGGTTGAAGATATAGTCGGCCAGGGCGTAGCCGCTTTGGCGGTCGTCGGCGGTGCACCTGATGATCCATGGGATCCGGGTTTCGGTGAGGGTCGGGTCGGTGGTGCCTGTGTTCACGATAGGTATTTCGAGTTTCAGGGCCACGCGCAGGATGACATGGGTGCTGGCCCCATCAATGGAGCCGAGGATAGCCCAGACCTGCTCCTCATCCAGCTCGACAAAGGTGTTGCCGGAGGCCCCCCAAAGACCGGCGTCATTGCGGATGACAAGTTCAAAGGGCAGGCCCTGGTAGCCCCCGGCCTCGTTAGCCTCTTCCAGGGCGAGGACAGCTCCCTGCAGCATCCGCTGGCCCAGGGGAGCGTCCACGGTGCCTTCCAGTGGACCGATGAAACCGATCTTGACGCTCTTCAGGCTGGGGGCCGGGGACTTCTCACGACCGGGCCCCAGGAAGGGCTGGGGTTCCTCGAAAAATCGCTTATAAGGCTCTTTATACTTCCCGTAAGGCAGCATGGCATCCGGAACGTTTCCGTAGTTCCGCTGCCGGTCCTGGCCCTGAGCGGGAGCATATGCCAGACCCAGGACCGTTAACGCGATGAGTATGAGGCGGTCAATCCTGACAAGCCACATGACTATTTCCCCGGGGTGAGCGGTGCCAGGGCGATGGCGTCTATTTCCACCAGGAGACCGTCCCAACAGAGGCGGGACTGCACGCCGGTGCTGGCCGGCAGGGGATCGAGATCCAGCCACCGGAAGAAGAAGGTCCGAATTTCGTTGAAGTCCCGGTAGTCCTGCTGGATATCCTTCAGATAACAGGTGGTGCGCACCACGTCGTGCCAAGTCATGTCCTCGGCCTTGAGTAGCTGGGTAATGTTCCGGTAGGTGCGCCAGGTCTGGGCGCGGAAATCGCCGGCATGGGCCACTTGGCCTGCTTCAGTCACGCTGGCGGTCCCGGATATGAGCAGCACCTTGGTATCGGCGATGGTGAAGGCCAAGGCCCGGGAAAAGGATGAGGGCCTGGGAGAGTAATTATAGGACTCGTTCAGGACTTCAGGTGCGTGGACCGCCCATTTTTCAAGGGTCGGCCTTCCAGGATGAACGCGGGGCGGGGTGTAGGGTATGATTTCCCCGTCCGGCGAAAGCAGTTCGAGGGCTTCCAGCTCCTCGCGTTCGTCGTCAGTAAGGTCGGCGATCTTCATCTCAGGCAGCTGGAATTTTAGGGTATCGTTGGTCATTGTTTCCTCATGGTATTATCGTTGTAAAGAGATAGATTTTGGCTCAGGCAGGGCCACCCCGCGACTCACCCCCCCGGAGGTGGTCACCCAAATAAAGTCATCCTGAAAGTCTACGCCCAGGATAAAATTATGGGCAATGGCCGATTCGCTCTGGAGACGATCGACGATTTCCCCGCCCTTGGATACCCGGACTTCCCCCTTGCCGGTATTCTCCTGGCGCTGGTATGTGAGCCAGGTCGTGCCATCAAAACTGTTCAGTCCCTTGTCGGTGCAGATCCATACGGCCGAACCCCGGCCTTTGACAAAATTGATAAAGTTGCTCACCAGCGGCTGGTCGTGATCGAAATACCCCCACCAGCGGACGCCGTCGTAACGGTTCAATCCGAAATAGGTGCCGGTCCAGAGGATACCGTTGACGTAAGAGACGCTGGCCACCACGTCGTGGACCAGGCCGTCGTGCGGGTAAAGGTCGAGTTCCATCTCCTTGTCCGGGTCACGATACTCACGCCAGCGGCCGGTGCGGCGATTGTATTCCAGAACGCCGCCGCCCCAAATGGCAATGTATACCCTGTCGTCTTCTGCGGTGACACCGTAGGTCCAGATCTCGTGCATGGGCGTGTTTTTTTCATTATAGATTTCCCACTGCCCGGTGGTGGTGTTCAGCCGGCCGACGCCACTGGCGGTGACCGCCCAGACCTCATCGCTCACGCAGGTGACACCGTAGACGACATCATTGACCAAACCGCTGTTGAACTGGGTGAACGTATCGAATCTTCCAGCGGAAAAACGGCTCAAACCGCCCATGGTCGCGACCCAGAGGTCACCAGTCTGGGGGCTTATGTCGATGGCGAGGACTACTTGATGGGCCAGGCCATCATCGGTGGTATAGGTCTGCCAGCTGCCATCCTCATAACGGGCCAGTCCGGCGTCGGTGCCGATCCAGACCGTGGGGCCATCCACCCGAACGCAGTGAGCCTTGTCCGATGGAAGGCCGTCCCGGGTGGTAAAGGTGCGCCATTGGCCATATAACGGCATGCGGTCGGCGGCGGGTTGAGCCGGGGCCGGCGTGCCGTTGACGGACGGTTTCCCGCCGGCAGTCAGGGCGTTCGGGCTCCCCCCGGAGGCCATTATAAAGACAACGGTCAGGATAATCGCCAGGACTGCTGAATATCGCTTATGCTGCATGTTCTTTATCCACGACGCCATTTGCCAAATCCTGGCATTCAGAGATTCCGTAAGTACTCGATCAGGTCGTTCAACTGTTCTTTGGTCAGATCGTTGGCCACGCCATGCCGGTCGTCCGGATTGAACCGGGTCCAGATTTCTTCCAGGGTCTGAGCGCGGCCGTCATGCAGATAGGGCGGCGAGGCGTAGACGTTTACCAGATGGGGATTATCAAACTGCATGGGCGTATCCAGCTCGGACAACGTGCCGACATCCGTTTTCCGGGCATCGGTGTAGTCCGGCGCAGAATGGCACGTACTGCAACGATTTTCCAGAGGGATGGGGCGGCCGGCATTTGTGAGGGACCTTTCGAAAATGGCCTTGCCCCGTCTCTGGGCCGTAGTCAATTCGCCATTCAACTGCCGGAACCGGTTGGGCGGTTGTTCAATTTTCCGGGTGATAAAAGCCACCAGCGATTGGAGATCTTCCGGGGGGAAAGGGTTGGTGCGCGTCAGCCATTTGGCAAAGCGGATGCCATCCATCATGTACAGGCTGGTATTCTTCCCGTTCCACTTGTAGGGCAGGGTCTGGCCGATATCGCGCAGGGAACGGTTGTTCAACAGGTTCCGTCCCAGGCCGTCGGGCTCCAGATCGTAGACCAGGGCATCTTCATGTTCGTCGGGGTGGCATGAACGGCAACTATACTGATTCTGGTAGGTGAAACCGGCGTTGTGGAAGAGGCGGCGGCCTCTCCGGGTCAGGGAGACGTTCTCCGGTCCCCCCAGATCGATCGTGCCCACCACTTCCAGCCGGGACACGTCGATGATGGAAATGCGATCCTGTAGTCTTTCGGCCACATAAAGCCGCTGTCCATCGGTTGACAGGGCCAGGCGTTTGGGGTTGGAGCCGGTGGGGATACGTTTGATAACATAACGGCGACTCAGGCCCAAATGGTTGGCGTAGGTGGCCAGATCATCGGAAGAGGCTGAGGCGATCAGCTCCTTCAGGCCCTCCATATCAATGACCGAAATTTTATCCGCCCCGGCATGACTGACGAAGGCCCGCTTCCCGTCCGGGGTGATGAGGATGTCGTAGGGATCGGCGTAATAGGCATTGGGCTGGTCCAGCAGCAGCTGGATCAATCGGCCTTCCGGCTTCCGCTCGATAATCCCGATCCCGTTGGTGATCATCCACCCGCGGTTGACCTGTGTGGCGGGGAGGAGGTTTTTTGGACGCATCAAGGTCACCATGGCCCAATCGCCCGAAGGCGTAAAGTCGACCCCTTCCAGGACGTGGGCTGAGTGGAAAACTTTGCGTTCAGTTACCCGCTGGGTACGGACATCGACTACCGTCACCTCGGTGGCCGGAGGGCTGCGGTAAGACGTTGGATTGGTGAGCTTATTGGTGACATAGACCGTGTTGCCATCGGGAGCCAGGGCTACGGCATAGGGACTTTGCCCGGCCGCCAGGCGCCGGGATTCGACACCGGTTTCAAGGTCAATAATCGAGATATCGTTAGAGAAAGTGTTGGCCACGTACAGATACCGGCCAGCGGGGCCCAGCGCCAAGCCGGTGGGGCCGTCGCCCGGTTTCAATTCCGATATAATCTCCCCCTTGTCCAGGTCCACGACGGCGATACTGTTGGCCCATTGGTTGCTCACGTAAGCGGTCCTGCCGGCATGACTCAGAATGACCGAATGCGGCCGCTTCCCAAGTAGTATGTCGCCTGTGACCCGGCCCCGGTCGGCATCGATAATGAGCAGCCGGTCACTTTCCTGGGCGGTAACATAGAGCCGGCGGCCGTCGGGTGAGACGGCGATGTCGAGGGGGGAGAGGTACCGTTCATCGAGAAAGTTTTCAGTGATGAAGTTTTTGCTGCCCCCGACGTGGCAGGGGATGCAGTTGGTTGGGGTGGCCACGTGACCCTCGACGCCCCCCATAATGTAACGGACATGTTCCTCGGCGACGCCATGGCCGACCCAGGCGACGGTTGCCACGCCTGCGATCACGGCACCGGCCACGATGCGGGTGGTTCTATTTTTCATGAACCTGCCCCTCCAATGCCGCCGGATGCTCCGAGCTTGCCATGACGGTAGGTGCAGATAACGGGACCGCTGCTCTGGTAATCGCCAGCGGCACCCGATTTTCCGGCGCCAGTTCCCGGTCCTCATGGCAACCGACGCAGCCGCGGCGCTCAAAGGGACGGACCCAGATCCAGTCGGAGGGGCCAGTGACCACGCGGCCCCGTTCATCACGGGTGATGAATTGGAGCGGCGTGTCGCCCGGCAGCTCCAGGAAGAAGCTGCCGTCATCTTCCAGGGGGACAGAGCCCAGGACCTTTTCCGTGGTCCGGACTTCCACCGTCACCGCCTGTCCCGCGTCAGGATTCATCCCGGTGGCGGCGGGATCGTTGAGCCGGGCGTTCTGGCAGTAGAGCCAGCCGGTGGATTGCTGCAGGTTCACCCGGCTGACAATGCCTTTGGGCACGGGGCGGGGCCGGACCCCTACCGGTTCCAGGGCGTGGAACTCGGGAGCCCCCCATATCTGTCTACCGATCGCCTTTCCCTCGGTATCGAATTCGTATAGGGCATAGGGTGTGGTAGGGGCCGGCTGGTAGGCGACCAGGAGGCTATGGTCCTCGGCCGGGTAGGCCGAATGAAAACTGCCCTTAAGCTGGTTGGTGAGCTCAACCTTAGAATGAAGGGGTTGGGCCGTGGAGACCGTCACCAGCCGGCCTCGACCTCCCTGGCCGGGGATACCTTCGGCAAAGACCACTGCTCCCGAGGGAATTTCGTGGCCCCGACCGATCCATGAACTGCCCCGTATCCCGGGGTGGAACAACTCCACATCGGTGCCGTCGGAGCGCCCACTCATGATGCGCGGAGGGGCTTCCCCCGGTGAAAGACGGGTAAAAAGCACCCGGCCGTCGCACAGGAGGGTCGGTGAAAGTTCAGCCGCAGGGTGGAAAGTGACCGGTTGGAGGTTGGAACCATCATGGTCGCAGGTGTAGAGGGAAAAATTGTGATCGCCACCCCCGTACCCGGGATAGGGGGCCGCTTTGGCGCTGAAGATAATATGGTCACCGGCCAGATAGACCGGATCGGTGCAATCCTCGATGCCGCTAGTGATTCTCCGGGCCGGGCCTCCGCCGATCTTCATTTCCCAGATTTGCCAGGCATCCCCCTGGCGGCGTTTACCGGAAAAAATCAACCGCCTGCCATCGTAGGAGACCTCGGGTGCCCGGGCTGAGAGGAAGTCTTCCGTGAGGATTTTCACTTCCGAGCCGGGTTTGAGGGCGACAATGCGGCTGCGGGCAGGGAAAAGGCGCGCGATGGGATCGTCGCTGGCGGGGGCGAGTTCTTCAGCGGGCACCTGGGTGAAGATAATGGAGCCCTGCGGCAAGGATCGGTCACAGCCTGAGCAGAGCGCCAGGACCACGCCTGAGACGAGTACCGATCGCGCCACGCGTGCCAGCTGCCCCGTCATCATCCCCGACCTCAACGCCCTATGGCTCGGTGATGGTGATGAACTGCCCGGCCTGAATGTCTTCCAGCAGTTGGATTTTCCCCGATGGCCAGGTGATTTCGATGCTATCGGCCCGGTCCGCCGCCCCCAACCCGAAGTGGAGTCGCGGATCATTCTGGGAGAGGTACCCACTGGAGCTCGTTTTATGCGCGACCTGCGCCTGATTGCCTGAGACAACCCTGACCCTGGCGCCAATTCCATCGCGATTGCTGGTGGTGCCGACCAGGCGGAGATTGACCCAGTTATTCTGGTTCCCGCCTACATTCTCCAGCAGGATCGCCGGGCTGCTGAGGTTGACGATAAAGGCGTCAATGTCGCCGTCGTTGTCGACATCGCCAAAACAGGCCCCCCGTCCGATGAATTCTTCCTGGAAATAGCTGCCTCGGTCCATGGACGCATCCCGGAATTCGCCGCCGCCCAGGTTGTCGAACAGCTGGTCCTCCTGGCCATAGAGGTGCTTCACATCGCCGTTGACCTGGAAAATATCAAGGTCACCGTCATTGTCGTGATCGACGAAACCGGAACCCCAGCCCACATATTGGCCGCTGATCATGGCGATACCGGCCTCGATGGCCAGGTCCTTGAACAGGCCGTGACCCTCATTGTGGAACAGGGAACTGAAGGAGATATCCGATACATAGATGTCCAGTAGACCATCGTTGTCGTAGTCCACAAAGTGAACGGCCATGGCAGCCGTCGCATCGCCCATCTCGCTGTAGGCCACACCGGCCGCCAGAGCAATATCCTTGAATCCCTGTCCCCCCTGGTTCTGGAAGAGGTAATTCTCCATGGCGTCGTTGGTGACGTAGATATCGAGGAAGCCGTCATTATCGAAATCGGCCGCGCTGACGCCCATCATACGGCCACCGGGTTGGTAGAGCCCCAGGGATCGGGTGACATCTTCGAAGGTGCCATCGCCCCGGTTGCGGAACAGGACGTCCGGCTGCCCCATGTAGGCCAGAGGTCCGGGGAAGCCGTCCGGGGCATAGTAGAAGTTGTACTCAGGATCGAACTCCACGTAATTGCCGACGTACAGGTCCAGCAATCCATCATTGTCATAGTCGAACCAGACGGCGCCGACGCTGCACAGGTCCACATCAACCCCTGCCTTCCGGCTCACGTCCGAGAAGGTGCCATCCCCATTGTTGTGGTAGAGAACGTTGGGACCGAAATTGCAGACGTAGATATCGGGGAAGCCGTCGTTGTCGTAATCGGCTACGGTCACGCCCATCCCGTAGCGGTCAGGATCAGCTACCTCGGCCGAGTTCGTAACATCTTCGAAGGTGCCGTTGCCGCGGTTGCGGTAGAGCTGATTATGAGGGTTTCCACCGGGACGATCGCCCGTGCTGAGACCTTCAACGTAGGTACCGTTGACGACGTATAAGTCGAGGAGACCGTCCTGGTTGTAGTCCAGGAAGGCGGCGCCGCTGCCAACGGTTTCCACCAAGTTGGTCAGGACGCCATCGCCAAAGGACTGGATGAAATCGATCTGGGCCTGGCTGGTCATATCGCCATAGTAAAGACCGCCTTCCGGGGCCAAAGCACCCTGAGCCGGTGCCGGCGGTTGATCGGACGACGGTTTTTTTGACTGGCATCCCACGCTCAGGAGCAACCCAAGACAGGGCAAAATGAAGCTGCGCAGGCTAACCGATGTGGCGGGAAGTGATGTTGTCCCGGTAAGGATAGCGTTTACCTTCCGGACTATCCGCCCGCACTCTTGAGCAGCGCGGCCGTAAGGGCCCGGTGATTCGTGAGGGTTATCTGTTGTAAGACAATTGGCTGTTGGCATGTGCATCGTGAGCCGGTAGCTTCATTTCTGATGGTATCTGTTGACCCTCGTTGAGCATGAAGTCCTAGTATGGGAGTTCTGGAAAAAAGAGGCGTGACGGCGCAGCTGAAAGCGGAGCGGTAATAGACTGATAACTATACATATAGAGACACTATAATAAATAAATTCACCGGAAATTTTCTTTCAGAAAATGACTCTGGTATCAATGAAATACGATTAAAAAGTTATAATAGAAACCAATAAAAAGGTATGAATATTACCATATCTTATTTTAAGATGCTGTTATTGTGAACTTTGTTGGTCCTGGAAGCAATTCCCCTGATTTCAACTCATAGCATCCGGCCCTCATCTTTAAAGTGCTTTCCGTCCCGACTCTTGTGCCGGACCTCCGCACCCAACTTCTCATCAACTGGTTTAGATCGGCCAGTTAAGGGAGCGCCGCCGACGGATGCTTTCAGACCTTGGCCGGCACTTAACCTGCCAAGTCAGCCCGCCAAAAACAGGGACAAACCGCGATTCAAGGTGACCGGTGATCAATCTTCCCAACCTCCATAGCCCCAAAATATTAACTTCAACGTGGCGGTGGGCATCGTCTGGCAGCTGCTCATGTTCGTCATCCCCATCTACTTCATCATCCGGGAATATCCATCCATGTTGATCGCTGTAACGCTCCTGGTATTGACCTCCCTATTTCTCAAGGTGAACTGGTACGACAAGATTGAAAAAGATTAGCCATTACTCTATGATGAAAGGAGATTAGAATATGAATATTCGTTTGATCATTGCCACAATCTTCTTCTTAGCCGGCATAGATGGGGCCTTGGGCGCGGA
>CAZJBG010000043.1:0-9669 GCA_964543925.1 uncultured bacterium
GGTGGTGGGCGAGTTCGCGGAGCTCCGCGACGAGTGGGAAGGGGTCCCTATCCTTTACTATATGGAACCCAAGTACCGGGACCAAGCGGAACTCGCCCTGGGCAAGACCCCCGACATGATGGCCTATTACTCGGACGTCATCGGCATCAAATACCCCTACGAAAAATATGCCCAGACCACCATCACCGATTTCATGTGGGGCGGCATGGAGAACATCAGCGCCACCACCCTGAATACCCGCATCTTCCACGATGAGCGGGCCCACCTCGACTACACCAGCGACGGCCTGGTGGCCCACGAACTGGTCCATCAGTGGTTCGGCGACCTGCTCACCACCAAGAACTGGAACCATATCTGGCTTAACGAGGCCTTCGCCACCTATTTCGATGCCCTATACGTCGAGCACGCCAAGGGACCCCGGGAATTCATCATGAAATTGGAGGCCAATCGCGCGAGGTATATCGATGAGGATTCGGCGTCTTACCGGCGGCCCATCGTCACCAACCTGTACGAGGACCCCGAAGAGATGTTTGACCGCCATACCTATCAAAAGGGTTCCCTGGTGCTGCACATGGTGCGCTACCTGCTGGGGGAGGAGCTGTGGTGGAAGGCCATTCGCCATTACGCCCAGGCCCATGCCGGGGAGACGGTGGAGACCAACGACTTCAAGCAGGCCATCGAGGACGCTACGGGCCACGCCATGGAGGGGTTCTTCGATCAATGGATCTATCACGGTGGCCACCCCGAGTATGAGGTTGCCTGGAAGTGGGATCGGAAGCAGTCGGCGGTTGCCCTGGAAGTGAAGCAGGTCCAGCAGGTGGACGAGGTGACACCCCTGTTTCGCATGCCTATCGAGGTGGCCATGACCGGGACCTACGGTACCCGAGCGGCGACGATAGACGTACGCCATGCCGAAGAGACCTTCTACCTGGCTGTTCCGGCCAAGCCGACCCGGGTCGAGTTTGATCCCCACGATTGGATTCTCAAGGAGCTCAGGTTCGAAAAAAGCAAAAAGGAGTGGTTAGACCAGCTGGCCAACGCCAGTGATGCGGGGCGGATGCGGGCCGCCGGGGAGTTAGCGGCGTACACCGACAAGAAGATATCCCTGGCATTGGGCGGTGCCCTGCGGGATGATCCGTTTCGCGGCGTAAGGGCCAAGGCAGCCGCAGCTCTGGGCACCATCAGGACCAAGACTGCCAGGGATGAGCTGCTGACCGGCCTGGGGGACAACCACGCCCATGTACGCCGGGCCGTGATTACCGCCCTGGGCTACTATACCGGTGATGAAAAGGTGGCCTCGGCCCTCGAGGACATCTTTTCCGGCGACCCCAGCTACTACGCCCAGGCCACAGCCATCAGCGCCCTGGCCCGCCTGGAGGCCGACCATGCCTTTGATCTTTGTCTGGAAGCATTGGAGCGAAGTTCTCACAAGGAGGTTATCCGCGACAGCGCCTTTACCGCCCTGGCAACCCTGCAAGACCCCCGCGGTATCGATGTGGCCCTTTCCTGGGCGGATTACGGCCATTCCTTCTACATCCGTGTAGCCGCCATCGAGGCGTTGGGCCAGCTGGCGCCTGCGGCACCCAAACGGGGAACCGAAATCAGGGAGCGCCTGATTGCGCTGCTGGAAGACAACCACTTCAAAGCCCGCACCGCCGCCATGGAGGCCCTGGGGGTACTCGGCGATCCCCATGCCGTGCCGGCCCTGGAGGCCAGTATGGCGCGGGAGGCCCATTTCGATCTGCGGAGCGAAGCCAGAACCGCCATCGGCAAGATCATGGGCACGGGCGGCGATTAGCTGACTGCCCTGAAGCCGAACTACTCCCCGTAAATCTGCGCTCCGGGATAGAAGGTGGCCCAGGCAAACCAGTAAGCGATGTAGGAACGTGTGGCCCGGAGCTCGGCGCCCGACCGGGGGCCACTCACGGCCCGGCCGAAGATATCCCAGATCGTCCCTTCATTATCTTTCATCACCACCGGCAATTGTCCCTGAAGGGGGGTAAAGGTCAGGACCGTGCCGTCCAGCAGCTGGCGATGATAGATGACCATCAGGTTATCGGACCGGCTGCCGGCAGCGACAACGGCCTCCCCCTGAAAAACGTCGTTGACGGCATTCACACTATCGGCAAAGATGCTGAGGCGATATACCCGGGCCTCATCGCCCACCAGCAGGCCGGCCACCCGTTCCTTCTTGGGTAGACGCGGATCATCGTGACTGACGGGAAACAGGAGATAGTCGGATGTTTTGTAGGACCCGTAAGGGTAATACCCGTAGGATCGGGAATAGCCTGTATCGGTGGTCATCACATCGGCGCCAGGATACATCTCGCGCCAGGTCTTCCAGGTAGTTTCAACGATCCGAAAGGTCCCCGCCGTCAGCCCCTGGTTCTGCCCCTGAACGCAGAGCAGTTTCATCTGCGACCAGTTGCTGTCGGTGGCGCGATCATAGGGAATCAGGTTGGTGTTGTAGAGCAGCCCCGACACGCCGAAGGTGGTCACCTCGCCGCCTAAATCCCGGTTCCATGCGATGGCCGATCCGGTGAGGGGGCAATAGGTCAGTGCAAAATAGCTCTGACCAAGATTGTCATTCACGATCTCGTGCCAGTCAAGAATGAGATGGGCATAGGTGCGGAGTTGGCCCTCGAAGTTGACGCCGATGACCAGGTCATCATCACTGAGAAAGGTGACGGTTGAGTCGGGTTTGAACTTGGGATTCGAAATGGCCGGAATCCCATCTTTCCCGGGACCACCACCAAAAACTTCATCGACGGGAATAAGCCAAGACAAGGTATCGTCAGCGGCGGTGTCTCCGCCACCATCACCGGCACCATCATCGAGATTATCATCGGATATATTCTCGGTGGATGGGACTTTAGAGTCCAGGACCTGCCCACAATTGTTGAACAACAGTCCCAGCGCCATCCGGGCAACCAACGCCAGGCTGAGGGTTCCACGCATAAGCTTGCTCCTTCTTCCGTCCAGGGGACTTCGCAGGAAGCCCCGGTTAATCGGAATAAATTTCGGCTCCGGGGAAGAATGCCCCCCAGGCAAACCAATAGGCAATATAAGATCGGGTGCTGGGCAGCTGTGCGCCCGCCCGGGGACCGGACACGGCCCGCCCGAAAAGATCCCAGCGGGTCCCCTCATTGTCCTGCATCACCACGGGAAGTTCTTGCTGCAGGGGGGTGAAGCTCAGAACCGTGCTATCAGGCAGGGACCGTTGGAAGATGACGATGACATTAGATTTTGCGTCCCCGGCGACCACGATGGGAATGCCCTTGAACTCATCGTTGATGATGCGCGCAGTGTCGCCGGCGGCAAAGGATCCCAGCCGGTAGACCCTAACCTGATCATCGATGATCAGACCGACAACCCGCTCTTTGGGATGGAGCCGATCATCATAGTCGCTAATGGGGAACAGGAGATAATTATCAGACCGGTAGCTCCCATAGGGATAAGTCCCATAGCTGCGGGAATAACCGGTTGAGGTGGTCATGACTTTGGTCTCCGGATACATTTCGCGCCAGGTTTTCCAGGTCGTCTCAACGATGGGGAACGTCTCGACCAGCGATCCGATGTTCTCACCTTGAATGCACAGCAGCCTCATCTGAGACCAGTTACTTCCGCTGGCCCGGTCGTAGGGAATCAGATTGCTGTTGTAAAGATTGCCCGACACCCCGAAAGTGGTCGTCTGCCCCCCGATGGTCCGATTCCAGGAGATGGCGGAGCCGGTGAGGGGACAATAGGTCAGCGCATAGTTGTTGGAGGATATTTGATCGTTGACGATCTCGTGCCAATCGAGAATGAGATGGGGGTAGGCGCGGGTTTCAGCCCCCACTTTGACGCCCACCACCAGGCTGTTGTCGGACAGGAAACTGACTTGGCCGACTGCCGCGAATTGGGGATTGGAAATGGCCGGAATACCATCTTTCCCAGGGCCACCACTGTAGACCTCATCGACGGGAATAAGCCATACCCCGCCTGCAATGCCGTCACGGTCCCCGGAATTGAATATCCGCTCACAGCCCCCCAACAGCATCCCCAGCCCAAGGGCGGACATCAGGAAAAAAGGTTTTGGTCGAAGCACGGGCAGGTTTTTACTCCCCTACTGGATACCCAGAGGAGAACGGCCGCCGAAGGCATAAAAGACGGACATGGAGAGGCTGAATTTGGTGCTGAGCTGGATGGCCCCTTTCAGGTTTTGGTATAGGGGCAGCTGGCCTCCAATGCCCAAGCTCACATCGTTGGAAAGTGCCACATTGATCCCGGGCGCCAAAAAGAACCACTGCCCGCCCGTATTGGGTATCTGGGCACCGGCAAAGCGGTCAGCCCCGCTGAAGCGATAGCGCCCCATGAGGGTCAGCCCCAACCGGGTATTCACGGTATACCCGGCGCCAAAGCTGGCGACAAACTCGTTGCCGAAACGATGGCGCGCATCACTGAATGAAAAGCGTTGATAACTGCCCGTCCGCCGGTAGGAAGTCGAGATAAATACACGAACGGGCAGGGGCATGAGGACCTCCCTCGATGCGTAGCCGGTGAATATACCGTCCCAGGCCCCGGAGCTGGGCTGCATGTCCGCCGATATCAGCAGCCCGTCGCGTTTCAAGTCGGCCGGCCCCACGGGGGCCTTGAATCCGACACCGACGACCAACTCCCGTTGGGGATAGCTGTATCGCGGGGTAAGGTTGGCCTGCAATATGACCAGCCCGTCCCCCACACCGCGCACGCGGAGGAGATCGCTGACGTCCCGTTCCTTCTGTACCATGGTCAACATGGCCGTTACGGAGAAGATACGGTTGATGCCGTAACTGACCTTCAACAACCCGGACTGGGAAGTCTGCTGACGATCATCCGGGGTCAACGTCCGGGTGCCGGCCACCAGATTCGAGATATCGTTGTACTCGTACTCCCACGCCAACTGCCAACTACCCCGGTCCTTTGGGCCGCCATCGATAAAACCGAGCAGCGGGGCGCCACCGCAGCTGCAAGTCTGGGCGGCCAGGTAGCCGCCGGCCTGGAGGCCCAGAGCCAAGGCAAGGAGGGTGATCACCCTTGAATGAACGCGGGAACCATGCATAGGATGATAGTAAGACAAAGCGTGGGGCCGGGCTGTCAACCGTGAGACAAATCCAGCATGTGAGGAGTCAGAGGCGGCGAAATGGTGGCGCAGCTCACCAGCTTGAAGCCAGGGGATTGTGAGCGGCGGATCGAGGGATGTCCATCCAGGCCATGATCAACCGGCAGGACATGCTTTCCCCCCTGCCTGCTCACGCGTAAATTGGCGTCAGCCGACAACAAGGGGAAATTGTGCTTGTTCAGGATGTAACCACCCCCGCTCTGCTCCGCCGCTTTATCGACCTGCCCTACCGGCTCTATCAAACTGAGCCGTGTTGGGTCCCCCCGTTGCGTCTGGACATGAAAAGCCAACTTTCGCCCCGCGGGCACCCTTTCTATCGCCATGCTTCCCATGCCTTTTTTCTGGCGACCGATAATGGCCGGGACGTGGGCCGTATGGCCGTTTTCCACAACCGGAAGCACAACCAGGTCTACCAGGTGAACGCAGGCATGTTCGGTTACCTCGACATGGTGGATGATACGGCTGTGACTGCTGCCCTTATGGATGCCGCTTACGACTGGCTGGGCGCCTTTAATGTCACCGAGCTCATCGGTCCCTTCAACCCCGACATCAACGGAACCATGGGCATCCTCATGGACGCTTTCGATAGTCGGCCGATGATCATGATGCCCTACAACTTCCCCTATTACGCGGCGCACCTGGAGGGCCTGGGATTCAACAAGGTGAAGGACGTATTCGCCTATGGGCTCCGCGCTCCCGCCGACATCCCTCAGCGGCTCATCGATCACGTCAAAAAAATGGAGGCCCGGGGCCGTTTCACCATCCGCAGGGCCAACATGAAACGGTTCTGGGATGAGGTTGCCCTGGTGCAGGAGATCTACAACCAGGCCTGGGCCGAGAACTGGGGCGCCCTGTGGATGGACGACGAGGAGTTCCACCACCTGGCCAAGGATATGAAGCTGCTGGTCGATCCCGATCTGCTCTACATCGCCGAGGTGGAGGGGCGGGTAGCCGGTTTTTCCCTATCGCTGCCCAACATCAACGAAGCCCTGACCCAGCTGCCCGACGGCCGCCTGTTCCCCTTCGGGCTGTTCAAACTGCTGTGGTACAAGCGACGCCTTACCTCCTTGCGGGTCTTCACCCTGGGCGTCCTCAAGCCCTACCGGCAGATGGGTATCGATGCCGCCTTTTACCTGCGGACCTTTGAAGCGGGTCTGGCCAAGGGCTACAACCGTGGGGAAATGTCATGGATTCTCGAGGACAACGGCCCTATGAATCACGCGCTGCAAAAGGCGGGCGCCCAGAAGATCAAGACCTACCGTATTTATGGCCGGTCCCTGGGTTGACCCTTGCGCAAAGCAGCTCCGCCCACGCACATTTTCCTGACCGGCGGATCCGGGTTTATCGGTAAGAACCTGATCCCTTACTTGCTGGAGAAGGGGGTCCGTATCACCTGCCTGCTCCGGGATGCCAGCCGGTTGCCCGCCCCGCTCCGGTCCCGGGTTTTCGTGGTCGAGGGCGACCTGATCGGGCTGCGGGATATGGCGCTGGAGTCCCTGGCTGCCGCCGACGGGGTGGTGCATCTGGCGGGACGGATCATGGGACGGTCCTACAGCCAATTTGACCAGACCAATCACCTAGGGACCGCGGCCCTGGTCGCTGCCGTGGAAAAGAGCCCTGCGAACCTGCGCCGCTTTGTGCAGGTCAGCTCACTGGCTGCGGCGGGGCCCGCCACTCCGGGAGAGCCCCTGACGGAAGCGTCACCCGCCCGGCCCCTATCGTGGTACGGGCAGACCAAACTGGCCGGTGAGCAAGTCTTGGACAGCGCCAGCTTTGCCTGGACATCAATCCGCCCACCGGTGGTCTACGGTCCCCATGATCGAGGGCTCCTCCCTTTCTTCCAGCTGGCGGCGCGACACATTCGGCCCCTCGTCCGTAGCGGCCGCCAGGAGCTGTCGTTCATCCACGTCAAAGATGTCTGCCAAAGCATCTGGCTGGCACTAACCCGGGAGACCCGGACCCGCTCCACCTACTACATCAACGACGGCCAACCCATTCACCGGTTCGGTGATCTCACGTCATTGCTGGCCAAGGCGGTGGATAGCTGGACCGTGCCGGTGCCCATCCCTGCGGGGCTGATCTGGATGGTGGAAAAGATGTTGCCCTTGGGCCAACGGCTCGGACTGCCTGGGCGATGGCTGTCGGTTGACAAGCTGCGGGAACTGCGCCAGAGGGCCTGGACCTGCGACGCCGGGCTCATCACCGCTAATCTGGATTTTAGGCCCACCATGCCCCTGGAACAGGGCCTGTCTGAAACTGTGGCATGGTACCGGACCAACGGCTGGCTATGAAACCAGTGCGCTACCATTTCGACCGGCTTATCCTCTGGTATTTGGGCGTGACCTTCGCCGTCAATTTCTTCGGGGCCTATTTCGGGTATTCCTATCTCCTGGCCGCCCTGACCCATTTGGCCTTGATTGTTATGGTCTTGCGCATTACGAGCGTTGACGCGCAATCGGGTCCCCGGGCCTGGCTGCGCTGGTTCTACCCCCTCCTGCTCCTGCTGCCCCTGCACTTCGAAATAGAGCTCGTAGGCACTCTGTTCCATGCCGGTACAGTCTACGACGGCCTGGTCAAAACCTGGGACCGCTGGCTGTTCGGGGGACACCCCCACCGGTACCTGGCAGACCTCCTGCCGGGGCCCTGGTGGCGGGAGCTCTTCCACCTCCTCTACCTGTCCTACTACCCCCTGGTCATTGGCGGTTTCGGGGTCAGCTGGTGGCAGGGATGGCATTCCACGAATCGGTCGGAGCTACCCGTATCGCCCCATTTTCTCAGGTATGTCTTTGTGTTTATGGGGACCTTTATCACCTACATGGTGATCTTCATCCTGTTTCCGGTAGTGGGCCCGCTCGACGATCGCTTCCTCAGGTTCGACGGCCAGGGACTGCTGGGGCCGCTCATTGATTGGATTTATGCCGTAGGCGACAGCGCCGGGGGAGCGTTACCGAGCTCCCATGTGGGTGAGGCCGTGGTGATCTTTTTGCTCCTGCGGCCGAGGGCGCCCCTGGTGCGCACCGGGCTGCTTCTGATGATTCTGGGACTGGCCGTATCGACGGTGTACGGCTCGTTCCACTATGCCATCGACGCGCTGGGGGGGCTAATCACCGGACCACTGTTCTACCTGCTGTGGAGCTGGGTGTACCTGCGGCTGAGGGCCGAACCGGGAAGCTTTATGGAAGATCCCGCGGGGGTCTAATAAATTTTTGGCTGGAGGGATTGCCGATTGAGGCCCGGGGGTATCCCCTGGGGAAAGCGGGCATATTGCCGCACCTCATCCCAGGCTTTGGGCGGGACTCTCAATTGGGCAACGTGGGATTGGGATATGGCAGCTACCGACCCAGTCAACACCCAGACCGGCGCTGATAGAATAAGCACAAGACCGTGGCTAGCCGTTGAAAGTGTACCGAGAATAACCCATGCGGTTAGATCATTCGATTTTGAGTTATAGACGGTTATTTTGGCAGCGGAAATGTCGGTCTTGGCGATGGCGGTAAAACGATCAATCGCGTTGAGTATGTAAATACTGTCGGCAGCCACGCCCACTAGCTCCCCATCCAGGCTCGATCTTTCCCGTCCATCCACCACCTGCACCGAGACCCATCCTCCGTAGGCAGTCGTTTGACTCTCGGAAGCGATTGAAAGCCAGCCTCTGGGAGCCGTCGTGGTGGCGCAGGTGGTCAACAGGACGGAGGCTCCGATGACACCCAAGATTTTACCGGCGAACATAGCGGCTATTCCAAAATTGCTCTTCCATCTGGGCTTCCACCTGTTTGAATGCCGGCGCCAATGTGCGGAGTGTGCCCTTGGGATCCAGAATCATCCCGGCTGCACGTGCGGCATTCTCCTCGGCCAACCATTGCTCCCGCATCCACTCCAGATAGTAGCCCTGACTGTCGAGGAAAAGCTCGTACCGGTCGTAATCTTCCGGCAGGCGATACACCAGGGTGTAACGATCACCCGGAAAAGTTGTGAGGACGGAGCTTGAATCCAGAAGGCGCTCACGGGCCTGCTCATCGATGACTTTATCCCGATAGACCGTTACCGGCTGCAGCCTGAGAGGTTCCACCGGCTGATCCAGCACGGCCAAGGCCACCTGATCCAGACGCCAGTGCCCTTTGGTCAAGCGAAGGCGAATCGTTACCCTGCCGGGTTCAAGGTCGGGCAACGGCACCAGGCGAACGTCCGTGGCGATGGGGCCGGTTTCCTGGTCTTCACCCACAGAAATCCAGTTACCATTTCCATCCTGAACGAGCACCTCGATACCCCCAAGTTCGCGCCCAATGCCGCCAAGCTTGTCTTGCACCTCCACTTCACCCCGTTCCAAGGCCGCAATCCGGGCACCAGCCGATCCGCCCAGGTAAGCCAACCCCTGATAAAACAGGTAAGTGAAGAGCAGTGTCTGCCTGGAGGCCAGTACCAGACCCAGCTTTCCATCAGGGACCGCATCGAACTCAAGTTCGATAATCTCCCTGGTGGCCAGATCGGTGGGATCGGTGGCGCTGTAGCGCTCTACGCCATCGAAGGCC
>CAZJBG010000043.1:9679-13098 GCA_964543925.1 uncultured bacterium
TCATGACCACTTCCAGGTCAGGCCCCTCAAGCCGGGCACGATAGAGGGCATCAATATCCCGGGCTTCCAAGGCGGGGGCCACGCTGGCAGAGAAACCCTCGGCCTGTAGAATGGGTTGATCACCGTCAGTGATATAAAAAGTGGGACAGGAGCCAAAACACGCCTTGGGATTTGCCAGGCAATATATGGAAAGCGCCACAGACGCCACCGTCACAATGGTCATGGCCGCCACGGCAGGCGAGGTCTGCACCTCATTGCTCTCAAACAACGCTACCGAATCGATGGCCAGGGTAAAAGCACCTCTACGGATCACGTGCCGGTTGGCATTCAGTAAGGTTCCCTGACCGTTAACACTCCCGGCGTTTGTGTCCACTGCCCACGACGAAAACACAATGACTTGACCATCCCGCATATGCGCTTTTAATGTGCCGCCGGGATACGTAGCCTGGTTAGGCAACTCTCCTGGGGAAATCAGTCGCTTTATTACTTCAATTCTCGCACAGCCGGCAAGCAGGAGGACGCCTGCCAGGAAAATCATCATCAACCGGCCATATTGCCCTGTCGTCATTCGGGAACGATGCTGGCTGACTTGGTTGGAGAATTGCACGGGATTGACCTTAAATAATTGGATAAAAACAGTTTATGTTCAAAAATGTACGTCCGGAAAATATATTTTTCAAGAACTATTTATAGCGGGGAATAGAGAATTCGATCCCGCGCCCAGACGATGGCGAGTCCTAATCTCCACATAGCTCCCCGTTGTAACATTTATTCCCCCGTGCGCCTAACTTGACCGGCAGAATGAGCGTCAAAGTTTCACCCTATTTACAGCTCACCGATTCCGTTCAATATGTGAAGGGTATTGGTCCGGTGCGGGCCGAAGCGCTGAAGGAGGTAGGCGTCGGCACGGTGGAAGACCTGCTCTATTACTTCCCCCGCCGCTATCTCGACCGCCGGAGCGTTTCACCCATTCGGGACCTGATCATCGGGGAACAGGCTACCGTCCTGGGGCGGGTAACCGGCAAGGGGATGAAATATCCCCGCCGGCGCAAGTTCTTCCAGGTCATCATCGGCGATGAAAGCGGCACCTTGGCCTGCATCTGGTTTCGGGGCTTCGACTGGATCCATGACCGGTTTCAGGTGGGGGACCGGGTGGCCGTCCACGGTAAGGTGGAATTTTATAAGCAGGTGCAGATGGTCCATCCCGACTTCGACCTCATGGACCAGGATGAAGACCCCCTCCACACCGGAAAGATCGTCCCCCTTTATCCGGGTACGGCCGGCCTGAAGGCCACCGGACTCGACAGCCGCCGGTTTCGCAAAGTCATCCGCGACCTATGGGAACGCCTCGCACCCATCCCCGATCATTTCACCGACGCGTTTCGCAACCAGCAGAGCCTGCCTGACCTTGAGGAATCACTCCGGCAGATTCACGCCCCCCAGGACGATGGGTCGTACCAGCGGGCTGCACACCGCCTGAAATTTGATGAGCACTTTTTCCTGCAGCTGCTCATGGCTGTTCGACGTCGATCTCTGGACGCCCTCCCCGGGCGCAAATTCCCCGAGTTGGGTCCCCTGGTCCGGCAGATATACCGGAGTTTACCCTACCAATTGACCAACGCCCAGGTGCGGGTGATGCGGGAGATTCGGGCCGACTTCCGGGCGGGGCGTATGATGAACCGGCTGCTCCAAGGTGACGTGGGCAGCGGCAAGACCGTGCTGGCCCTGTTGGCTGCGGCCATCGTGACAAGCAAAAAGGCCCAGGTGGCGGTCATGGCCCCCACGGAAATCCTGGCCGAGCAGCACAATCGGGCGTTTACAGCTTTGTGCGCCGACGTGGACCTGTCTCTGGCACTGCTCACCGGCAGCACCCCCAAAGCGGAGCGGCAGGCCATCCTGAGAAAGTTGAAGGACGGCGAATTGTCGCTGGTCATTGGCACACATGCCCTGATCCAGAAGGATGTGGCCTTCAAAGACCTGGCCCTTATGATCGTGGACGAGCAGCATCGCTTCGGGGTGACCCAGCGCGGCCAGCTCATGGAAAAGGGGGTCTATCCCCATGTCCTGGCTATGACCGCCACACCGATCCCCCGCACACTGGCCATCACCTATCACGGCGATATGGACGTCTCGGTTTTGGATGAGGCGCCCAAGAATCGGGCGCGAGTCACCACCACCGTGATCCAGCCTGACCAGCTCGATGAAGCCTATCGGCTCATGCGCCGGGAGGTGGAACAGGGGCATCAGTGCTTCCTGGTCTACCCGGTCATCAGCGAATCGGAAAAAGGGGACCTGAAGGCGGCCAGCGCAGGTTACGCCCACCTGAAGAAAATGGTCTTCCCGGATATCGGCCTGGGGTTCCTGCATGGGCGCATGAAAGGGCCCGACAAGGAGCAGGTGATGACCGCCTTCATCGCCCGGGAAACCCAAATACTGGTTTCCACCACCGTCATCGAGGTGGGCATTGACGTGCCCAATGCCACGGTCATGGTGGTGGAGAACGCCGAGCGGTTTGGCCTCATCCAGCTGCATCAGCTGCGCGGCCGGATCGGACGCGGCTCCCTGGAGGGACGGTGCGTGCTCATCCAGCGTGGAGGCGGTGAGGAGTCGGCGCAGCGGCTGGCCATCCTGGAGCGAACTAGCGACGGGTTTGAAATCGCGGACCAAGACCTTAAATTGCGCGGCCATGGAGAACTGTTCGGCGCACGGCAACACGGTTTCGAAAAGATGCGCATGGCCGATCTGGCTAATGACGGACCCATTATCCGGGTAGCCCGGCAAGCGGCTTTTTCACTGATTCGGCACGATCCAAACCTCGATCAACGGGAACACCGACCTTTAAAACGGGTTCTTATAGACAAGTATCGTCAACAACTCGATTTCGTAACCATTAGCTAAACCTATGCATGCTTCCAACTCCAACATTCCTGATGAGCAACTTTTCCTCAGTCTGGTGGCCGATCTGGTGACCCAGACGTGGATCGCTCTGGGAAAGATCAAAAATCCTGCCACTGATAAGGTTGAGCGCCACGTACCGGCGGCGGCCATGCTCATCGATATGCTGGACATGTTGGCCAGGAAAACCGATGGTCACCGCAGCCCGGCAGAAGACCAGATGCTGACCGAATCCCTCAAGCAACTGAAATTGAACTTCGTGGTGGAGTCGAACAAGACCGAGGAAGCCGTGGATACAAGCACTGATGAAGCCGGCCCCCTTGAGGCCGACGAACCTGATTCCACCCATCCATCATCCCAGGAAAAAAATGACTCATAGAACCAATCGCCTACTTGCAGGCGCCATCTTCATCTTCGCTCTGCTCCTGTATGTGAAGACCATGGCCCCCACCGTTTCCTTCTGGGACTGTGGTGAGTTTATCGCCACGTCCTATATGCTCGGCGTACCCCATCCCCCGGGGAGC
>CAZJBG010000043.1:13108-17403 GCA_964543925.1 uncultured bacterium
CTCTACCTGCTGGTCGGACGCATATTCTCGATGCTCCCCATTGCCAACGACATCGGCGCACGGGTGAATTTCATATCGCCACTCACCAGCGCTCTGGCCGTGATGTTCCTCTACCTGATCATCGTTCAGCTGGTGGTAAAATGGCGGGGAGCGGTGGTCACCACAACCGACGCCCTCACCACCTTCGGGGCCGGGACCATAGGCGCCCTCACCTTTATGGTCAGCGACAGCCACTGGTTCAATGCCGTAGAGGCGGAGGTCTATTCCGTCTCCACCTTCCTCACCGCCTTTGTGGTCTGGCTCATTCTCCGGTGGAGCCAGAAGGATGATGTCAAGAGCCACGTTCATTACATTCTGTTACTGGCCTACGTGTTGGGCCTGGCCACGGGAATACATCTGCTGAATCTTCTGACCCTGCCTTTTGTGGCGCTGGTGATTTATTTTCGCCGACGGGAGTTTACCTGGCCGGGCCTTGGCGCCGTTGTCGGTCTCACGGCCTTAATCTTTTGGGTCATCTATAAAGGAGTGATCAAGGGGCTGCCCCAACTGGCCGATCTGTTCAACGTCTATGCCGTGTTGGTGGTCGTTTTGATGCTTCTGGCAGCGACGGCCTGGGTGATCCAGCAGCGGCTCAAGAACAGCAGCATTATTCTAACCTCCCTTGTGTTGATCGTGGTGGGCTATTCAACCTATGCCACGATATTCATCCGTTCACACCATGATCCGGCCATCGATGAAAACGACCCCGAGACCACGCAGACTGCCGTAGCCTACCTGGAGCGGGAACAGTATGGCGACTGGTCCATGACCGACCGAGCCCGGTGGACGCCCCAGACCCAAAGCCGATACAGCGGTGTTTCCGATTTCGTCTGGAACTACCAATTCAGGAAAATGTACCTGCGTTACTTCCTCTGGCAGTTTGCCGGGCGGGGCCCATCCACAGACCCCGGAGTGTCTCCTATCGGGGCCACCCCCAACGAGGATGGTGTAAACTGGCGTCAATTTGGCCTGCCCCTGGCCCTTCTTCTGGGCCTGTATGGTATGGGCTACCACATGCAAAAGGACTGGAAGCATGGGTTGGCGGTCCTGTCCCTTTTTGTGGTGACGGGGCTACTGGTCATTTTATATCTGAACCAACCGGACCCCCAACCGCGGGAACGGGACTACTCCTACGTGGGCAGTTTCTTTGCCTGGTCCATCTGGATCGGTATCGGGGTGGCCGGCGTGCTGGAGTCCCTGACCCGCCGACTGAAGGGAGCGAGCGTCGAGCGGGTGGCGCTGCCTACCGCCCTGATCATTCTTTTCATGGCCATGCCGGGCATGATGGTTCGCGCCAACTATCACCAGCATGATCGTTCCGGCAACTATGTGGCCTGGGACTATTCGTATAACCTGCTCAACAGCTGTGCGGAAAACGGCATCCTGTTCACCAATGGGGATAACGATACTTTCCCGCTCTGGTACCTCCAGGAAGTGGAGGGGATTCGCAAGGATGTGCGGGTGGTGAACCTCAGCCTGCTGAACACCGACTGGTACATTCGCCAGTTGCGGGACGCTGAGCCCAGACTTCCCTTGTCCCTGTCGGATGAAGGCATTGCACAAATGCGGCCCATCCCATGGGAAGAGCGGGAGCTGAGTCTGCCGGTGCAGGGGCCGGATGGCACGATCAGCACCCTCACATGGACATTAAGGCCCACCTACGCCAGCCGCTTTATTCGCACCCAGGACCGGATGATCGTGCAGCTGATCAAGGACGGCAACTGGTCCCGGCCCATCTACTTCGCCGTGACCGTCGCGCCCAGCAACAAAATCGGCCTGGATCGCTACCTGGAGATGCAGGGCCTGGTCTACCAGCTGATGCCTGAACCGGTTACGCCCATCAACATCGAGAAGTTGCACCATAATCTTATGGAGGTTTACCAGTACCGCCACCTGGACGATCCTTCCATTTATTACAACGGCAATATCCGGCGGTTGCTGCAGAACTTGCGGGCCAGTTTCCTGCAGTTGGCCCTGGATAGTGTGATGAAAAACGATCGCGAGCGTGGCCGGATGTACCTTGACACGCTCGCCGCCACTATTCCCGAGAATGTGATTCCGGTGGAAAACAAGGACCTCTACCTGCAGATCGGGCAGATGTACGCGGAAGTTGGGGACACGTCTCAACTGCGTGAGAGATTGGAGACCCTACCCCTGCGCTTCCGTTTGACGGCCCGGGATTCACTTTCGATGGGCAACCTGTACAGCCAGCAATTGAATGATTGGGAGACTGCTGACGGCATCTTAAAAGAGCTCTATGCTCGCCACCCCACCAATGGGGACGTCGTCGGTGGGGTCGTCCGGATTTACCAGCAGGCAGGTCATGAGGACGACGCCGTTGCTATCCTGCTCAACTGGCTCAATTTGTATCCCGGCGACCGATCAGCGACCGACCTGCTGCTAGAGATTCAGAATAAGTAGGCTGTTGGCTAAAAGTCGCCCCACTTTTTCTCGCCCCCGGTTACTCCCGAGGGGAGGGGATGCAGCCGGGGATATCCCCGGTTCACTGAAACCTTCAAAGCCGTGCCAACAGCGCTAGATTGACCCCCCCTCCGTGACGCCCCCTCGCCCGCCCCTGTTTAGCATTATTGTCGTCAACTACAATGGACAATCCTTTCTAAAGGACTGTTTCGACAGCCTCCTGGGCACCACCTACCCTGCGGTGGAAATCCTTATGGTCGATAACGGCTCCACCGATGACTCGGTCCTCTTTGTGGAGCAGAACTATCCGCAGGTGCGCATCATCAAGAGCCCCACGAACCTGAGTTACAGTGGTGGCAACAACCTCGGTATCGGCCACGCCATGGGGGACTACGTGGTACTGCTCAACAACGATACGGAGGTCACCCCCGGTTGGCTCGAACCCCTGGCCGAGGAATTTGCGTCGGACCGGGCCATCGCCGCCTGCCAGCCCAAGATTCTCATGATGACCGACAGATCATCCTTCGAGTACGCCGGAGCCGCGGGGGGTTATATGGACCGGTTCGGCTTTCCCTTCCTCAGGGGCCGGATCGTCGATGTTATTGAGCAGGATCACGGACAGTACCAGGACCGGGTGGACCTGTTCTGGACTTCCGGCGCTGCCATGGCCATTCGCAAGAGCGTGCTTGACGAGATCGGACTGCTGGATGAAGATTTTGTGCTCCATATGGAGGAGATCGACCTATGCTGGCGCATGCACCTGAGGGGCTATCGTCTCAGGGCCTGCCCCGATGCGGTCATTTACCACTTTGGCGGGGGCACCCTGGGCCGTGAGCGGGTAGCCAAGTTGTATTACAATCTCCGCAACAGCATTTTCATGCTACTGAAAAACATCTCCGCGCGCCGTTTACTGTGGGTCCTGCCCGTACGGGCCCTACTTGACCTGGCGTTCCTGGTCAAGTCATTGGTCACCCTGGATTTTAAGCGGGCCGCTCTCGTGCCGGCGGCTTACGCCTGGCTCCTGGTGCATCTGCGGCTGATCATGAAAAAGCGCCGGGAGATTCAGCGCCGCCGCACGGTGAGCGATAGGGCCATCGACCCGCTCCTGTATCCCGGCAGCCTGGTGGTAGCCTATTTCCTGGGTCGCAAACGGACGTTTGCTGAGTTGTGGAAACCATAGTGAACGCTCGCTCGCGATGAAATCGATATAGACGACCGGCTGCGAGCCGGAGCGATCCCAGGGATGGAGCCTGTCCAACGGGCCGCTCTTGGCCCTAACTTTAACCGTCCATTCACCGATACGGAGCCACATCATGACTCCAGCGCCTGAGTACATAAAAGATTAACGCACTGCAACCCCTGACGCTGATAGCACCCCCAACCGACTTGGTCAGCCGTGCTATGTTTCCGCCACAAAGCTCGTAATACATGCCACGAAGCCCTGATCTCCATTCCATCTTGATCCTGGGGGCAGGACCGATTGTAATCGGTCAGGCGTGCGAGTTCGACTACTCCGGCACCCAGGCCTGCCGCGCCCTGAAGGATGAAGGCTACCGGGTTATCCTGGTCAATTCCAATCCCGCCACCATCATGACCGATCCGAGTCTGGCCGACGCCACTTACATCGAGCCGGTACGCCCTGAGGTGGTGGCCGACATCATCGCCAAGGAGTCCCCCGATGCACTCCTGCCGACGGTGGGCGGGCAGACGGGCCTCAACTGCGCACTGACCCTGGCGGAAGAAGGGATCCTGGACCGGCACGGCGTGCGGATGCTGGGGGCCGACGCGGAGGTGATCCGCCGGGCCGAGGACCGGGAGCTATTCAAAAATCTCAT
>CAZJBG010000044.1:0-3573 GCA_964543925.1 uncultured bacterium
CAACGAGCAGAGCTCCGGTGCCGAGGAGATCTCGAAAAACATCGAGGGGGTGACCACCGTGGCCAAGGAATCGGCCTCCAGCGCTCAGGAACTGGCGGCCTCCGCCGAACAACTCAACAAGGAAGTGAAGGGTCTGAACGAGCTCATTGGCCAATTCAAGGTCTAGTGAATCGGACAAACATGAAGTGAGCACAAGAATGGAATTCACATTATAATGTCCACAAGCTTTGAAAGGAAAGAAGACATGCTAACACCCCCCCCAAAAAACGGCTCAGTGAAATCGTTGCACGATGACGAATTCCTCCAGCAGCTAAACTCGGCATCACTGCAAAACAAAACCAGCCCCACCATGACGTTCCCGGAGGAGATCAACAGCCTCGCTGAGGCTATTTGCAAAAACCTGAAAACTATCTCGCTGGTGGCCGCTCAGATGGCGTCCACAACGCGCCAATTGACCCATTCAACTCATGCGTTGACTGAGGGACTACATGGGATGAACAAGGTGGTAAGAAAGTTCAAGTTTTGACAACCTGACCCAAATTCATATCCTGGGACACCGAGTATCGCCTTATCCCAGGAACGAAACGGAGTAACAGCGTGATCCTTGATCCTGGCCAAAACTGGGAATGTTTGATTGCCTTCACGATATCACTGCTGGGTAAGGCCTTGGCTCAACCTGATCTCAGCCGCCTTGGAATGCGACAAAAAGTTCTCGGTAATATTTACTCCTATCTCCGTGGACAGGGAGAGTCATCAGGCGTGACTGCTGATAGCGGGATATTGCCCCGATCGTCAGCCTGGTGGAGAAGTCCGATTTTTTTCGCATTTACCATGGCCGTTTCAATCTTTCTTGTCGAATGCATTGTCATGTTTATCCTCTCCCGGCTGCCAGCCTTCCCGGGAGCCTGGGAAGGGGTGCTGGATGCTGCCCTGTTGGTGGTGCTGATTTCCCCCGTCCTCTACTTTCTCATTTTCGATCCGCTTACTAATCAAATCGCAGAATGTGAACGCGTTGAGCTCGCACTCCGCGAGAGTGAGGAAAAGTACCGTTCTCTCTTCGAAGATTCTAAAGACGGCGTCTATATCACCAGCCTCGAAGGCCGGTTTTTGAGCGTGAATCAGTCTATAGCGGAGCTCTTAGGGTATTCCAGGAAAGAATTGATCGACCTGGATGTAAACGATCTTTATGTTTGTCCCGAAGATCGAATACGGTTTCATGAGACGATCAAACGGGATGGATCTGTGAGAGATTTCGAAGCCAAGTTGCGCAAGCGGGACGGGACCGAGATGGACTGTCTGCTGACTTCTACCGTTAGGCGAGGGCAAAACGGATCAATCGCAGGATACCAGGGCATCATTCGGGACATCACCCAGCAAAAAACTGCCGAAGCGGAAATACTCAGGGCTCAAAAACTTGAATCACTTGGCATTCTGGCCGACGGTCTGGCCCACGATTTCAACAATTTCCTGATGACCATCCTTTCGAACATTACCAACGCGCGTTTGATCGCCAAGGCGGATGAAAAAGTCCAGGAAGTTCTTAAGGCAGCGGAACATGCCATTGATCGTGCCAAGGCCATTACCCGCCAGTTATCTACTTTCACCCGGGGCGGCAAAACGATGAAGGATACCGTCTATCTGACGCCACTCCTGAAAGAAGCGGTGCAATTCGCCCTCCACGGCACCCGGGTGAGGCCGGAATTTCACCTCGCGCATGATCTCAGCCCGGTCCATATCGATTCAGGCCAGATCAATCAGGTGATCAACAATCTGGTCATTAATGCGATGCAGGCCATGCCCCAGGGGGGCCGGCTCATGATCTCCACCTCAAACGTGACCTTCAAAGGGAAGGCTCCCCCGGGGCCCCTCAAGGCAGACGAGTACGTCAAGGTTGATGTTCAGGATGCCGGTGTGGGCATTCTCCCTGAGATTATCGGCAAGATCTTTGACCCCTATGTTACTTCCAAAAAGGAAGGGACCGGGCTCGGGTTGTTCTCCTGCTTCAGCATTCTTAATCAACATCAAGGATGGATCACAGTAGAGTCAGAGCTGGGACAAGGCAGTACCTTCACGTTCTATTTACCGGCCGCATCTGAACCGGCACCCACGGAGAGCAGGCCGGTCGCCGAATCATGAAGGTAGGCACAGTGCTGGTTGTGCCTGCAGAGAAGTTACGAGTGCCCCTTCCCAGCGAGCCCAGGGAATAGCCCCCCTCATAAACGGGGAATGCCTGACCTTTCCCCCGTATTCCGGCAGGTGCTTTGAATAGAATGGGCACGACGGAGGGTACATGAACTGAAAATCCATGTGCTATGCCAGCCCTAGAACCATGCCCGTAAGAGAAGAACATTCCTCCTCCTTTTATTTGACTCTGTTTTGAAAATACACCCGGCTCCCCTGCTATGACAGCAGGGGGTCGTAGGTTCGAATCTTACCCCCGCTACGGCAAATCAAGGGGTCCCACAAGGGACCTTTTTGATTTATGGGGTGCGGATGAGAACCTGTTGGTTCGAGCCGGAGTCCCGACGGTGTCGGGACGTAGATCGGTGGAGCGGAGCGACATCAATCCTACCCCCGCTACGCTCGAGAAACCCTCTTTTCCGATGAGAATCGAGGGTTTTTTGCATCCAGCCGAATTTGCAGTCTTATGCAGTTAAATGGGCTTTCGTGTAGGCATTTTGGTCCCACTACGGTCCCACGGTTTTCTAACCTGTTGATAATCAGTAATGTTCGTCGGGTCGGTAGCTCGAAGTGACAACCGACCTTGATGGAATCGGCGTGAGAATATCGAGCGAAGGACGCTTCAGAGGAGGCGCCAATTAAACCTTGGAAACGCGAACTGTGTCTCTTAGTATTAGACCCAAGTCGTTCACATTGCTTTGACGACGTACACCTTGGGTAGGGCGGCGCCCAGGCGTGACGTCTGCGGAATCATTTCTGCCATAGGGTGCGCAAAACAGGGTAAAAACGCATCCTCGGCGGTGTAAACGAAACCTTGGAGTCGCAGAATGCCGCTTTTAGATTGCAGTCTGTAGGATCCATAAACCTCAGAAGATGTACGACGTCAATACAGTATTTTTATCCGCGCACACATTCGGAATCAGGTGAGCCATTAAGATAAAATGAAACTTCGTCCCCGGATCCTCTCTCTCGCCGTCGGCATCCTGATTGTCTCCTTTCTTGCGCTGTCCATACCCTTGTACTGGTATACCCGCAGTGCGCTTGAGGATGAACTGGACAAGCGACTGCTGAGTACCGCGGAAATAGCCGCCCACCAGCTGCGGAAAGATTTGTTGGCCAACCTTGCCAGGGAGCCGGCTCTGGCTACGGTCAGGGCGACGCTGGAACGAGATCTGTCGGCTTTTCTGGTCGATGGTATTGAGGGGCTGGCCGTTTACGCGCCGGGAGGCGCTGAACTGGCGAGAAGCAGCGTCACGCGAGCGGATCAACCGGACATCACCGTTTTTCTACAGACTCTCTCGAATCTACAGTACCCGGTGGGACGTGCCGTGTCCGAATTGTACCGGTTGTCCGAGGGTGAATATTTCAAAGCTGCGGCCGTATCAATGGAGG
>CAZJBG010000044.1:3583-5619 GCA_964543925.1 uncultured bacterium
GGAGCGACCGCACCCCTGATTCTGGTTGTTTGGGGCGGCGCTGATTTCATGACGGTTATCGATCAGATTGTCGGGAGCCTTTTCTGGATCGTGCTGGTATCGGTTATCATTGCGGTCAGCCTGGCCGCGGTCTTTTCGCGCTCGCTGATTCGCCCGGTCATGGAGCTTTCCGCCTATGCGAAGTCGATACAGAAGAATATACATTCCGATCCGGTGGACCTGGGCCGGACCGATGAGTTCGGTGATCTGAATCGGGCCCTCTCTGAGATGCATACCGAAGTGAGGCAGCATGAGGCATCCATGAAGCAGCTTTTGTCGGGCATCGCCCATGAGATCAAGAATCCACTGGGAGGGATGGAGATCTATACCGGATTGTTGGAGGAGTCGTTATCCGGGGAGGCCGATGGGGAAGAGGTGGCCGATCATCGAGCCTATCTTGAAAAGGTCACCAGGGAACTCCGCCATCTGAAGCAGATCGTTTTGGAATACCTCGATTACGCCAAACCGCTTAAAAGTCATCTGGAGCCGCTCCAGGTGGAGTTGATCTTTGAGGATATCCTCCGGATCCTCCAACCGGAAATCAGGCAGAAGGACGTAGCATATCAAATATCAGGCAGGGGTGTCGTACTGGGAGATGAGTCCAAACTCAGGCGAGTTTTCGTAAATTTGTTGAAGAACAGCCTGGAGGCTGTGGACCGGAATAGCCATATCGGTATCACTATCGATAGCCGGGATCATGTGGTGAGTGTGATGATAGCGGATAATGGCCGGGGTATTCCGCAGGCGGACCTTGAGCATATCTACGATCCCTATTTTACGACCCATGAGAAGGGGTATGGCCTGGGATTGACCATTGTAAAAAACATCATCGACGAAATGAATGGCACGATTCTTGTCAACAGTGTAGCAGGTCAAGGGACCACGTTCACGTTGAGGTTCCCCGAGAAATAGGATGAGGAAAACCAAGGGATATACCATTCTGGTCATCGAGGATGACCAGACCATGCGGGAAGGCATCCAGACGGTTCTGGAAAAGGAAGGTTACACCGTGATCTCTGCGGCAGACGGTCTGGAGGGCAAGCGCCTCTTTCAGACCCATCGTCCCAGCCTGGTGATTACCGATCTGAAGTTGCCGGGCAGGAGCGGGATGCGTCTCCTGCACGATTTCCTGGAGGCGAGTCCCTCGCTACCGGTCATTCTCATTTCGGCCTATGGCACCATCGATCTGGCAGTGAGCGCGCTGAAATCCGGCGCCAGGGATTTCATTGCCAAACCGTTTTCCATCGACGAACTGAAGGCAAAGGTCTCGGACGTCCTCGCCGGCCAGCCGGTCACCGAGGTCAAAAGTGAGGCCATCCCCACCTTTTACGGGATGGTTGGATCGTCGCCCGCGATGGCGGAGATTCAGAAACGGATCAGGCAGGTAGCCAGGGTGGACAGCCCGGTGCTCATCACCGGTGAGAGCGGTACGGGTAAGGAATTGATATCCCGCGCGATCCACAATGAAAGCAGCCGAAGGGAGCAGGTGTTCCTGGCGGTCAATTGTGGCGCATTTACCGATACCCTGCTTGAGAGTGAGTTATTCGGCCATGAAAAGGGATCATTTACCGGCGCCATAAGAACACATAAAGGCATCTTCGAACAGGCGGATGGGGGCACGATCCTGCTGGATGAGATCGGAGAAATATCGCCCCAGCTCCAGATCAAACTCCTCAGAGTGTTGCAGCGGCAGTCTTTTCAGCGCCTGGGGGGAACGGGAGAAATCTCCACCGATGTGCGTGTGATCGCCGCGACGAACCGGAACCTGAAGCGGGCGATCAAGACGAAGCGGTTTCGTGAGGACCTTTATTTCCGGATCAACGTACTGCCGATCCACGTGCCACCATTACGAGAGCGACAGTCGGATATTCCCGCCCTGATCGATTATCTTATTGACGTGAAGTGCCGAAGCCTGGAACGGGAAATGCCGGACATCAGTGCTGAGGCCGTAGAAAAATTGCAGCGGTACACCTGGCCAGGGAACATCAGGGAGCTGG
>CAZJBG010000044.1:5629-8843 GCA_964543925.1 uncultured bacterium
TGGAGAACCTTTTGGAGCGTATCCTCATATTTTTTGACAGTGGGGTCATTACGGCAGACGACATCTATTTCGATGAGGACACCGAAATATCAGCCGAGAGCAGGGGCAACCTGTCGGAGGTGCTGGAAGATACGGAGTACCGGATGATCAAGAATGCCCTGGACAAATCAGGCGGCGTCAAGCAAAAGGCGGCCAGGATGCTGGGTATCAAGACCAGCACCCTTTACTACAAGCTGGAGAAATACGGTTTGTATGCCGGGGGAAACAATCCTGAGGACACACGGGGAGACGAGTTGGAGGATACGAATACCCTATGAAGCCAGGCGCTCATAGCTGGGCGGTGATCCGGCCGGCGATGGTCATTCTATTGCTACTTATGCCGGGTTTAGCGTGGACGCAGGACCTGGAAGCGCAGTGGAGACATTACCTCGCTATTGAGGCGCGGGTAGAAGGGGCCAGTGCATCGGAGAGTCGCTGGATCGAGCAGCATGGAAAACTGGGTGTTGAAGTCCAGGAGCTACAGGCCAGCCAAGCCTGGTACAACGGCTGGATTATCGAGTTACGTATTGCTCGTAAAAGTTCACACCAGGTGGAACTGGCCGATTCGCTACGTCAGGTTCGGGATACGATCACCGGGTTAAAGGCGCAACGGGCAGAGGCTTTTTCGGCACTTAAGCAGGTCTATCAGCAAATCCTACTCGATGCTGAACAGCAGAGCAGACTAACGGCGTCGGAAAAAGAGCAGGCGATCACCATCGGACGGCGCTTGATGAATCAGAGCAATGATGTGTTCGACTTGCCGGACTATACGTCCATCATCGACAGTCCCTACGAGCATGAAGCCCTCAAACATATTGTACTCGAGGATTTACAGTCGGTTGTTCAGGCTAAACTGGTGTTGATCGACTCGCTACTGGCAGAGAAGGAGACCGAGATTGCCTTACTCAACCGCCTGAATGAGTTCCATCGTGACCTGGGTTATCAGCTGGCATCCAACCTCGATCTTGCCGCGGTCGGCTCCCAGAGGGCCGCCAGCGCCAGCGGGCGAGACAACTATGCCGAGGCAGAAGATCTGACGTTTGACAATGCAGGCATGAGGGTTGAAATCGCGGATAAAAGTCAAAGCAGTCAGCCGAGTCCCCTTGATCATAATCCGATCCTTTCAGGGGAAACCGATGTGCGGCTGGGTATAGATCCTTTTGAGAACGTCATCAATCGGCTCAAAGACAAACGCCGGCAGTATCAACTGCTCCTTCAACGGCTCCAGGCAGAGCTGCTCTATTAAAAAGAATCACCACTGTTTAGCGCTGTTATTACTGGCGCTCGGTGGCGGATATTCCACCCTGGAAGCCGTGGACGGCCAGATTCAAACGGCCACCTATTTCGATTCCAATGTCCGGGAGTCCCTGGATGCTCCAGAGCCCACATTCGGTCTCACCTTACGCGGGCGTATGCGTCATGAGCAGCAGGCCGAGCGTCTGAATGTTTCCGGGGAACTGTTAGGTCAGCTCAATTTGGACGCCGTCCTGACCGAGGAGTCTCAACTGCTCGTCAACGCCGATTTGGGGGTTCGATATCGGATTTCCAGGGCGATACTCCTTCAAGGCAACTTGAGTCATTTTCAAAAATCGTTTTACGACCGCGCCGGGTCATATGCCTGGACCGATTACGATGCTTTTATTCGGTTCTCCCCCACAGCTCGGTATACAGGATGGTTCGGTTATCGATATAGAAAGAAAACGCTTGAGGCCATAGAGCGGTTCAGGTTCGGGGAGGACAACCTGGAGATCAGGGGAAGATACAATATCACCTCGAAGATATTTCTCGAGGGGGTCGTCACCGGGAGCCAGATCATCCATACGGATTTCAACGCCGTGGGCGTGGTGGATGACACTTCCCTGATCCTCCTGGACTATCCCCAGAAAGACCGGGGGATGGAGGGGCTTTTGCACCTGCGCTATTGGGGGAAAACGATCATTGGCGGGCAGGTCGGGTTTGGCAATATTCACTCGAACAGTGCCATCGGTGCGTACACCTCGCTGAGTTTCCAGGTCTACGTTTCCGGCCAGCTGCGGCCATCGACTTTTTACCACGTTGTGTTCCAGTTATTAGACAAGGACTACGCCTACCCGGATCTCGGCGGGGAGAGCAGGTATCGTGACCCGGAGGAACAGGTCCAAAATCTGGCTCATGTTCGTCTGGAACAGGTGCTGAGAGGCGGGAGCATTGGCTACCTGCAAATCAGCCGACTGGAGAATGAGACCGTTTTTAACCAACGCTACTACGATAAGACGATGATAGAGGTGGGGATCAAGTATGAGCGATGACCGGGTTCGGGGAGAAAATCGCCCCGCTTTCAGTTACACTCCGTTCAATCTGCCGCCATGTTCAGCATCAGCTTTCTGATAAAACCTTCAGTTATTTGAGGCTTTTGTGACCTTCAGTTGACGGCTGAAGTTCCTGATCGATTTTTTCCCCTACCCTCCGATTGCCCCATTTCCGTCTCCCCTCAGTCGGTTCGCCCTGTTCCCCCAGATCATCCCGCCTGCCGGACGGTGTCTCCATGGCATGTCCTTTGCGGGCAACGCATGGCGTGTGATGAATAACCTAAAGGATATTTTGTTAACCTCGAATCGTATAGGAGACCTAAGTGATTAAACCTCTATGGAAAACGATAGGACTTACCGTGGCATTCCTCGCTGTCGGGTGTGTGACAGGACCGCAGACTGAGGGGCTGGAGCCTGACCTGCAAGCAGACAAAATCAATCTGACAAAAGGGGAAACCTTCAACCAATATCTTGAGGATCCAGGGGATCCCTTTGACATTGATCGTGTCGCTATTGATAAGAGTATTCTTTTTGCCTTTGTGACCTATCCGGGTGGATGCGAAGAGCACAAGTTTGCCCTTATTGGTTCCGATATGATCGCAGAAAGCTATCCGCCCCAAATGTTTACAACGCTCGTTCATGATGCCAATGGAGACGCTTGCGAAGCCGTTATCCATGATACGTTGCAGTTTGATCTCTCCCCCATTGCCCAGGCCATGGGGGATGATTTCGACACCCTGATCATTCATGTGAACAAGGCGCCGCAAGATGCTGTCTACGATGGCTCGGTGATAACCGACAACCCTTAAACGTTGTCGGCCGATCCGGAGTGCCGCCGTGGGCCATTCACGGAAGCGCCGTCTTTTAACCAAGGGAGAATCACATGA
>CAZJBG010000044.1:8853-9589 GCA_964543925.1 uncultured bacterium
TCACATGAAAACGCTAACGACCATGCTCACTTGCGGGGCCGCTTTGGCTCTCAGCCCCTTGCATCTTGCGGGGCAAACGATCAGCGTCAAGACTCTGCCACTGATCGCTACCCAGCAATTCATTCTGGCGCCTTCCTATAACGCCGGTATGGGGGGCATCACCATCGCCCTTGATGATGACCTCGCCGATGGATTCCTAAATCCCGCCCGCATCACTGCGCTGGACAGGAACCTGTTCTACCTGGCACCCTACCGGGACAGTTGGAGTCAACGTAATGGTCTCGCCGTTTGGTTGGCCCCCACGGGAAGCGCATTGGAGGGGAGCATGGTACAGGCCGCACCCACTGGAGCGGTCAAACACACCGTGGTCGCCGGCGGGCGTATACGTTTGACCACCGGACTCGCCCTATCTCTGGAGCATTTACGTCACAGATCCCATACCAGACAGTTTTGGGACCCTGAAACCGGGCTGTGGAATGGTCCCCTGCAAATGAGTGAGCTGAATTGGCCCCTATCCGGGATTGCCGCCATACAGTTCCCCGGCAAGGGATTATCGGTTGGTGTGGGTGTCGATGCCGTCACTTTGCACGGTGTCGATGGGATTCCTCTGCTGTATCCCGGTGCTACGAAGCTGCGTCAGAACGGCAAGCTGGCTCAGTACCGGCTGGGGATATCCATAGATGGCCCCGAAGAATCCCGTCTGGACTTCCTTTTGTTCCATAAGCGGTACCATATG
>CAZJBG010000044.1:9599-15887 GCA_964543925.1 uncultured bacterium
AGTGGCATCCCAAGATTCCCGATTATCCGGCTCCCGAAATCAGCATCCCCCGGGATCCGGGCATCACCAAGGCTGGCCGGGTTGGTCTTGGATTCAGCAACCGTGAGGGCAAACTCCTGGTGGCCATCGACGCGGCGCTGGAAATCATCGACAGCCGGACCTGGGGAGATACCACGGCGCCGGTGATCACCGATGATGACCAGATCATTAAGGCTGGGGATCCGCTGTTTAAAAATGATTACTTCTTTACCAATGCAGTGTTACGGCTCGGAACGGAATACCAAATCAATAAACGCTTGCGCGTGCAAGGTGGGTGGTCCACTCGGCAGTACAGTTTGGATTACCACCATGAGGACTACGTAACGGGTGAGAAAATCACCGCCACACCGCAGAACTGGTGGAAGGAGCCGGTCCTTACCGGGGGCATTGTTGCGGAGATGGGCCAGATGGAATGGATTTTTCAAACCAGTAAGCGGACCGGAACGGGCATGCCGACCCAAGAGCAGTGGTGGCCCTGGTGGGGTTTTGAAGATTCAATAAGGATGGCGGCAGGTGATATTTTGGCCCCTCCCACTGGGATGGATATCCAGAATATTCCGGTGATCATGCATCGGCTGACGATGATCTACTGGTTCTGAGGGGATTGACTCACTATCATAGAATAGGCTACACGGTCCCCTTGTTTATACCAGGATCCATCAGGATGGTGACGCTACATGATCGAGATGTTTCCCCTAGGGATCCGGTATGGAATGTCTGAGATATGAAGCGTTACAATTGATTTATGCTGAATACGCATTAACTTCAAGATAATTGGGCTGCTTTATGAGGGTAGGCATGGGAACTCTCAGCTGACACGGGAGCTGAAGCGACCAACATGAACAAGAAAAGAACAGCCTCAACAAAATCTATGAGGCCGAGTGTAATCCTCCTAGCCGTATTTCTGCTCTATTTCACTCCGCAGCCGAGCATCGGACAGGATTATTTCCCACTTCAGGAAGGTAATGTATGGTATCTGTCCAGCATTCCGGATTATATCGGCAGTACCATCGTTATCAATGATTTGGAATATGTTGAATTCTGTACGCCTCGTGGGTGTGATTATTATAGAAAAGATAGTTCGGGGAACATTTATGTTAAATCTGGTGATGCCGAGGAAATGCTGCTCTATAAGTTGGGTGGCGATGTAGGTGATGAGTGGGTTTCTGGTGGCAGCCTTCACTTTGCGGCAACTCTCGAAAGCAAGACCGAAACGGTGGTAACGGCTTATGAGACCTACTACAATTGCGTCCGAATCTCCTTCAGAGGGATAAATGTCATTGATGCAGACCACGCGATTTGGTTCGCCCCCGATGTGGGGACCGTAAAGATAAAAAGCCTGGATTGGGGAATTGTATTCCATCTAATCAAGGCATATGTGAACGGCAACCATGTTCCATCAGTCCCCCCGTTGCCAGCAGTTGCTGAGTCTATACCTGAAGATGGACAGTCGGATATCCCCATCGATGCCAGCATCACTTTAAAATTCAATCTTGGTATCAATCCCTCCTTCATCAATTCAGACTACTTCCAGATATACAGCGTGAAAAACGGTATTATTTCCGGCCAGTTTGAGGACGACTATAAATATTCCTATTATAACGTGATTTTCACACCTGATGTCCCGCTTGAATATGAAGACACTCTGCTCGTCACTGTAAATCCATACATCCGGGATTATGCAAACGATCCAATGTACAATGAGTTCAACCTCACATTTTATACCGAGGCGTTCGCAAATGCACCCGTACTTTTTTTGCAAGACACAATTTCAAACTTCACAAAGCTCAATTGGGGGGGCGATTTCGATCTCGGTGATTATGACAATGATGGGGATGAAGATATCATCATTTTCGGTACCGTAGATTCCACTGATGTAGGATTATTTCATCACATTGAATTATATGAGCAAGATGACGGCATATTTTACAAAGTACCGACAGACTTCTTGCTACTCAATCCGGAATTAGGTGGCAAGGGCAATATCAAATGGATTGATTATAACAATGATGACCTGTTGGATATCATATATGCAGGGAAGGATACTCTGCATCAGAGTGTTACCCTATTCTATGAAAATATGGGCGGTACTTTTGAGATAGACCCATCCATGCAACTCGGTTTTTCGAAGGCATCTATAGATTGGTCAGACTATAACCATGATGGCTACCTCGACCTTGCGATTTGGGGGTCTAGCAGTTCGGCACCTTACGCGGCTGTTTATAAGAATAATCACGGTAGTTATTTTACCAATCAGGAAATTACAGATCCCCCTCTCGGCGTCACGGGTATCATAAAATGGGTGGATTATGATAGCGACGGGGACAGCGATTTAATAACTGTGGGGCAGCAACTATTCGAAATCTCGCTTTATGAAAATGTTTCCGGAGAATTTCAAAAGACAAACATGCGAGTAGAATCAGACGACTGGCTACCCTATCGATTCAATATTGATTTCACAGATTTGGAGAACGACGGCGATATTGATTTCTTAATCGGCCAGTATATCATTCGACAAGACAATGGTTCACTCGTGGTTGATTCGAATCCGCTGGAACTCCACAGCACATTTGCCAGGTTCAATGATTTTGACAACGATGGTGACGAGGATTTATTCGTTATCGGGAATAAAGAAGACCCCGTGAAGAGAGCTATAACCTATATCCAGATTTTGAATAATAACAATGGCAATTTAATTATTTCGAAGGAAGTCAACCTAAAAAGGCTCTTAGATTTCCCCTCAGTCATCTGGAAAGATATTAATGGCGACGGTAAGATTGACTTGATTATGAACACAACTCAGGGCTTCATGATTTACTACAACTTAATGAGCCCTCTGGACATCGCCAGGGTAGATAATCTTCCGTATAACATCTTCCTCTACCAAAACTATCCCAATCCCTTCAATCCGTCTACCACTCTTCAGTTCGATTTGCAGGTGGCAACCAAGGTTACCCTGATCATATATGACATCTTAGGCCGGGAAGTGGTGAGGCTGGTAGACCGCCACATAGGACTGGGGGATCATCAAATCGAATGGAATAGTAGAGATGCTTATAACCAAAGTGTTCCCTCCGGTATCTACATCGCCCACCTGACAACGCCGGAGTACAGCAAATCCATAAAAATGCTGCTGCTGAAATAGTCTCTAATGCTACCGAAGGCCTGATTAGGTACCTTTCAACCGGGATCGGATCAACGTATTGATTAACGACCCACTGGGATAATCGTGTGAGGTCACATGAATTCAAGTAGGTAAGTGTCGGTACCTGCGGTCAGCAATGTAATGGCCTGAGACAAAGGGGCCAACTAGCATTTCACGGCCCACCGCCATAGCATGCCCGGCTTGCTCCCCGGACTTGCGGGAGAGTCCGGCCGACCGCTGATGATTCCGATGAGAACCCAACCCACCATGTGAAGCAGAGCCGCACTGTCACCGCTAGGGACATCCTCACGGCGGTCATGGCTCCGGGGGGCGGGCATATCGTCCATCTGATGCCCGTCGACTGAAAAGCACGCGAATCCGCTTCCAAAGGGTGACCTTCTCCCCGTATTTTGAACCAGCTGATGTGAGCATGAAAGGTCAGCATACCAAGATAGGTCCAGGGGAAACCGGGGTATAACGATATAGTAGGAGGTGTAAGGATGCCGCGATCAAGCAGATGGATCAGATGGGGGCTTCTGGCAGGCATCGGACTGGTTGGGGCTGCGTGTGTCGGTCCCCGGCTCGAAACCGAGCCCATGCCGGGAGAAGCCCAAGTCATCTTCTTCGACGATTTCACCAGTCATACCTTGGACCGTTCCAAGTGGAACGTCATTATCACGGGCTTCACCGTCAATAACGAACAGCAGGCCTACGTAGACTCGCCGTTGACCATCTACTTCGTCTCCGGCGTCGAGGCGGAGGGCGCATCGAACGGCGCGCTGGTGCTCCACGCCCGTTACAGTCCCGGTTTCGTTACACCCCAGGGAAAAACCTTTGACTTCATCTCGGGGCGTATGAACACCAGGGGCAAAATGGAGTTTATGTACGGGAGTGCGGCCGCCCGGATGAAGCTGCCCCTCGGTTCCGGTTACTGGCCGGCCTTTTGGGCGCTGGGCAACGGCCGGTGGCCGGACATCGGAGAGATCGACATCATGGAATACGTCGGTGAAATGTCCTGGTCAAGTGTGGCCCTCCATGGCTCAGGCTACTCGGGCAACACACCCATCGTCAAACGGGAGGAATACCCGGACGGTACCGATGCAGCCGACTGGCATGTCTATTCCGTAGACTGGTCCCCGGAGGAGATCGTCTTTCGGGTCGACGGCACAGCAATCTATGAAGTCACGAAAGCCATGGTCGAGGCCTATGGCCCCTGGGCGTTCGACAACCCCAAGTTTCTCATCGTAAATCTGGCCCTGGGCGGCGGCTACCCCTTCGGTGTGAACGGGGTGGATATCCCCTATTACGGCATTCCCGATTCAACCGTGGGATCGATTCAGGCCGGTGAGGGCAAGGTTCTGGTCGATTGGGTGCGCGTCACTCAGAACCCTGCCCCCTAGGGCCACCCTTATTGGCTTATTCGCCGCGGAAAACCCGATAGGAATGGGGTTTTATCTCGGTGCTGAAGGCGGTCGTATTTCCGTCTCCGCCAAAGCCGCCGAATCCACCGAAACCGCCGGACTGGGCGGGGGGTGGGTCGGCTGAGAGTACCTCACCCGTAACTATGTCGCGCAGCACGGTGATCCGCTGGTCGGTGAGGATGCGCACATCCGTCCCCTCCGGAAGGAAAGACTCGACGATGAAGGTATCGTTGTCGTAGACAAACAGAGCCACCATACCCGGACTTTCGACCCGGATCGGCAGAGAGCCCATAAGGGTCCGTTTGATGCGTGAGAGGACCGCCGGAGGCAGGTTATATAGATCGGTGAAGCTCTCCGGGATGGTCAGGACGTATAGGAAACCGTTGGCGTAACCGGCGGAGATGAGCATGGGCCAGCCGTTCGTGCCGTCCATGGCTGAGATTTCCTCCCAGGCGTCGTTCGTCAGGTACTGGATCTGGGGGATCATCATCTCGGAATCGGATTGGATCGTGCCGCCGAATCCGGCTCGGAAGACCTTGACGATAGCCTTGCGGTCCGTGTACTGAAGTTCGACGATATCCTCGATCCCCCGGCCCTCCAGGGCCCGCAACAGGCCGGAGGTGATCATGACCGATTTGCCAGCGATCAACTGGCCCTTGATCTTGTTGACGATGCCGGGGTCAAATTTTGCGGTTTCGGTCAACAGGATCATGTCCGCGTCCACGGGGAACTCGGGGACCAGGTCCATGGGAATCCCCACCATACCGAGGTAATTCTGGAGAAAGTCTTCACCGGTGGAGTGATAGGGCTTGTAACTCTTGATGCCGACCGGTTCACCCAGCTCACCCAGGAACCGGTCCAGTTTTTCAAAGGAATAGCCGGGGATTCGGGCGAGGGTGGTGGGCTCAACGGTTGATCCATCGGCGAGCCGTATGGGTTGGAGCATCTCTTTGTAATCGAAGCTGGTGACCTGGCCCTGCCAGGGGGCATCTCCGGGGCCACGTAAGGGCCGGACGATTTGGCGGATGTCAAAGAGGGTAATCTCGGGGGCCTTGGCGAACAGGGTCAGCCAGAGCTGTTCGGCATAGCGGTCGGCGTAGATCATCCCGCCCGTGTCCACCCACCCGCCGCCGTTGCCGTTGGGCTTCAGGTTTTCGAAATAGCGGAAGATCAGGTAGCCGAGGTACTGCTGCAGGTGCTGGTTCCCCGATGGATCGCGGGTCTCCGTCCCCGTGTACAGTCCGTCAAAGATCTTCGGCTCCGTTTCCAGGTTGAAACCAAGACCCTGAAAATGTTCGTACCAGTTGGGATATTTGATCACCATCTTCACGTCCGGATTGACGGCCTTGGCCGGTCTGACGATCAGTTCCTGGGCGGCTTCCGATAGCTGCTTCAGCCGGAACTCGGTCCAGCTCATGTTCCCCTTGGCCGCGATGCACAGCTCGCACTTGCAGCTGGTGAAGAAGAAGTCGTCGAGGATGACTTCGTCGAAAAGACGGGCGGTGTGTTCGATGATTTCCTGTATCATGCGTCGGTGTTCGGGATTGGAGTAGCAGAAGGTCTCGAAGCGGTTGCGTTCATTGACGGTGAGGGTGATGCCCCCGGCGGTTCGGATACCCCGCTCCTCGAAAAACCGCTTGGCGAAGGCGATGGTGTCTGCCCCCACCAGGATCAGGTCGCGGT
>CAZJBG010000044.1:15897-17188 GCA_964543925.1 uncultured bacterium
GGTTTCCAGGTAGATTTTGTCCACGTGTACCTGGGCCATGATCTCGGTCCAGCGGGGTTCCAGCCAGTCCATATCTATCATTTCCCGCACTTCATAGGCGCGGGCGTAGACCGCAACCTGGAAGTTGTCGTATCCCCGGGCCGCGTTGTAGGGGAGGGTCAGGGCCGTGATACCCAGGGTGAGCCAAAGGGGGCGTCCAAGGAGCTTCAACATGGTTCTGTTCCTCCTGATCATGGTTGTCGGTGTGGCGACTTAGGCAAAACCGATGGGCCTGGGGACGCTGTTACGCCTACCGTGGTGAGCGAGGGGATCATAACTACACCTGAAGATAGACACATCCGGGAGACCATTGACAGAAAATCGATTAAATTTTAACCCGGTGGAGCACCTTCTTTGGTGTCACCCTCGTCTGCTTGTCTGATGGGTCCAGCCGGATGGGATGTAACAGTGACCCAGGTTACAGTGGCATCCGGGCCGGTTATCCACCGGAAACGGGAATCTGTGTTCTGGAAGGACTTCGATGCTCACCTGATGAGGGAATGCATTCCGATTATCGATGGAAGAAGGTACAAGCGGCTAGAAGTACAGGTGGTTCGGAAAAGTTAGTCTATTTAAATTAGCTGTATGCAGGACAACGATCTCCTTGATCGACAAGCAAACCATCTCAGGCGTGAGTGTTCCTAATGGTTTATTAGAGCGTACAGGAAATTCATGGAACTCATCTTGTACTGACATTAAGTTTGCTCGCTTGATATGGATACCCCCGAACAATCAACGCAGAATATTCCGGAGAGCAAGCCGTCCTCCTACATGGCCTATGAGGAGGAGGAATCCATCTCGCTGCTGGACATCCTCCTGGTGATCGCCCGTAACCGGAGGCTCATTGGGATAACAACTGCTCTTTTTGTGGCTTTGGGCCTCCTTATCGCCGTTTTCAGTCCTAATGAATACACGGCCTCTGCCAGTATGATCAGGGAGACCCAGACTGAAAGTGCTGGTGCTTTGCCGGGCGGCCTGGCGGCATTGCGTGGGTTTGGCATATCCATTGGGGGCGGTTCGGTAGGGCTCACGGCCATTGCCAGAAGTAAATTCCACTTTGAGGATGTGGACGGACCTATGACCCTGGTAGACTATTATAGCAGGGATCCTGGGATCGTCAAACTGGTGCTGGCCGGGATTAAAAAGGTCACCATCGGATTACCCGGCACCATTATGGGCTTATTCAGAGACAAGGCGTTCGCCGCCGGGGTAAATAGCGGTGATGGTAACCTGCAGTTCTTAACCGAGGAAG